>JAEWZE010000152.1 GCA_023395465.1 Pseudomonadota bacterium
AAACCATGCGCGCGCAGGCGCGCGGACGCGTCGGACTCGACCTGCTGCACGGGCATGCCGGCCCATACCGCCTCGCGCATCGCCTGCAGCGTGCGGTGGATCTCCGGCGCGATCGCGCGCGCGGACGTATCCAGGTACTGGTTGCGCGAACTCATCGCCAGGCCGTCGGCCTCGCGCATCGTCTCCCCGGCCAGCAGGTCGATCGGGAACGCCAGCTCGCGGACCAGGTAGCGGATCACCGCGAGCTGCTGGTAGTCCTTGCGCCCGAATGCGGCGACGTCGGGCTGGACCTGGTTGAACAGCCGCGCCACCACCGTGGCCACGCCGTCGAAGTGCCCCGGGCGATGCGCGCCCTCCAGCACGTTGGCGATGCCGGGCACGCGCATCTGCACGGCGCCGTCGGCGCCGCAGGGGTACATGGTCTGCACCGAGGGCATCCACAGCAGGTCGCAACCGGCCTCGGCGAGCCCGCCGGCATCGCGTTCCGGCGTGCGCGGATAGCGTGCGAAATCTTCGTTCGGCCCGAACTGGGTGGGATTGACGAACACGCTCGCAACCACGCGGTCGGCACGCGCGCGCGCCAGCTTCACCAGCGAAAAATGCCCGGCGTGCAGGTTGCCCATGGTCGGGACGAAACCCACGCGCAAGCCATCGCGCTTCCAGCGCGCGACGCGGCCGCGCAGGTCGTCGAGTTCGGTGACGGTGTCGATCATGCGGACATCAGTAAGCGTGTTCGGGGCCCGGGAAGCTGCCATCGCGTACCGCCTGCACGTAGGCGCGCACCGCGCCTGCCACCGAGCCGCCCTCGGCCAGGAAGTCCTTCACGAACTTCGGCCGCCGGTGCCCGGTGTCCAGTCCCAGCACGTCGTGCAGCACCAGCACCTGGCCATCGCAGTCCGGGCCGGCACCGATGCCGATGGTCGGAATCGGCGAGGCGGCGGTGATTTCCGCGGCCAGCGCGGACGGCACGCATTCCAGGACCAGCAGCGACGCGCCCGCCTCGGCGACGGCCAGGGCATCGGCACGCAGCTGCGCGGCGGCCGCGGCTTCGCGGCCCTGCACCTTGTAGCCGCCGAAGCGCAGCACCGACTGCGGGGTCAGGCCCAGGTGCGCCGACACCGGAATCTCGCGCGCGGCCAGGAAGCGCATCGCCGCCAGCTTGTGCGGGCCGGCGCCCTCGAGCTTGACCATCCCCGCGCCGGCCTGGAGCAGGCGGGTCGAGGCATCGAGCGCGCGCTCGGGCGTGGCATCGGCCTGGAACGGCAGGTCGGCCACCAGCAGCGCGCGCCGCAGCCCGCGGGCCACCGCGCGCACGTGGTAGGCCACGTCCTCGACGCTGACCGGCAGCGTGGAATCGTGTCCCTGCACCACCATGCCCAGCGAATCGCCGACCAGGATCAGGTCGGCGCCGTTGGCGTCGAATACCCGCGCGAAGCCGGCGTCGTAGGCGGTCAGCATCGCCAGGCGGCGGCCGGCCCGGCGTGCTTCGGCCAGTCCGGGGACGGTGATCGGCTTGTCTGCGGCGCTGTTCATGCGCCTAGGGTATCGCCTCGATGCCGCCGGCATCCAATGCCGCGAGCGCGCTGGCCACGCTGCCGTGGCCGGGAATCGCAGCATCGGCGGCGATCTCGGCCAGCGGCACCAGCGCGAACGCGCGCTCGTGCAGGTGCGGATGCGGCACGCGCAGGCCGGGCTGGTCGATGACCGCCTCGCCGTACAGCAGCAGGTCCAGGTCGACGGTGCGCGGGCCCCAGCGCTCGCCATTGCCGGCGCTGCGGTCGCGGCCCAGCTGCTGCTCGATGTCGAGCAGGTGGGCGAGCAACTGGCGGGCCGGCAGCGCGGTCTCGACGACCGCGGCGGCGTTGAGGAAATCGGCCTGGTCGCGGCGGCCCCAGGCCGTCGTGCGGTACACCCGCGAGGCCCGCAGCAGGCGCGTGCCGGGCAGTGCGTCCAGCGCCACCAGGGCCTCGGACAGCGACCGCGCCACGTCCCCGACGTTGCCGCCGAGGCCGACGCAGGCGAGCGTGTTCATTCGCCGGCGTGGCTGCGCCGGCGCCGGCGGCGACGCTTGCGCGGCGCGCCGGCTTCGGCATCGTCCCCGTCGAGCGGCTGATGGGCGATGGCCGCGTCCGGATTGCCCTGCGCCTCCAGCCAGAACGCGATGTCCTCCTCGTGCGCGGGCGAGGCCGCGCGGCGCAGCACCAGGAAGTCGAAGGCGGCGCGGAAGCGCGGATGCGAGAGCGTGCGCACCACGCGCTTGCGCTGGCGCAGGGAGAAGCGCCCCTGCATCAGCCAGATCTCCTGCATCGGCAGCGAGAAGCGGCGCGGCAGCGCGATGGTGGACAACTGGTGCAGGGTGACCCGGTCGGCGGCGCGGCGTTCGGCCTCGGCGGTGTTCAGGCCCTGCGCCTGCAGCCCCATCAGCGAGCGGCAGTAGGCCGGCCACAGCAGCACGGCGAACAGGAACGCGGGCGAGACCGGCTCGTCAGCGGCCACGCGCTGGTCGGTGCCGCGCAGGCCTTCGATCACCATCCTGCGCAGCGCGCCGCTGCGGTTGGAGGCCAGCGCCGCCGCGCTTTCGGGAAACAGCGCCGCCAGCAGGCCGTGGCGTTCCAGGCGCTCGAAGCTGGCGACCGCATGCCCGGACAGGAACATCTTCAGGCATTCCTCGAACAGCCGCGCCGGCGCGGCCTCGCCCAGCAGCGACGCCAGCGGTGCCAGCGGCGCGGCCGTCTCCGGGGCGATCTCGAAGCGCAGCTTGGCCGCCAGCCGGATCGCGCGCAGCATCCGCACCGGATCCTCGCGGTAGCGCGTCTCCGGATCGCCGATCAGGCGCAGCACGCGGTTGCTGACGTCCTCGAAGCCGCCGACGTAGTCGCGCACCGAGAAATCGGCGATGTCGTAGTAGAGGGCGTTGGCGGTGAAATCGCGGCGCACCGCATCGTCCTCGATGCTGCCGTAGACGTTGTCGCGCAGCAGGCGCCCATCGTCGTGCACCTGGCGGTCGCCGCTGCCGTCGTCGATGTTGGCGCGGAAGGTGGCGACCTCGATGATCTCGCGGCCGAACACCACGTGCGCCAGCCGGAACCGCCGGCCGATCAGGCGGCAGTTGCGGAACAGGTGGCGGACCTCCTCGGGCGTGGCGTCGGTGGCGACGTCGAAGTCCTTGGGGTCCAGGCCGGCCAGCAGGTCGCGTACGGCGCCGCCCACCAGGCAGGCGCGGTGCCCGGCCTCGTGCAAGCGGTAGAGCACGCGCACGGCGTTGGGGCTGATCCCCCGACGCGAGATGGGGTGTTGATCGCGCGGAATGATCCGCAGCACGGGGGTCACGGTGTTGTTCGTCGGCATCGGGCCAGGCAGTTCCGGATCGGGGCCGACAGTGGTGTTCGGCAACCGTTTATCGCTGCTATACTAGCAAGCTGCACCGGCACCTTGGCCTTTCTGGCCCGCCGGCGCAGCCGGAACGTCCCTCCGGCGCTGCTCGCGCAGCACCCTGCTCCCTTCGTCTAGAGGCCTAGGACGTGGCCCTCTCAAGGCTAAAACACGGGTTCGAATCCCGTAGGGAGCGCCATCTTCGAGGAAGGCCCGCGCAAGCGGGCCTTCCGCTTTTCCGG
>JAEWZE010000171.1 GCA_023395465.1 Pseudomonadota bacterium
TAGTGATCGCCCTGCCATCGCGCGACAACATCCACCGCATCGCCGTTCCGGAACGGCGCGAACCACAGCCAGCCACTTGCCGGCTTGCCATCGAGGGTAAAGCTGACCCGATACGCTGCTTCTTCCAGGTCCGACGACTGCACCAGCAAGCCGGATGCGGCGCCCGCCTGCCCCATCACAGCGGCGGCGACGGCGACCATGCCCATCCCGGTCTGGTCCGTCGGAGTGAATACGAAACTGGCATGGCCTCGCTCGGCACGGAAGTCGCTCAACGTGGTTTGGATCCGTTCCAACCGCATGCTCAACTCATCTTCTCGACAGTCTTGCCGACTTCTTCCGCCGGCTCGTCTGCGCCCTTGTTCATCCAAGGAATGAATCTCAGTAGCGAAAGTAGAACGTTCCGAGCTCGGGCGGATCATCCGGACGCCGCGGCTTGCTGCTCTTGACCAGGTTGATGTTCTCCACGTCCTTCCAGCCAAGGGCGCGGAAGGCGCGTTCTGCCACCTTCACGAACTTCATGCGTTGGAAGCCGATCTGGAGGGCAGGGAGAGTAAAGAACAAGTACAAGATCCCCATGATCAACGCTAGCATCCAAGCCATATCAAAAACCAACTTCCCGTCCATGAAACTCCAAAGAATGAACGCGAACATCGACGCTCCACCCCCGAAGATCGTCACCCCCCAGAACCACACCTTCCATACCGCTTTCCAGTGCGCCTTGCGACCACGCGATAGATGTGGATACAACGCCACAGTGCGATCCGAGGGACGAGCCATCGCCATCACTTCATAATGATCGTCCTGCCAGCGCACAACTGAATCCACTTCGTCGCCATTCTCGAATGGCGCAAACCACAGCCAACCGCTGGCCGGTTTGCCGTCCAGCGTAAACCTTACCTGGTAGGCAGCCTCTTCGGCGTCTGAGGATTGCACCAGCAAACCGGACGCCGCACCCGCCTGCCCCAGTGCAGCGGCCGCAATGGCGACCACGCCCATCCCGGTTTGGTCTGACGGCGTGAACACGAAGCTGGCGTGACCGCGCTCGGCTCGGAAGTCGTTCAGTGTAGTTCGGATACGTTCCAGTTTTTGCATGCTCAACTCATCTTCTCGAGCGCTTTGCCGAGTTCTTCCGCGTCCCGCAACGAAACTACACTGTCGATCAACGCCGTTTCGCCAGATAACGCCCTGGCGATGCACGCCCGAATGGCGGGGTGCGCGTGCCACCGTTCCGGCAAGACCATGTGGTTTGTGGCAAAGAAGATTACGTCTTCGGGATCGCTCAGTCCTTCGCGATACGTGGCTTGAAGTGACGTGTCGATCCTTACCTCGCAGTCTGCCGGCACCATCTGCCCCGCCTTGACCATTGCGAGCAGCACTTCCCTGGCTAGCTTCACCCTGGATTGCGCGTGCCAGACACCGGGGTCTGGCGACATGGATTCCCGCGCATCATGAAGCTCTGGCCGAATCTCCAGGAGCTGACCACGCGCGTCTATCAGAAACCATGAACTGATGCCCCCCAGCCAGCGGGCCAGCCATTGTGGAGGAGCCGTGCGCGAAGCAAGCACCAGCCGGTGCGGCTCGAACAGCGGGACAACCTTGCGCCGACCTGAAGCCACATCGTTAACGATGCAATTTCGCCTGATCTGGGACGTGATCTCTTGGGGGGAGGCGTCTGCTACCAGCCATCCGCAGACATAGGCGCCATTGATACTCAACCGCCGCCTCCCCGCACAGTCGAGCGTCAGTTTGAGCAACTCTTCGTCCCGGTAGCCGCGATCCCCGGGCCTGCGCAGGACAAGCAGTCGGGGGTGAGAACCCGGATCCGACATGCGATCATCACGTGGCACCGCGAGGATCTCTGGCACAGGCTGGCGCTTGGTCAACCGGTCGATGTGCAATGGGTGGGTGGACGCCACGGGGTGGTTCGGGTCCAACAATGTCAGAACCCACCGCTCGGTGCCGTCAATCCGCCCATAGATCCGGTCGCGCAGCTCGCTGAGCATCAGGTCTTCCACTCACAGGACTCAAGACGACCCTCCGGGAGTCCCATCGTCCCACTCGCCGCGTGCGGCGTCGTCAGTTCCTTCTTCGTCGCCTTGAACTCGATCGTGCCCGGGGCGCCCAGTTCGATGTCGCCGCCTTCGAGCTTCAGGTAGGCGCCCGCGGCCGTCAGCAACAGGTGCTTGTTCGGTGCGGCCAGTTCGATGTCGGCCTGGGTGCTCGCGATCGTCACGCTGGTCTTGGCGGCCACCTTTGCGAGGTTCTTGTGCGCACGGGCACTCACCTTGCCCTGTGCGGCATGCAGCGCGATGCCCCGCTCCTTGTGCGGCTTGTCCGCCGGTGCTTCTCCGCCATGGGTGAACAACACCGCGCCCTCGGCCACCAGCAGCACGGTCTCGCCCTGGCTCAGCCAGTTGATGTCCCGCTCCGCTGTGAGCACCGTTTGCGTGCCTGCGTTCCACACCTGGTCGGCGGGGGTCACGCTCACGATGCCGGCCGGGCTGCTGCCCAGCAATGCCGGCGCGCTCCAACCGGGGACTTCGCCCTCGCCGCCCTCGATCCCACTTCCTGGGGCGCTGCCCGACTGCGTCGCCTCCAGGCTCTCCTGCAGGAGCTTCAGCGCATCCTGGGCCGGCAACTCGTCCGGGTCGCCTTCGAGCTGCGCCTGCTGGGCCTTCGCGGTCTCGGCCAGGGTCTGCAGCAACTGCTCGCCCTGCCCCAGCTGCTGGTTGGCCACGGGTGCGGCCAGCTGCAGGCGGCCGGGTTCGGTGGTCAGCAGCAGGCCGGAACCGGCGCGCAGCGCGCCGCTGGCCTGCGTCGACAGCTCCACCCCGAATCCACGCTCCGCCCCGCGCACGTTGTCCTGCCCGCCCTTGAGATGGCCGAGCGTGAGCGTGGTCTGCTGTTGGGTGGTGGAGGCCTGCGCGCGGCCCTGCCCGGGGGTGTCGTCCAGGCGCAGCTGCTGGTAGCCGCCGCTGCCCGACTGGCTGTCGGACAGGGCCTGGCTCTTGAGTCCGGCGTACACCGCGGCGTGGTCGTTGCCGTCGAACCAGGCCGGGGCGTTGCCCGTGGCCTTGGCGGCGCCGCTGCCGATGCGGTTGTGCGGGGCGTCTTCGTTGCCCACGCCGCTGTAGACGCTGCCAACCACCACCGGACGGTCGATGTCGCCTTCGAGGAAGGCCACCACCACTTCCTGTCCCACGCGCGGCACCAGCACGCCGCCCCAGTTGTCGCCGGCCCATGGCGTGGCCACGCGCACCCAGGTCCACGAGGCCTCGCTGGCCGGGGCGTTGTCGTCGCCGCCCGGGTGGGCCTGGCCGCTGCTGGCGCTGGCGCCGCGCTGCCAGTGGAACTGGACCTTGATGCGGTGGTCGCGGTCGGTCAGCACCGGGCCGCCGTCGCCGACGACGATGGCGGTCTGGGTGCCGACCACGGTCGGCCGCGGGTGGCGGCGACGGCCGTGGCCGTCCTCGGTCTGCGGCCGGTACGGGACGTCGGCCGGAATCGCCAGGAAGCGGTTGCGGTAGAAGCCTTCGCCCAGGTCGAGGTTGGAGGCCAGGCCGGATGACGGCTCGCCGTCGAACGACGGCGACTCCAGCGCCGCCGGCGCACCGACGCCCCGCAGCGCCCGTGCCAGCAGCGGCGGCGACAGCGCCGGTCCAAGCCTGCCCTCGCTGTGTTCGAAGATCTCCGCGCCGAGGTTGTTGCGCGCCTCGTGCCAGACCCGCAGGCAGGTGAATCGCGCCTGCTCTCCCGCGTGGTCCGGGTGCTGGGTCAGCTCGAACCGCGCACCCGCACCGAGGCCGCGCCAGCTGCCCTCGCCATCGAAGGTGCGCGCCTGCACCTGCTGCGCCTCCATCTGCTGGCGCGCCTTGCGCTCGCCGTCGGCGCCGTCGTGCCAGGCGTAGGGGCCGGCGGTGTCGTCGTCCTCGACGCCCAGGCCGGAGACGTCCTCGCCCTCGGCCGTGGCCGGGCGCAGGCCCAGGCTGCGGTAGTCCCAACTCGCCCGCGACAGGCGCGCGGTCTGCGCCCGGCGCGTGCCGCGCCAGACCTGGATGCTGTCCTCGGCCTCGGTGGCATCCGCGCGGTGGTAGCGGACGCGGCCGGCGTCGGCAAAGGCGGCGTTGTTGTCGGACGGCACCAGGGTGTGGGTGCCGAAGGTGTCGGCCGAGGCATTGCCGACGTGCTCGAAGTGGTAGCCGATGCCCTCCTCGCTCGTCCTGAACATATCGAGTGCGGAGACGCTAAGAGCTCCTGGCTTCGGCTTCAACCTCCGGCGGCCACTTCGCCTCCGGGGCGAAACGCATCGCGATGTAGTGGCAGATGCCTATCGGAACGTAGATCCATGCAAGCAGCACCGAAAGAATGATGCTGAACCACAGATCAATCGGGCCGGATGCCGATGCACGCGCTTCGCGGCCTTCCTGCGTGGGATCCAGCGGACGAATGTACTGAAACAAGCTGCGACGCAAACTGACGCCCTGGCGACGGATCGGATAGTGCGGCACGTGGTCGATACCGCGCTCCATGAACGTGCACACGTATGACCATGTTCGTTCCATGTCCACTTCGATCTGGGAATTGCCTTCCAGCACGATGGTGTCCACCGCCTCAAGGGTACCCGGCTTGCACAACACCATCAGCACGTGGAAACGCTGGATATAGGTCTTTCCGGTGAAACCCGCATATCGGGTGAGGATGCCGTGCACGTCATCCCAGTTCCATTCCCTTGCCGTTACCGGCCAGGT
>JAEWZE010000213.1 GCA_023395465.1 Pseudomonadota bacterium
ACCTGGAGGCGCGCCGCGACGAGGCGCGCGCCGCGCTGGCGGCGCTGCGCGGGACCGAGCGCCCCGATGCCGAGGCGGGATTGCGCCAGGCCCGGGCGGACCTTGCGCAGGCCGAGCGCGACCTGGCCCGGCGGCGCGAGCTGGGCGAGCGCCAGCTGGTCTCGCGTGAAAGCGTGGAACAGGCGGCGCAGGGCGTGGTCGCGGCCCGCGCGGCTGCCGACCGGGCGCGGCTGGCGGTCGACGCGCTCGATGGCGGCGCGCGCGAGGCGCAGGCACGCGAACGGCTGGCCGCGGCCGAGGCCGACCTGGAGCGCGCGCTGATCCGCTCGACCGTCTCGGGCACCGTGCTGGTCCGCGCGGTCGAGCCCGGCGACACGGTCACTCCCGGCCAGGTGCTGCTGGAGATCGCCCGCGATGCGCCGGGCGAGGTGCTGCTGGCGCTGGATGAGAAGAACCTGGACCGGCTGCAGCCCGGCCAGTCCGCGACCTGCATCGCCGATGCGTTTCCGGCCCGGCCCTTCGCCGCCACCGTGCACCACATCGCGCCGGGCGTGGATCCGGCGCGGGGCACGATCGACGTGCGCCTGCGCATCGACCCGGCGGCGGATTTCGTCCGCCAGGACATGACCGTGACCGCGACCATCCTGACCGGCCGCAGCGAACGCGCGCTCGCGGTTCCCAACGATGCCCTGCTCGACGCCGGGCCGGGCGCGCGCCGGGCCGGCGTGCTGCGCGTGCGCGAGGGCCGGGTGCAGCGCGTCGAGGTGCGCCTGGGCCTGCGCGGCCTGGCCATGACCGAGGTGCTCGAAGGCCTGGAGGAGGGCGACCGGGTGGTGGCTGCCGGCGCGCTGGATCCGGAGCGCATGCCCGCCGAAGGCGACCGCGTCCGCATCGTCGCGCAGGCCGCGCCCGAGCCGGGCGACGCGCGCAGCGGTGAACTGCCGGTCCAGTTCGACTGACCCGATGTGGATCGAATCCACCATCGCCATGCGCTTCCTGCGCCAGGGCCGCGCGCAGACGCTGCTGATCCTGGTCGGCATCGCGGTGGGCGTGGCGGTGATCGTGTTCGTCACCGCGCTGATCGCCGGGCTGCAGGAAAACATCATCGACCGCACGCTCGGTACCCAGTCGCACCTGCGCGTGGAGGCGCCGCGCGAGGTCAACCGCATCGCCCCCGTGCCCGCCGGGACAACGCAACTGGTGCTGGAGGATCCGCGCCCGCAGGCGCTGCGCCCGATCGACAACTGGATCGAGGTCCAGGGCGTGCTCGACCGGCTGCCGGGCATCACCGCGGTCTCGCCGCTGGTCTCGGGCCCCGCGTTCGGCCGTCGCGGCGAGGCGGTGGAGTCGGTGGCCCTGGTCGGCGTCGACCTCGCGCGCTACCTGCGCGTGATCCCGCTCGACGAGAACATGGTCGAAGGCCGGCTCGAGGTCGGCTCGGGCAACGCCGTGGTCGGGCGCCAGCTCGCCGAAGACCTCGGCCTGCGCCTGGGTGGCAAGCTGCGCCTGGACACAGGTGGCGGACGCGACGCGGTGGTCAACGTGGCAGGCATCTTCGAACTGGGCGTGCGCGAACTCGACGCGCGCTACGTCTACGTGGACCTCAAGCAGGCGCAGTCGCTGCTGGCGCTGCCCGGTGGGGTGACCGTGATCGACGTGACCGTGGAAGACCTGTTCGCGGCCGACCGCATGGCCGCGCGCGTGCGCGGCCTCACCGGGCTGCAGGCCGAGAGCTGGATGGAAAGCAACGCCCAGCTGATGAACGCGCTCAGTTCGCAGAGCCTGTCCACGCGCATGATCAGCGTCTTCGTGGCGGTCTCGGTGGCGCTCGGCATCGCCAGCGTGCTGGCGGTGAGCGTGGCCCAGCGCACCCGCGAGATCGGCATCCTGCGCGCGATGGGTACGCGCCGCGCGCAGATGCGGCACGTGTTCCTGGTGCAGGGGGCTGTGCTGGGGCTGGCTGGTTCGGCGATAGGAGCGCTGGCCGGGCTGGGCATGGTCGCGGCGTTCAACAGCTTCGGACCGAAACTGTTCCTCATCCCGCTGCCGCCGACGCTGGTGCCGGCGGCCATGGCGCTGGCCACCATCGTCGGCATGGGCGCGGCCTACGCGCCGGCCTCGCGTGCGGCGCGCCTGGATCCGGTGGAGGCGATCCGTGGCTGAGACGCGCGAGGTGCTGCGGCTGGAGGGGCTGCGCAAGTCCTACAACGTCGGCAGGCCCAACGAGGTGGAGGTGCTGCATGGCCTCGACCTGCGCCTGGACAGCGCCGATTTCGCGGCGCTGGTCGGTCCCTCGGGCTCGGGCAAGAGCACCCTGCTCAACCTGATCGGTCTGCTCGATTCGCCCACCGACGGCGAACTCTACCTGCGCGGCGAACCGACCCGCGCCATGGACGACGAGGCGCGCACCGCGCTGCGTGGCCGGCACATCGGCTTCGTCTTCCAGTTCCACCACCTGATCACCGCGTTCACCGCGCTGGAGAACGTGCTGATGCCGTGGATGGTGGCCAACGGCAGGCCAGGCCCGGAAATCCTCGAGACCGCGCGCGGACTGCTGGCCGACGTGGGCCTGGAGAAGTTCGCCGACCGACGGCCGGACCAGCTCTCCGGCGGCCAGCAGCAGCGCGTGGCCATCGCCCGGGCGCTGGTAACGAAGCCGGCTCTGCTGCTGGCGGACGAGCCTACCGGCAATCTCGACACGAAGACCGCGGCCGACGTGTTCGGCCTGCTGCGCCGCTTCAACACACAGTACGGCTGCGCCGTGCTGGTGGTGACCCACGATCCGCGCCTGTCGGAAACCTGCGACCGCACCATCAACCTGGTGGACGGGTGCATCGTCTCGGACGAGCGGCGCGACGTTGCCGACGGCCGACCCGGGCCGGAGCAGCCACAGCCGGTCTGAGCGGAAACGCGGTCTGCGGACACGCAAAACCCGGCGCGGGGCCGGGTTTCGTGCAAGGTGCTGGACCTTGAATCTGGTGGGCGGTGCAGGGTTCGAACCTGCGACCCTCGCCGTGTGAAGGCGATGCTCTACCGCTGAGCTAACCGCCCGGTTCCGCGGCCGCCGCTGGACTGGCGGGCCTGACGTCGTGGACCCGGATGGGGCGACGGTGAAACGGGACGCGAATTCTACGGGGCAGGATGGGGGCGGGGCAAGCCTCGGCGCCAACGGCGGCCCCGGCACGCCGCGGATTGCCGGTTCCGGGCGTCGGCGTCGCGCGGTTTGCGCCGGCCGGGCCGTGTCGCCGGCCGTCAATGCCTGTATGCGCGGATCAGCTCGCTCAGGTGCGCGCGCTCGGCGTCGCGCAGGAACGGCGAGAGCAGCATCATGACCTGCACGATGCCTTCGCGGATCGCCGCGCGTTCGTCGCGGTCGCCGCGGATCGCCGCGTAGTTGAGCCAGAACGTGGCCAGCACCAGCAGGTTGGTGGCGGCCGCATCCATCTCCGCCGGCGAGGCATGGACCACGCCGGCCTGCGACAGGCCCTGCATCACCACGTGGGCGCGATCGTCGGCGCGCTTGAGGATGCGCGCGAAGCGGATCCGCAGGCGCCGGTTGCGGCTGAGGATCTCCAGCAGGTCGCGATAGAAGAAGCGGTAGTCCCAGATGCACTCGAACACCTGGTGCAGCTGCATCCAGATGTCCTCCAGCCCGGGCAGGCGGCCATCCGGCGGTGTGAGCACCTCGTCCATGCGCGCCTCGTAGCGCGTGAACAGGTGCTCGATGATGTCGTCCTTGTTGCGGAAGTGGTAGTACAGGTTGCCCGGGCTGATCTCCAGCTCGTCGGCGATATGGTTGGTGGTGACCGTCGGTTCGCCGCGCGCGTTGAACATCGCCAGGGCGCAGTCGAGGATACGCTGGCGCGTGTCGCGGGCCATCGGCGGCGTGGACGCTCAGCCCTTGAGGCTGGCGACGAGGTCGATGTACTGCTGCTGCGCAAGTTCGCGCGGCGTGCCCTTGAGCCGGCTCCAGGCCTCGTGCTTGGCGGTGCCGACGAAATCGAAGAAGCCCGGCTTCTGGCCGCTGACGTCGCCTTCCGAGCCCTGCTTGTAGAGCGCGTACAGGCGCAGCAGGGTCTCGTTGTCGGGACGCTGCGGCAACAGCTGCACGTCCCTGGCCGCCTGTTCGAACGTCAGCCTGGCGCTCGCCATCTCGCCCATCCGCATCCAACCGGCGGCCATGACACCACGCAGGTCCGGGGTGGTCAACACGGAGGCGGCGCCGTGCCGTGGCGCTGAGCCGGCCATCGCCGTCAGTAGGAGCGGCACTGGCGGAAGCGCACGGTCGCGTTGCTGCCGGGGGGAGGCGTGAGCTGGATGCGCGAGGCGGCAAGCTCGTCGTAACGCTCCACCAGCGGGCAGATGCGCCCGAAGGGATCGTCCTGGATGGCCGAGAGGAAGACCTGCAGGGTCGATTCGCTGGACCAGGCCGCGCGGTCGACGTCGGGCAGGGTGGAGACCGCGGCGGCGATGTCGGCCCGCTGCTGTTCGATGTCCGGTGGCGAAGCCGGCTGGGTCGCCGGAGTCGATGGTTCGGCCGGGGGAGCGGGTGCAACGGGCTCGGGTGCTGCTGCGGTCGGCGCAGGCGCAGGCGCCGGTGCCGGTGCCGGTGCCGGTGCAGCGGCTGGCGCGACGACTGCCTGCGGCTGCGAACGTTGCGGAACCGCCGGTGCAGGTGCCGGCGCGGGCAGGACCAGCCACACCGCCACGCCCGCGAGCAGCGCCAGCAGCCACGACAGCAGCACGCGCTGGCGCGCCGCCTGCGCAGCCCTGGCGCGGATCGCGGCCAGCTGTTCGGTCGGCAGGAAGTCGCGCAGCTGCGGCCACAGCGCCTGGCCGTCGAGCAGTTCGATGCGCTGCAGCGAGGCGACCGGGCGCGCATCCTCGGTGATCCGGCCCTGGGTGACCAGGAAGCCGCCGGCGGCGCCCTTGAGTTCGATCGCCCGCGACAGCTCGTTGACCGTCAACCGGCCGAGCACGAACGCGCTGCCGTGCTTGCACGACAGCAGCCAGCGCTCGCCGTTGCGTTCGAGCACGTAATCGCTGTCGCCGGCGGGGTTTTCCGCATCCACCACGCGGCTGAAGCCGCGCCGCGACAGCGCGTCCAGCACCATGTGGATGAAAGTCCGCCACGACACCCCCGACAGCGCTGCGATGCCCGCCCGCGTCTCGTCTCGACGCAGCTGCACGGTCCGGAAATGGAACGTCGCCACGCCACCGATCAGCAACATCACGCCGATCGCGATCAGCCAGTTGGACATCGTCTACCAGAACTTCGAAACGGGTTGGAAAGGATAGCGGAACCGCCTGTGCAGGCAGCATCCCGGCGGGCCCCACCCTGCTGTTTCGCGCCCGTGGCGCGACGGCCGTCGCAGATGCGCGTCTCCGGCGGCTGCCGGCAGTTCGCTCCGGCCCGCACGGGTCGCGGCGCGTGCGCCGACAGCGCGCTTGCCCTGCGGCCGGGCGACGGCGAGGATCGCGGCATGACGCGTGCGCACCGCGACCGCCTCGACCACCTGCTCGCGCAGCACCAGCGGCTGCACGATCCGCTGCGCGAACTGCGCAACCGGCTGCGCTGGCTCGGCCCGCTGCGGCAATGGCAGGCCGGCCGGCTGGAACGCAGCTTCCGGCACTTCCTGCTCGATCCGCAGCGGGCGCCGGCGACCGCGTTCTTCCTCGGCGAGGTATACGGGGACCGCGATTTCTCCCGCCGCGATGCCGACATCGCCCGCGTCGTCCCGACGATGCAGCGGCTGCTGCCCGAGCGCTTGCTGACCGCGGTGGGCGATGCGATCGAGCTCGGCGCGCTCACCCAGGCGCTGGACCTGGACACCGCCCAGGCGCTGCATGCGCTCGCGCCGCGCAGACGCAGCCTGGACGTGCCGCTGTACGGCGAGGCCTACCGGCTTGCCGGCCGGCCCGACGATCGCGCCCGGCAGATCGAACTGATCGGCCGGGTCGGGCGCGGGCTCGGAGGCGCCCTGCAGTCGGGTGGCGTGTCGAAACTGCTGGTGTTCGCGCGCGGGCCGGCGCGCCTGGCGGGGTTGACCCGGCTGCAGGGCTTCCTGGAGCGCGGCCACGCAGCGTTCCGCGCCCTGGACGACCCCGTGCAGTTCGTGGCCGGGATCGAGCGCGACGAACGGCTGGTAGCGGAGCGACTGTTCGCCAGCGACCCGGATCCGTTCAGGTTCGGCGACTGACTCGCCCCGACGCGGACGTTGGTGCCGCCGCGCTCAGGCGTGGCCGTCGTCCTGGAAACGCTCGGCCAGCACCCTGCGGATCTCCGCCTCGATCGGTCCCTTCAGCGCCGACAGCAGGAACCCCAGGGTCGCGGTGACGTGCAGCTGGCGCGGCTCCAGCGCGATCCGCCCGTCCACGCCGCTGCGCGAGAAATGCAGGGTGTCGCCCTGCCAGTCGCAGGCGACGTCGAAGCGCTCGGAGAGTTTCTGCGCCACCTGCTCGACCGCCTGGCGGGCCTGGTCGATCGGCAAGGAGTGTGCGTGGCGGATATCGATGCCGGACATGCGGGGCGGTGCCTGGTGGGGAGGGAGGTCATTCTGCGACGGGACGGCGAGCGCGGCCAAGCGTCGGTGCGATACGCGCGTGCTAGATTGCCGCGCCATGGAATCCGTCAGATTGCGAATCGCCAGCCAGCCGCGCGACGACCGTCCGCTTTCCGTCGGCGTGCACGGCATCGCGCGCACCGGGCCGGGCCGTATCGAAGTGGTGGAAGGCGGTGGCGACTGTCCGCTGCGGCTGTGCGTGGACCGTCGCGGCGTGTGGCTGAACGTGGAGGACGGCGCCCCCGGCGTGCACGTGAACGGCCGCCAGGTGCAGCGCATGGCGATGCTGCGCGCCGGCGATGCGATCTACGTCGACGGTGTCGAGCTGGGCCTGGTGTCGGCACAGCCTGCGCAACTGCCGGGCCCTGTCGCGGGAGACGGCGCGGCCGAGGAAATGCCCAACCTGCGCGTGGTGTTGCGCGGGGTCGGCGGCCGCTTCCACGGACGCTGCTTCACCCTGGAGCGGCCGCGCCTGGTGGGCCGCCATCCGGACGCGGACATCCGCATCGACGATCCCGCGTTCGCCGATCGCCACGCGCGCCTGGAACTGGCGGGCGAACAGGTGGTGCTGCGCGACCTGGGTTCGGCCGAGGGCAGCCTGGTGAACGGCGAAGCGGTGCGCGACGCGCTGCTCGAACCCGGCGACCAGATCGTCTTCGACGGCCACCACCGCTTCGTGGTCGAGGCGCCCCGGCGCCGGCCGCGGACGGCGGACGAGGCCGCGGCGGATGCCAATGCCCCACCCGTGTCGGCGCCGGCCGGGCAGGGCCAGGCCACGCGGCTGCCCTGGCTGCTGCTGGCCGCGGCGGGCCTGGCCTCGCTGCTGGCGGCGCTGCTGCTGTTCGGCTCCGGCTGAGGCGGCGCCGATTCCTTCGCGACCGGCGCGCGGCAGCGGCATGCGGGCCTAGCGTCGCGGCGCTGCTGCCAAGGGTGCGATCCTGCGCGTCATCCGCTTCCAGATCCGCCAGCCCAGCAGTAGCGCCAGGATCGCCGCATACAGCAGCGGTTCGCGGTAGTCGGACTTGACGATCCACCAGAAGTGCAGCACCGCCAGCGCCGCGATCGCGTACACCAGGCGATGCAGCTGGCCCCAGCGACGCCCCAGCCTGCGCATCCAGCCGCGGGTGGAGGTGATCGCCAGCGGCACCAGCAACAGCCACGCGGCGAAGCCGACGGTGATGTAGGGGCGCTTGGCGATCTCCTCGAACACCAGCGTCCACCAGCCGCGCAGGTCGAGTGCCAGGTAGGCCGCCAGGTGCAGGCTGGCATAGGCGAAGGCGTACAGGCCCAGCATGCGCCGGAACCGCAGCAGCACCGTCTGTCCGCTGAGCTGGCGCAGCGGCGTGACCGCGAGCGTGAGCAGCAGCAGGCGCAGCGCCCACAGGCCCAGTTCGTGTTCGATCGCGGCCACCGGATCCGGGCCGAGCGCGTCGATATCGACCTCGCTCCAGACCTGCCAGAAGCGCAGTGCCAGCAGCGCCAGCGGCGCCAGCGCCAGCGCGTGCACCGCGGCCTTGGCCAGCAGCAGCGGACGGGAAGCCTCGGCCATATGGCGGTCCCCGAACCGGTTCAGGGGCGAGGCCCGGTATCGAAGCGGCGGGCCATGTCCGTGAGGCGCCGCAGCGGACTCAGTACCACTTCTTCAGGTCCATGCCCGCGTACAGCGCGGCCACCTGGTCGCCGTAGCCGTTGAACATGCGCGTCTCGATGCGGTCGGCGAACAGGCGGTTTCCGGTGCCGGCGATGCGACGCTCGGTCTTCTGGCTCCAGCGCGGATGGTCGACCGCCGGATTGACGTTGCTGTAAAAGCCGTACTCGCGCGGCTGCAGGCGGTTCCATGCGGTGGGTGGCATGCGCTCGGTGAAGCGGATCTCCACGATCGACTTGATGCTCTTGAATCCGTACTTCCACGGCACCACGAGCCGCAGCGGCGCGCCGTTCTGCTGCGGCAGCGGCTTGCCGTAGAGGCCGGTGGCCAGGAACGCGAGCGGATGCATGGCCTCGTCGATGCGCAGGCCTTCGCGATAGGGCCAGTCGATGGAGCGGAAGCGCACGCCCGGCATCTGCACCGGATCGGCGAGCGTGGTGAAGGCCACGTACTTCGCCTTCGAGGTCGGTTCGAACCGCTTCAGCACCGCGGCCAGCGGCACGCCCAGCCAGGGAATCACCATTGACCAGCCCTCGACGCAGCGCAGGCGGTAGATGCGTTCCTCGGGAGAGAGGCCCTTGAGCAGGTCCTCGAACGACAGGTTGCCCGGCCTTGCGCACTCGCCGGATACCGCGACATTCCATGGCGAGGTGCGCAGGGTCTTCTCCGCGCGCGAAGGATCGGACTTGTCGGTGCCGAACTCGTAGAAGTTGTTGTAGCTGGTGATGTCCTCGTAGCGCGTCTGCGCTTCGTCGGTGCGGAAACCCGAGCGCGCCTGCGCGGGCGTGACCACCGCGGTCGACGGCGGCGCTTCGGCTTCGGCGCAACCGGCCAGCGGCAGCAGCGACGCGCCGGCGAAGGCGCCCAGCAGGCGGCGCCGTGCGTGATAAACGGTTTCATCGGTAACGTCGGAAGCGGGAATCGCGAGCACGCTGCGCAGGGACATGGAATGGTTTCCTCCGGAAGCGTGGCTTGGACGCCGCCAGGCGCGAAAAGTTGCGCGCGAACGGCGGGAATCGCTGTTGCGCTGCGGCATACTAGGCCTCTCCATCCCACCGGTCCGTGAAGCACGATGGCGCGCGCATACAATTTCAGTCCAGGTCCGGCCATGCTGCCCGAGTCCGTGCTGCGCCAGGCGCAGGCGGACATGCTCGAGTGGGGCGACGCGCGTGCCTCGATCGTCGAGATGAGCCATCGCGGCCCCGAGTTCCTGCAGGTGGCGCGCCAGGCCGAGGCCGACCTGCGCACGCTGCTCTGCATTCCGGACGACTACGCGGTGCTGTTTCCGGCAGGCGGCGCGACCACGCAGCAGGCGTTGATCGCGCTCAACTTCGCCGATGCCGGGCAACGCGTGGACTACGTGATCAGCGGCCACTGGGGTCGCACCGCACTCAAGCAGGTGGTGTCGGCGGACGTCAACATCGCCGCCAGTGGCGAGGCCGGCGGCTTCCGCGCGATTCCCGCGCGCGAGAGCTGGCGCCTGTCGGACGACGCCGCCTACGTGCACATCACCGCCAACGAAACCATCCACGGCGTCGAGTTCCGGCCAGCCTGGGGACAGGTGCCGCCGGACACCGGCAAGGTGCCGCTGTTCGCCGACTTCAGCTCGAGCATCGCGTCCGAGCCGTTCGACGTGTCGAAGTACGGCCTGATCTATGCCGGCGCGCAGAAGAACCTCGGCCCGGTCGGGATCAGCGTGGTGATCGTGCGCCGCGACCTGCTCGAACGTGCCGGCCAGCCGCGCGCGGACATCTTCGATTTCCGCTCGCAGCTCAAGGGCGAATCGATGCTCAACACGCCGCCCACCTGGAACTGGTACCTGCTGGGCCTGACGGTGCGCTGGATGCTGGACGAGGGCGGCACCGCCGAGTTCGACCGGCGCAGCGATGCCAAGGCGGGCCTGCTCTACCAGGCGATCGACGGCTCGGGCGGCTTCTACCGCAACGACGTCGAGGCGAGCGTGCGCTCGCGCATGAACGTACCGTTCTTCCTGGCCGATGCGGCGCTCGACGGCGCGTTCCTCGATGGCGCACGCGAGGCCGGCCTGATCGGCCTCAAGGGCCACCGCGTGCTGGGCGGCATGCGCGCATCGCTCTACAACCCGATGCCGGTGGCGGGCGTGCAGGCACTGGTCGATTACATGCGGGAGTTCCAGAAGCGTCATGGCTGAACGCAGCACACGGTGGCGGGCGAAACCCGCGACGAACAGGAAAGGCGCGAAGGACCCCGGCGCCGCGGCGAAGGCCAGGCAGCCGAAGGCGCCGAACGCCGGACGCAAGGCGGCGGCAGCGTCGCCTGCTGCGCGCAAGCCCGCAGCGGCCGAGGCCTCGACGCGCAGCCGCAGCGAGTTCGCGAGGCAGGCCACGCCGGACCTGGCCGCCGTGCGCACCCAGATCGACGGCATCGATCGCGAGATCCAGGCGCTGATCGCCGAGCGCGCGCTGTGGGCGCACCAGGTCGGCAAGGCCAAGGGCAAGCTGGCCGCGGCCATCGACTACTACCGTCCCGAGCGCGAGGCGCAGGTGCTCCGGCGCGTGGTCGACCGCAACGACGGCCCGCTGTCGGACGAGGTGCTGGTGCGCCTGTTCCGCGAGATCATGTCGGCCTGCCTGGCCCAGCAGGAGCCGCTGAAGATCGGCTACCTGGGCCCGGAAGGCACGTTCTCGCAGCAGGCGGTGCACAAGCACTTCGGCCATTCGGCCAAGGGCCTGCCGCTGGTCAGCATCGAGGAGGTGTTCGACGAGGTCGCCGCGGGCAACGCCGATTTCGGCGTGGTGCCGGTGGAGAACTCCGGGCAGGGCACGATCCAGTCCACGCTCGACATGTTCCTGACCTCGCCGCTGAAGATCTGCGGCGAGGTCGAGCTGCGCGTGCACCAGTACCTGCTGTCGCGCACCGGCCACATCGAGGACGTCGAGCGGGTGTACTCGCACGGCATGTCGTTGGCGCAGTGCAAGAACTGGTTGCGCCAGAACCTGCCGCACACGCACAAGGAGGCGGTGTCGAGCAACGCCGAGGCGGTGCGCCGCGCCAAGCTGTCGGACGATGCGGCGGCGATCGCCGGCGAGAACGCCGCGCACGTGTACGGCATGAAGGTGGTGGCCGGCCCGATCGAAGACCGCAGCGACAACACCACGCGCTTCCTGGTGATCGGGCGCGCGCTGTTCCCGCCGTCGGGCAACGACCGCACCTCGCTGATGGTGTCGATCCGCGACCAGCCGGGCGCGCTGTACCGGATCCTGGAGCCGCTCGCGCGGCGCAACATCAGCATGAACCGCATCGAATCGCGGCCGGCGCACGGGGCGGTCTGGCAGTACGCCTTCTTCATCGACGTGCAGGGCCACGTGGACGAGTCGCCGCTGAAGGATGCGCTGTCGGAAATCGACGATTTCGCGGGCGACGTGCGCGTGCTCGGTTCGTATCCGCTCGCGGTGCCCTGACCGGTCGCAGTGTCGTCGCCGGGTTGCCGGCGGCGGACGGGCCTGCGCGCGCCACGCCGGCGCGCAGGGCTGCGGACATCTTTGAACGCCTTGCGTGGGGAGACGCGATGAACAGCGGTATGGACATGGACTGGATTGCATCGAAGGGCGCGCCGCTGCACGGCGAACTCGCGGTGCCGGGCGACAAGTCGGTCTCGCACCGGGCGATCATGCTGGCGTCGCTGGCCGACGGCAGTTCGCGCATCGACGGCTTCCTCGAAGGCGAGGATGCGCGCGCGACGGAAACGATCTTCCGCCGCATGGGCGTGCGCATCGAGACTCCGCGGGACGGCAGCCGCGTCGTCCACGGCGTGGGCATCGACGGCCTGCGCGCACCGGACGGTCCGCTCGACTGCGGCAACGCCGGCACCGGCATGCGCCTGCTCGCCGGCCTGCTGGCCGGCCAGGCTTTCGCCACCACCCTGGTCGGCGATGCCTCGCTGTCGAAGCGGCCGATGCGCCGCGTCACCGTGCCGCTGGCGCGGATGGGCGCACGCATCGACACCGGCGAGGGCGGGGTGCCGCCGCTGCGCATCCACGGCGGCAGCGCGTTGCACGGCATCGACATCGACACCGAGGTGGCGAGCGCACAGGTCAAGTCCGCGCTGCTGCTCGCCGGGTTGTACGCCCGCGGCGCGACGACCGTGCGCGAGCCGCACCCGACACGCGACTACACCGAACGCATGCTGCAGGCGCTGGGCTGGCCGATCGAGTTCTCGCCCGGCTACGCGCGCCTCGAGGGCGGCCACCGCCTGCGCGCGCGCGACATCGTGGTGCCCGCAGACTTCTCGTCGGCGGCGTTCTTCCTCGTCGCCGCCAGCCTGGTGCCGGGTTCGGAACTGCGTCTGCGGCGCGTCGGCGTCAATCCACGCCGCACCGGCCTGCTGCACGTGCTGCGGCTGATGGGCGCCGACATCGTCGAGCATCCCGCGGGCGAGCAGGGCGGCGAGCCGGTCAGCGACCTGGTCGTGCGCCATGCGCCGCTGCGCGGCATCGAAGTGCCCGAGGAACACGTCGCCGACATGATCGACGAGTTCCCGGTGCTGTTCGTGGCCGCCGCCTGTGCCCGGGGCACTACGGTGGTGCGCGGCGCGGCCGAGTTGCGGGTCAAGGAATCGGACCGCATCGCCACCATGGCCGCGGGCCTGCGCACGCTCGGTGCGTCCATCGACGAGCGCCCGGACGGCGCGGTCATCCAGGGCGATGCGCACCTGGGCGGCGGCGCCGTGCAGAGCCATGGCGACCACCGCATCGCGATGTCGTTCGCGGTCGCCGCGCAGCTGGCGCAGGGCGAGGTGCGGATCGGCGACGTGGCGAACGTGGCGACGTCCTTCCCGGGTTTCGACACGCTGGCAGTGGGCGCCGGATTCGGATTGCGCGCGGGGTAAGGGCGCGGCCGACGGGTCGCGCGTGGGCCGCGCCTTCTACGCGATTCCCGCGGTGATGCAGGCCTGACCTGTGAGACGGCAGCCGGTCTGGTGCGCGGCCGCCAAGGCGGGTCGGTCGCATTGCAGTCGCTGGAATGAGCGCGGACCCGCCACGAGGTCGAGTCCGCGGCGTCGCGTCGACAACCCTCGGGTCGTCTACGCAGGCCCATCATCCGTGCAGCGTCCGCCACGCCGTGGCGGCGATGCCCGCAGGCCGGTTACTGCCGTTCGACCTTGAAGTCGACCGGCACCTGCACGGTCGACGCCACGGCCTTGCCGTTGCGCGTGGCCGGCTGGAAGGTCCAGTCGCGCACCGCACGCTCGGCGGCGCGATCCAGCTCGCGCGACCGGCTGCGGTCGGCGACCTGTACGTCGGTCGGCTTGCCGTCGGCGCCGACCTCCACGCGCAGCACCACGGTGCCTTCTTCGCCGGCGCGCAGCGCGGCAGGCGGATATGCCGGCTGCTGCGGATCGATCGGCTGGGCCGCGCGCTCGGTCGGCGCCGCAGGCGGCGGCACGCGCTCCGGTGCCGGTTCGCGCTCGGCAGGCGCGGTGGAGACCGGCGACTGCGAGGGCACCGGCGTGGTCTCGCTGATCGGTGGCGGTGCGTGTTCTGGCGTGTCGTCGCGCCCGATGAAGTACCAGGCCGCCGCGATGATCGCCAGCAGCACCAGGATCCACAGCAGGGAGCCGCCACGCCGCGGCTGCATGCGGTCGTCCACGGGCGGCGGGGGCGGGGTGGCGCGGTCTTGCGTCATCGGGTCGGACATGGCCGGGTTCCTGTCGGAGGACCCGGGCAACGTTCCACGGACCGCGTGCAGGCGGCGTCGCGCCGCCGTCAACGGCCCGTGAGGCTCAGCGCGGCAGGTCGAAGCGGATGCTCTGCCGCACCGTGCCGGGGACGGCGACGCCGTCGCGCAGGGCGGGTTCGAAGCGCCACTGCCGGACGGCGCGCACCGCGGCGCGATCCAGCGAGCGGTTGCGGCTGCCGCTGAGCACGCTGACCTCGCCCGGCCGGCCGTCGGCGCGCACCTCGATCTGCAGCAGCACCTCGCCGGAGACGCCGGCTCGCAGCGCGGCCCTCGGGTACTCGGGCTGCGTCGAGGACAGCAGTCGCGGCTCGCGCGTGCCGGCATCGGCCGACAGCGACTGGTCGGGCTGCGCTGGCTGCACCGCAGTTTCGGCCGGGGGCGCGCCGTGCTGGTCGATCCTTGGCGCCGGGCCATCGGCGGGCGCGTCGGTGTCCATGCCGCTGGCCGTCGTTTCCCCGGCCGGCAACGGCGCCGGCAGCGGCTCGAAGACCTGGCCGGGTGCCCCGGCCCCGGCGTCGCCCTGCGCACGGTAGAACTCGAACTCGTCGCGTTTGCCGGACAGCACCAGCGCGAACAGCAGCAATCCCGCCAGCACCGCGCCGACGACCAGCCACCAGGCGCGGCCGGCCGGCAGGAAACGGGCGATGCCGCGGGACGCGGGTGGGGATGGCGGGGACATGTGCGGGAGCGGCCTGTGTTTTGCCCGATTCTGGCACAGCCTGCCGCGCGCGCCGAGCCGGCTGCGGCGGCATGCGGGCATCTCGGCGATAATCCGCGTTCTTTCCGCGCAGTTGCCCGCTCCCATGCTCGATCCGATCCTGCTCCGCCAGCATCTTCCCGACACCGCCGCCCGCCTGCGCGAGACCCGCGGCTTCGAGCTTCCGGTCGAGCGCCTGCAGGCGCTGGAGGCCGAGCGCAAGCAGATCCAGGTGCGGACCCAGGAACTGCAGAACCTGCGCAACACGCGAAGCAAGGCGATCGGCCAGGCCAAGGCCAAGGGCGAAGACGTGGCGCCCCTGCTGGCCGAGGTGGCCGGACTGGGCGACGAACTGAAGGCCAGCGAAGGGCGCCTGGATGCGATCCGCGCCGAACTCGATGCGATCGCGCTGGGCCTTCCCAACCTGCCGGATGCCTCGGTCCCGGTCGGTGCGGACGAAGCACAGAACGTCGAGCAGCAGCGCTGGGGCACGCCGCGCGAGTTCGATTTCGGGGTCCGCGACCACGTCGAACTCGGCAGCCGTCACGGCTGGCTCGACGGCGACACGGCGGCCAGGCTGTCGGGCGCGCGCTTCACCGTGCTGCGCGGCCAGCTGGCGCGCCTGCACCGCGCGCTCGCACAGTTCATGCTCGACCTGCACAGCGGCGAGCACGGCTACGAAGAAACCAACGTGCCGGTCATCGTCAACGCCGACAGCCTGCTGGGCACCGGCCAGCTGCCCAAGTTCGAGGAGGACATGTTCGCCACCGAACTGGGCGGCCACCGCCGCTACCTGGTGTCGACGGCGGAAATCCCGCTTACCAACACCGTGCGCGACGAGATCCTCGACCCGGCCCGCCTGCCGCTGCGCATGACCGCGCATTCGCTGTGCTTCCGCTCGGAGGCCGGCAGCGGCGGCCGCGACGTGCGCGGCATGATCCGCCAGCACCAGTTCGAGAAGGTGGAGCTGGTCTCGATCACGCGTCCCGAGGACAGCGATGCGGAACTCGAGCGCATGACCCGCGCCGCCGAGACCGTGCTCGAGCGGCTGGGCCTGCCGTACCGGCGCATGCTGCTGTGTTCGGGCGACATGGGGTTCGCCGCGCGCAAGACTTACGACCTGGAGGTCTGGCTGCCTTCGCAGCAGACCTATCGCGAGATCTCGTCGTGCTCGAACTGCGGGGATTTCCAGGCCCGGCGGATGCAGGCGCGCTGGCGCAACCCCGACAGCGGCAAGCCCGAAGCCGTGCATACGCTCAATGGCTCCGGCACGGCGGTCGGGCGCGCCCTGATCGCGGTGATGGAGAACTTCCAGCAGGCCGACGGCTCGATCACGGTGCCCGAGGCGCTGCGCCCCTACATGGGCGGCGCCGAACGCATCGCGTGAGCCTCGGGGCGGCGGTCGGTCCGGAGTCCGGCTGCCGCCGCCCAGCGTGGACGGGCCTCAGGCCGCGCGGCGCGACGGTTCCGGCAGCGCGGCCAGCGCGTTCACGATCGACGCCTCGCGGTGCTGCGGCGACAGCCCCACCGAATCGGCGCGCACCGCTTCGATCTCGGTGATGCCGAGGAAGCCCAGGACCTGGCGCAGGTAGGGCTCGACGAAGTCGGTGGGCTGCCCCTGGTGCGGGCCGCCCGCGGCCAGGGCCAGGATCACCCGCTTGCCGCCGGCCAGGCCCACCGGCCCGGATTCGGTGTAGCGGAAGGTGCGCCCGGCCACCGCGATCCGGTCGATCCAGGCCTTGAGCGAGGAGGGCAGGCCGAAGTTGTACATCGGCGCGCCGATCACCACCACGTCCGCGGCCAGGAACTGCTCCAGCACCGCCGCGCCGCGTGCGGTCGCCATGTCGTCGCGGCCGGAGAGGATCGCGCCCGACAGGTGCGGCAGCGGGTCCTGCTCGAGGTCGCGGACCTGCACGTCCAGGCCGCGCACCTCGGCCTGCCAACGTGCGACGATGGCGGCGGTCAGCTGACGGGTCACCGAGCTTTCGCCCAGCACGCTTGAATCGATCTGCAGCAGTTTCATGTCGTTGCCTCGGTTGTCGTGGATGACAGGAGGCCAGCTTATTTCGTTGCATTATTGGAATAAATGCGGTTGAATACTACGCATTGTTCTGAATACGGAGGTTCCGGTGCAGGATCTCAATGATCTGTACTACTTCGCCATGGTGGTCGAGCACGGCGGTTTCGCAGCTGCCGAGCGTGCCCTGGGCATCCCGAAATCGCGCCTGAGCCGCCGTATCAGCCAGCTCGAGAACGATCTGGGCGTGCGCCTGCTGCAGCGTTCCACCCGGCGTTTCGCCGTCACCGACGTCGGCCAGAGCGTGCACCGGCACGCGCAGTCGATGCTTGCCGAGGCCACCGCCGCGCGCGAGGTCGTCGACCGGCTCAGCGCGGAGCCGCGCGGCGTGGTGAAGGCGAGCGTGCCGGTGGGCGTGGCGCAGCAGCTGATGCCCAAGCTGCTGCCCGAGTTCCTGGCGCGCTATCCGGAAGTGCGCGTGCAGCTGCACGTGAGCAACCGCCGCGTGGACGTGATCAACGAAGGTTTCGACGTGGCGATCCGCGTGCGTACGCGCTTCGACGACGACGGCAGCCTGGTGATGCGCAGCTTCGGCCAGATCCAGGAACTGCTGGTGGCCAGCCCGAAATACCTCGACCGCGCAGGGCGTCCGTCCTCGCCGGAGGAGCTCGCCGAGCACACCACCATGACCATGGGCGAGGACGAGGGCCGCCAGCGCTGGGAACTGCAGGGCCGCGATGGCGAAGTGCGCCGGGTCGAACTCAAGGCGCGCGTGTCGGGCTTCGATTTCCCGATGCTGATGGCGCTGGCCAAGCAGGGCCTGGGCATCACCATGCTGCCAGAAACCATGTGCGCCGAAGCCGTGCGCAGCGGCGAGCTCGAGGTGGTGCTGCCCGACTGGCGCCTGCCGCAGGGCGTGGCCCACGCCGTGTTCGCCTCGCGCCGCGGCATGCTGCCGGCGGTGCGGGTGTTCATCGATTTCCTGGCCGAGAAGCTGCCGCCGCTGATCGAGGAATCCAGCCTCAACTGCCGCAACTGCAGCAAGACCGAGGGAACGGCGACCGCCGCCGCGCCGCGCCGCGCGGGTGCCGACATGGGCGCCCATGCGACAATGCGCTAGGCCGGCGCGCCTGCCTGCCGCCGAACCGATACGCCGCGCGAGCCGTGGCAGGATACGGCGCGACATCGGAGAGATGGCCGAGCGGTTCAAGGCAGCGGTCTTGACCCGCAGGCCGAAGGCCGGAGGGAACAGCGGCGCAGCCGCTGGTCAAACCGGCGGAGACGGCGCGCCAGCGCCGTGGCAGGGATGCGCTGGAAATCGGAGAGATGGCCGAGCGGTTCAAGGCACCGGTCTTGACCCGCAGGCCGCAGGCCGGAGGGAACAGCGGCGCAGCCGCTGGTCAAACCGGCGAAGACGGCGCGCAAGCGTCGTGGCAGGGATGCGCTGGAAATCGGAGAGATGGCCGAGCGGTTTAAGGCACCGGTCTTGAAAACCGGCGAAGGGTCAAACCTTCCGTGGGTTCGAATCCCACTCTCTCCGCCATCACCGCACCGCGATATCGAAGTGGCACACGTCCTCGCGCGTGCCAAGCTTCGTGTACAACGCCATCGCCGGCGCATCCGGCGGATCGGCCTGCACGTAGATCACCCAGGCGCCGCGTTCGCGCGCGATCGTGCGCAGCGCTTCGATGAGTGCGGTGGCGATGCCGCGGCGACGGTGCTTCCGGTCCACCGCGAGGTCGTAGATGTACAGCTCGCTGCGCGCCTGCTCGAACTTGTGCAGCTCGTAGGCGGCGAGGCCGCCGACGACCTGTCCCTGTTCCAGGGCGGCCAGGGCGATGAACTGCGTGCCCGACAACAGTCTCCGCAGGTAATCGTCGCCCGGTTGCGCGGCCGTATAGGTATCCACGTCATCGAAGGCGTGGCCGAACATCGCGAGCATGGCGCGCATCGTATCGAGGTCGTTGGCGGTGAGGCGCTGGATGGGGGTTTCGCGGGTCGTCATGAGGTCTGCTCCGTGCGACATGCGCAGCCGCACCGTGGTTCCAGCTGCCCCGCCGATACGGGCGGCGGCTTGCACGTGCGCGGCGCATGGCGCTAGCCTCGCGGGACCAGGGGAAGGGTGCAAGGGGAAACAGGGATGACGATCCGGGTGTTCATGGTCGATGACCATGCGCTGGTCCGCGCAGGGATGCGCATGATTCTTTCAGGCGAAACCGACATCGAAGTCGTCGGGGAGGCCGACTGCGGCGAAAGCGCGCTGCCGCTGATCCGCCAGCTCAAGCCCGACGTGGTGCTGTGCGACCTGCACCTTCCCGGCGTGAGCGGGCTGGAGGTCACCGAGCGCCTGGTCAAGGGCCGGCACGCGAAGGTGATCGTGGTGTCGGTGCTCGAAGACGGCCCGATGCCGCGCAAGCTGATCGAGGCCGGTGCCTCGGGCTATGTCGGCAAGGGCGGCGATTCGGCGGAGCTGGTGCGCGCGGTGCGCGACGTGGCGTGCGGCAAGCGCTTCCTCGCCAACGGGATCGCGCAGAAGCTGGCGCTGTCGGGGCTGGGCGGTGGCGCAACGCCGTTCGACGAACTGTCGCCGCGCGAACTGGAGATCGCGATGCTGCTGGTGCAGGGCCTGCGCCAGGAGGAGATCGCACGCCGGCTCAATCTCAGCCCGAAGACGATCAACACGCACAAGTCGCGGCTGTTCGCGAAGCTGGATATCGAGGACAACATCGCGCTGGCGCGGCTCGCGAGCCAGTACGGACTGGTCGATCCCTCGCAGGTGATCTAGCACCTGCGAGGGAGGACCGTGCGCCGGGGTGGATCAGGCGCTGCGGCTCTTGCCGTCTTCGTCGTTGCCGTCTTCCTGCGCCGTGGCTTCGTCGACTGCTTCGGCGGCAGCCTCGGCCGGCGAGATGGCCTCGACCTGGGCCAGCGGCGCGGGGGCGGGCGCATCGAACAGGCCCGGCGCACGCGCATCGGCCGCAGGCGTCTGCTCGACGGCGATCGCCGCGGCCTGCGCGGGTTCGGCCGCGACCGGTGTCGGCTGTTCGACGACCGCGGAAGCGGCGATCGCCTCCGGGTCGGCTGCAGCCTCGGCAACGGCCGGGGCGTCCTCTTCGCGCGTCGCGACGGGGGCCGCCTCCGCGACCGCGGCGGCGACCTGCGGATCGACGGTCGCCACCACGTTCGAAGCCTCGGCTTCCGGCGCGGCCGGCGGCGTGTCGACCGCAGCGGTGGCCGGTGCGGGCTCGTCTGCCGTGGCCACCGGAGCGGACGGTGATTGCGCCGGCTGGTCCGTGGACACGACGTCCGCCGGGGCGGCCGGAGCGACTTCCGCGGTCGCACGGACCGGTTCGGCCTGGACGGACCCGGCGGCAGCGGCGGCCGGGGTCGCGGGCGTCGACGCGGACTGCGCCGGCGCGCCGGGCTCGTCGAACTCGAACTCGGGCTGGGCGCGCCGTGCCATCTGCTGGGCAGGCGCTTCGCCTTCGTCGTCGCCATCGTCGCCGTCCTGGCCGAGGTCGTCGTTCAGGCTGTCGGCAAGGCCGGTGGCTTCGCCCGCACCGCGACGGCGGCGGCGTCCACCGCGACGTCCACGGCGACGGCGGCCGGTCCCTTCCTCGCCCGCGGCTGCGGCGTTCTCGTCGTTCGCCTCGGCGCTGCCGGGATTGGCCGTGGCATCGGCCGCCTCCACTGCCGGTGCCGGCGTCGCGACCATGCTGGTCGCCACCTCGGACTCGGGCGCGATGTCCGACCCGGTCCTGGGCTCCTGCGCAACGGCGCCGGCGATGGACGCGGCCACCGGCTTCAGCGGTACCTCCGGCTGGGCCTGGGTCGCGGGCTCGACGGTATCGGCGGCCTTGGCCTGCTGTGCCCGGGGCTGCTTGGGCTTCTTCTTCTGCGGTTGCGCCTGAGCCTGGGCCTGCGGCTGGCCGGACTGCGCCTGCTGCCTGGGCTGCTGCTGGTCGCGCGCGCCCTGGGCCTGGCGCGGTTCCTTCGGCTGGGACGGGGCCTGCTGGCCGTTGCCGTCGCGACGCCCGGACTTGCCCTGGCGCTGCTCGCGCCGGCCGCGCTCACCGCGCTCGCCACGTTCGCGGTTGCCGCGTTCGTTGCGCTCGCCACGCTGGGCGGACTGCGCCGGGCGGGCGGCCGGTTCCGGTGCCGCGGCGGGTTCGCCGGCGAACACGCGGCGGAACCAGCCCAGCACGCCACCGGCCGCGACCGGGGCGGGCGCCGGAGCGGGTGCAGGCGCCGGCGCCGGAGCGGGCACCGGTTCCGGCTGCGGCTCGCGCACGGGCGCGGGCTGCGAAGGACGCACGTTGGTCACTGCCGGTGGCGGGATGTTGAGGTTGTTCTTGTTCAGCGAGATCGTCGCGACCCGGCGCGGGGTGCCGCGCTGGTAACTCGGACGCGCGCTTTCCTCGCCCAGCTCGTTCTCGCGCAGGCGCGTGACCTCGTAGTGCGGCGTATGCAGCTGTTCGTCGGCCACGATCACGATCGGCGCCTTGTGGCGCTTCTCGATCTCGGCCAGCGCGCCGCGCTTCTCGTTGAGCAGGAAGTTGGCGATCTCCACCGGCGCCTGCACCAGCACCTGGCCGGTGTTGTCCTTCATCGCGTGCTCTTCGGCGACGCGGATGATCGACAGGCTCAGCGATTCGACGCTGCGCATGCGGCCGTGGCCCTCGCAGCGCGGGCAGACGATCTGGCTGGACTCGCCCAGGCTCGCACGCAGGCGCTGGCGGCTCATCTCCAGCAGGCCGAACTTGGAGATGCGGCCCAGCTGCACGCGCGCGCGGTCGTACTTGAGCGCGTTCTGCAGCTTGCCCTCGACCTCGCGCTGGTGCTTGCCCGAGTCCATGTCGATGAAGTCGATCACCACCAGGCCGCCCAGGTCGCGCAGGCGCATCTGGCGCGCGACCTCCTCGGCCGCCTCCAGGTTGGTGTTGAACGCCGTGGTCTCGATGTCGCTGCCCTTGGTGGCGCGCGCCGAGTTCACGTCGATCGCGGTCAGGGCCTCGGTCTGGTCGATGACCAGGGCGCCGCCGGAGGGCAGGCGCACGGTGCGCTCGTAGGCGCTCTCGATCTGCGACTCGATCTGGTAGCGGTTGAACAGCGGGACGTCGTCGGTGTAGTGCTTGAGCTTGCGCAGGTTGTGCGGCATCACCTGCTCGACGAACTCCTTCGCCTCCTGGTACATCTCAGGCGTGTCGACCAGGATCTCGCCGATGTCGGCGCGCATGTAGTCGCGAAGCGCCCGGGTGATCAGGCGCGACTCCTGGTAGATCAGGAACGGCGAGGGCTTGCTCAGCGCGGCCTCGGCGATCGCGCGCCAGATCGAGAGCAGGTAGTCCAGGTCCCACTGCAGCTCTTCGGCGTCGCGGCCGACGCCGGCGGTGCGGATGATCACCCCCATGTCCTCGGGGATCTCCAGCGCGTCCATCGCCTTCTTCAGCTCGGCCCGGTCGTCGCCCTCGATCCGGCGCGAGACGCCGCCGGCGGTGGGCGAGTTCGGCATCAGCACCATGTAGCGGCCGGCCAGCGAGATGAACGTGGTCAGCGCGGCGCCCTTGTTGCCGCGCTCGTCCTTGTCGACCTGAACCACGACTTCCTGGCCCTCGCGCAGGAGCTCCTTGATGCCGGCCTTGTTGTGGTCGACGCCGGAGGCGAAGTAGTCGCGGGAGATTTCCTTCAGCGGCAGGAAGCCGTGGCGGTCCGCCCCGTATTCGATGAAGGCGGCTTCGAGGGAGGGCTCGATGCGGGTGATGCGGCCCTTGTAGATGTTGGACTTCTTCTGTTCCTTCGACGGTTGCTCGATGTCGATGTCGTACAGGTTCTGGCCGTCGACGATGGCGACGCGCAGTTCCTCTGCCTGCGTCGCGTTGATCAGCATTCGCTTCATTGTTGCGTCCTCGCGCGCTCTCGCACGCGGAACGCCGGGGCGTTTCGCCTGGATGTGGCCCGCCGCCGGCGCGCGAGCGCCAGGCGGCCCTGGTTGCTTCCAGCGCTGCACACCACGGCGGACCGCGGGAGCGCTTGTTCCATGTTGCAGTCTGTTTCGGGCCGGCGGCCGCGCAGGCACGTCCGGAGGGACAGGCCTGCGCGCCGCGCGGGACATGTTCAGCGCCGGCGCCGTGGCGCCGGGCGATCACAGGACCTGCCGCCCAGCCGCTAACATGGCTGCCCCGGGGGCAGTGGCCGCGCTCTGGAGGGACCCGCGGAAGGCCGGCTTTTGGCCGGGGAACTTCCAGCGAAATCAGGACCTTATCTCGCTCGCCGAGTGTAGCAGAAAAAGAATTCAGGTCGGATGCCCCGGAAGGCACCCGCCGCAGCCAGGAGTACACGATGAGCGATGCAGGCAAGACTCCCGCCGGTGGCGGCGTACGCACGGTCCGGATCGCCGAGGACCGCGACGGCCAGCGGCTGGACAACTTCCTGCTCGGCTACCTGAAGGGGGCCCCGCGCTCGCTGGTCTACAAGATCGTGCGCAGCGGCCAGGTCCGCGTGAACGGGGGCCGCGTCCGCGCCGACCGGCGCCTGGAGGGGGGCGACGAGGTCCGGATCCCGCCGGTCCGCATCGAGGACCCGGCCGCGAAGGGCAGCCCTTCGCCGGGCCTGCTCGAGGCCATGGCGGCGAGCATCGTGTTCGAGGACGCCCGCCTGCTGGCCATCAACAAGCCCTCGGGGATCGCCAGCCACGGCGGCAGCGGCATCAGCTTCGGGGTGATCGAGACGCTGCGGGCGCTCCGCCCCAACCAGGAGCTGGAGCTGGTGCACCGCCTGGACCGGGACACCTCGGGCCTGATGGTGGTCGCCAAGAAGCGCTCGGCGCTGTCCGAGCTGCAGGCGCTGATGCGCGAGGACGCCGGCGCCGGGCTGCGCAAGCGCTACCTGGCCCTGCTGCTGGGGCGGATGCCCGACGGCGTGATGAGCGTCGACGCGCCGCTGCACGTCGGCCTGCGCCAGGGCGGCGAGCGCCATGTGCAGGTCGATCCGGCAGGCAAGCCTTCGCTCAGCCACTTCCGCGTGCTCGAGCGCCGCGGCGGCCAGTCGTACTGCGAGGTCCGGATCGAGACCGGCCGCACCCACCAGATCCGCGTCCACGCCCGCCACATCGGCCATGCCGTCGCCGGCGACGACAAGTACGGGGACGCCGAAGCCAACCGCCGCCTGCGCGAGAAGATCGGGCTGCGCCGGCTGTTCCTGCACGCGACCTCGCTGGAGTTCGCGCTCGATGGCGGGCGCGCGCCCTACGTGCTCACTGCGCCGCTGGCACCGGACCTGGTCGAGGCGCTGGACCGGCTCGCATGAGGCGGGGCGGCGGCGAGGCCACGCATCATCTCCCTGTAGGAGCAGCCATAGCTGCGACCCGTAGCGGCTGGTCGCAGCTATGGCTGCTCCTACAGGAGGATGCGTGGCTCAGGACGCCAGTTCGTCCGTGCGCGCGGCGCAGATGAAGTCGTTCTCGCTCAGGCCACCGACGTCGTGGGTGGACCAGCGGACCTCGCAGCGGTCGTAGTGCACGCCCAGGTCGGGATGGTGGTCCTCGCGGTTGGCCATGTGCGCCAGCGCGTTCACGAACGACATGGTGTGGCGGTAGTCCGGGAAGCGGAAGCTGCGCACCAGCGCCTTGCCGTCCTCGGCCAGGGTCCACTCGGGCACTTCGGGCAGCAGTTCGCGCACGCGCGCCTCCGGCAGGCGGTGCTCGTCGCCGCGGCGTGGCAGGCAGTGGGCGCGGGCGAGGGGGACGAGGTCGGACATGGTCGGCTCCTGGTGGCGAGCGGCTGAACGCTGCGTGTCGCACGGGGTCGTGCCGCGGCTGCGGCAAGGCAAACCCCAGCGGGATGGATAGAATAGCCGGATGATCCAGATCTCAGATTCCGCGCAGGCCCACTTCCGCAAGCTGGTGGAGCGCGAGGGCGTCCCCGGCATGGGCGTGCGCCTGGCCGCCACCCACGCCGGCACGCCGCAGGCCGATGTCCGCCTCGAGTTCGCGGCGCCCGACGAGCTCGGCGGCGACGAATGGGCCGTGGACTGCAACGGCTTCACGCTGTGGCTCGACGCCGCGAGCGTGCCGTTCCTGGAAGGCGCGGAGATCGACTACGCGACCGCCGCGACCGGTGGGCAGCTGCAGATCCGCGCGCCGCGCATCAAGGGCGTGAAGCCCGACGACGAGGCGTCGCTGGTGGAACGCGTGCGGTGGACGATCCAGCACGTGGTGAACCCGCAGCTGGCCTCGCACGGCGGCCACGTCGCGGTGGAGGAGGTCAGCGCCGAGGGCGTGGTGCTGCTGCGCTTCGGCGGCGGCTGCCACGGCTGCGGCATGGCCGACGTCACCCTGAAGCAGGGCATCGAGAAGACCCTGATGGAACAGGTGCCGGGCGTGACCGCGGTGCGCGATGCCACCGACCACGACACCGGTGCGGCGCCGTACATCCCGCGCGCGACGGCCTGATCCCCCGGCCCGCTTCGACGCCGACGGATGTTCTCTTCCGCCGAACTGATCGAAGCCCTCCGCCGCCGCATGCGGCGGTCCCTGCGCCCGCTGCCTCCCCCGGGCGAGTTCCCGCCGGGATGGCGTGACTGGTTCGCCATGATGTCGGTGCGTCCGGGACGCGTGACCGGCGCGGACCCGGAGGAGATGGTCGCGGTCGTCGCCGCGTGTGCGCCGCTGCCGCCTTCGGGCATCGTCGAACAGCTCGGCCGCTGGCGGGCCTTCGCCGCGCTGTGGCGCCAGGACTGGCAGCCGGCCAGCCGCGACGAACGCTGGACGCGGGTGGCGTCTATCTCGGGCAGCCTGCTGCTGCACCTTTTGTTCGTGCTGGCGCTGGTCTGGCTGATGGTGTTCCGCATGCCCTTCGTGGACAGCGGCGAAGACGCGGCGCGCGACGGCGAGGAGCACGTGCTGCAGGTCGAGTACATCGGTGAGGGCACGCCGGTGGATGACGCCGGCGGAGGGACCCCCGAGGCGCCGGAGGACACGAGCGAGCCGCGGCCGGCGGACGCGGTGGCCACGCCCGCGCCCGCGGAACCGGAGCCGGTCGCGGACGTCGACGTGGTCCCGGACGC
>JAEWZE010000012.1 GCA_023395465.1 Pseudomonadota bacterium
GCGACCACGCTCACGGTGCGGCGCTTCTTCGGACCCTTGACGCCGAACTCGACCTGGCCATCGACCAGCGCGAACAGCGTGTGGTCGCGACCCAGGCCCACGCCCGGACCCGGATGGAACTGGGTGCCGCGCTGGCGCACGATGATGTTGCCGGCCTCGATGGCCTGGCCGCCGAAGATCTTGACGCCCAGGTATTTCGGGTTGGAGTCGCGGCCGTTGCGCGAGGAACCTACGCCCTTTTTATGTGCCATGACTGCTTCTCCTTACTTCTTGTCGCCACCGGCAATGCCGGTGATCTCGATTTCGGTGTAATGCTGGCGATGGCCCTGCCGCTTCATGTGGTGCTTGCGGCGGCGGAACTTGATGATGCGCACCTTGTCGGCGCGGCCGTGGCCGACGACCTTGGCGCTGACGGTGGCGCCCTTGAGCGCATCGCCGACGGTCACGCCGTCGCTGCCGCCGAGCATCAGGATGTTGTCGAAGGTGATCTCGTTGCCGGCTTCGGCCTCGAGCTTCTCGACGCGGAGCGTTTCGCCCTGCGTCACGCGGTATTGCTTACCGCCGGTGACCAGTACTGCGTACATGTGGAGCCTCTGTCTGTGTTCGGTTCTGTAGTTATTCTGTGTTCTGCACGCCATCGAGGGCGGACAGGAGCGGAATTATAGGGGTTTCAGCGACTTGCGCGCAAGCTGCCGGTCCACCACGGCGAGCGCCCCGCTCCCGGGCCCGGCCCAGGGCGGGTGGGCGAAGCTGCGCGCAAGGTACTCGACAAAGGCCCGGACCCGGGCCGGCACCAGGGCTCGGCCCGGCATCACCGCATGCAGTCCGCCCGCCGGCGGGGGATGGTCGGGCAGGACCACCCGCAGGCGACCCTGCGCCAGGTCCCGGTGGACGTGCCACAGCGAGTGCATCGCGATCCCCAGGCCCGCCACCGCCGCCTCGCGCAGGACCTCGCCGTAGTTGCTCTCGAAGCGGCCGCGCACCCTGACCGCCACCGGCGCGCCGTCCGGACCGGCCAGGCGCCAAGTGTCCTGGCGGCCGTCGCGGCCGGTGAGCACCAGGCAATCGTGCGCGCACAGATCCGCGGGCGTGGCCGGCATCCCGCGCCGATCCAGGTAGTCGGGGGAGGCGCACAGCACCCGGTCGTTGCTCGCGAGCTGGCGCGAGACCAGGGTCGAATCGTGCAGCCGGCCGATCCGGATCGCGACGTCGTAGCCGTCGCCGACCAGGTCGACGACGCGGTCGTCCAGGTCGAGGCTGATCCGCAACCCCGGATGCGCGTCCAGGAAGCCCGGCAGCAGCGGCGCGATGTACTGGCGCCCGAACGAGGCCGGGGCGGTCACCCGCAGGGTGCCGCAGACTTCGCCACCGCCGCTTCGCAGCCGGTCGCCCAGCAGCGCCAGCTCCTCCACCAGCGCGCGGCCCTCCTGCGCCAGCGCCAGGCCCTCGGGCGTGGGATGCAGCCGGCGCGTGGTCCGGTGGAGCAGGCGCACGCCGAGTTCGCGCTCCAGCCGCTTGAGCCGCTGGCTGGCCACGGCCACCGAGAGGTCCATGTGCCGGGCGGCGGCGCTGATCGAACCCAGGTCCAGCACCTGCAGGAACAGGGCGATGTCGCCGATGCGATCCACGATTCTCAATCTTCCATTGAAACTGCATCGCCAGTCTGTCGGTTTTTCGAAGCGACGCAAGCCGGGATAGTGCCGCACACCCCGCGACACGCACGCGGCCCGCCCGTCCCGAGAGGAGACTTCGCATGCAATATCGCCACCTCGGCGCCTCCGGCCTCCGGGTGTCCGCGCTGGGCTTCGGCGCCGGCACCTTTGCCGGCACCGGGCCGCTGTTCTCGGCCTGGGGCGATACCGGCGAGCGCGAGGCACGGCGCCTGGTCGACATCGCCCTGGCCGCCGGCATCAACTTCTTCGATACCGCCGACGTGTATTCGGACGGCGCGTCCGAGCGCGTCCTCGGCGCCGCCCTCAAGGGCCGGCGCGACCAGGTGGTGCTGTCGACCAAGACCGGCCTGCGCCTGGGCGACGGCATCAACGACGCCGGCGCCTCGCGCCATCGCCTCCTGCGCGCCGTCGACGCCTCGCTGCGGCGGCTGGGCACCGACTACATCGACCTGCTGCAGCTGCACGCCTTCGACGCCCGCACCCCGCTTGAGGAAACGCTGGCCACGCTCGACGGGCTGGTGCGCGCGGGCAAGGTGCGCTACCTCGGGGTGTCGAACTTCTCGGGCTGGCAGCTGATGAAGGCGCTGGCGATCGCCGACCACCGCGACCACGCCCGCCCGGTCGCGCACCAGGCCTACTATTCGCTGATCGGCCGCGATTACGAATGGGAGCTGATGCCGCTCGGCCTCGACCAGGGGGTGGATGCGGTGGTGTGGAGTCCGCTCGGCTGGGGCCGGCTGACCGGCCGGATCCGCCGTGGACAACCGCCGCCGCCCGGCAGCCGCCTGCACGCCACGGAGGCGTTCGCGCCCCCGGTCGAGGTCGAACGCCTGTACCGCGTCACCGATGCGCTCGACGCCGTCGCCGAGGAGACCGGCCGGCCGGTGCCGCAGGTGGCGCTCAACTGGCTGCTGCAGCGGCCGGGCGTGGCCACCGTCCTGGTCGGCGCGCGCAACGCGCAGCAGCTCGAACAGAATCTCGGCGCAGCGGACTGGTCGCTGTCACCGGCGCAGATGGCCCGGCTCGACGCGGCCAGCAGCGTCCCGACGCCTTATCCCTACTATCCCTACTGGAACGGCATGTTCGCCGAGCGCAATCCTCCCCCGGTCCCACCCCACCGCGAGCCCACGCCATGAAAGCCATCGCCCTCACCCGCTACCTGCCCATCGACGACCCGCAGTCGCTGTTCGATGTCGAACTCGATCCGCCCGTCGCGCAGGGTCGCGACCTGCTGGTGCGCGTCGAAGCGGTCTCGGTGAATCCGGTCGATACCAAGGTGCGCGCGCCGAAGCCGCAGGTCGAAGCGCAACCGAAGGTGCTGGGCTACGACGCGGCCGGGGTGGTCGAGGCGGTCGGCGCGGAGGTCACGATGTTCCGTCCCGGCGACGCGGTCTACTACGCCGGCGACATCACCCGCCCCGGCAGCAACGCGCAGCTGCAGCTGGTCGACGAGCGCATCGTCGCGCGCAAGCCCGGCTCGCTCGATTTCGCGCAGGCCGCGGCCCTGCCGCTCACCGCGCTCACCGCCTGGGAACTGCTGTTCGAGCGCATGGGCTATGCCTTCGAAGGCGGCGGCGCCGGCAGGATCCTGCTGGTCATCGGCGGCGCCGGCGGCGTGGGTTCGATCGCGATCCAGCTGGCGCGCCTGGCCGGCTTCACCGTGGTCGCGACCGCGTCGCGCGAGGAGACGGCACAGTGGTGCCGTGAACTCGGCGCCAGCCACGTCGTCGACCATCGCCAGCCGCTGGCGCCGCAACTGCAGGCGCTGGGCTTCGAGCACGTCGATGCCGCGCTCAACCTCGCCGACACCGACCGCTACTGGACCGAACTGGGCGAACTGCTGGCGCCGCAGGGCCACGTGGGCCTGATCGTCGAGCCGGCCGGCGCGCTGCGCATCGGCGACCCCTACAAGGCCAAGTGCATCGGCATCCACTGGGAAATGATGTTCGCGCGGGCGCGCTACCGCACCGCCGACATGGATGAGCAGGGTCGTATCCTGGCGCGCGTGGCTGCCCTGGTCGATGAAGGGCGGCTGCGCGGCACGCTGCGCGAGACGCTCTCGCCGATCGACGCGGCCAACCTGCGTGAAGCGCATCGCCGCCTCGAATCCGGACGCAGCATCGGCAAGCTCGCGCTGGCCGGCTGGTAGCCGCCGGACGACACCGCCGCGCCTCCAGCGCAACACAGCGACGCGTGGCGCGAACGCCGCGCCAGCCGCGATCCAACGACAATCCCCACCATGACAAACCCTCCCCTGCTGGCGCTTCGGCTGGCCAAGCTGCTGGTCGGCCTGTTCCTCTACGGCATCGCCATGAGCCTGATGGTGCGCGCCGGCATCGGCGTCGCGCCCTGGGACGTGCTCACCCAGGGGATGGTGCGCCAGACCGGGCTGTCGTTTGGCCTGCTCACCTGCCTGATCGGCGTGGCGGTGCTGCTGCTGTGGTGGCCGCTGCGACAGCGTCCCGGCCTGGGCACGGTGCTCAACGCGCTGCTGATCGGCCCCAGCGCGCAGCTCGGCCTCTGGTTGCTGCCGCAGTTCAGCGGGTGGTGGCAGCAGGGACTGGCGTTCAGCGCGGGCCTGGGCCTGCTGGCGCTGGCCACCGGGCTGTATATCGGCGCGCACTTCGGTCCCGGTCCGCGCGATGGGCTGATGACCGGGCTGCACGCACGCCTGGGCTGGCCGATCTGGGCCGCGCGCACCGGCGTCGAAGGTTCGGTGCTGCTGACGGGCTGGTGGCTGGGCGGGACCGTGGGCCTGGGTACCCTGGCCTTCGCGCTGCTGATCGGCCCGCTGGTCGCGCGCACCCTGCCCTGGTGCGAGACGCGGCTGCCGCTGGCGCAGGCTGCGACGGCCTGACCCACGGCGGCGGCGACTTGCCGCGGCGCCCGATTCGCGGCATCGTGCGCGATCCATACGCCAGCGTATTCTCTCATGATGGCCGCCAGCGACGCCCAGCCCTACCCGCACCTGTTCGCGCCGCTCGACCTGGGCTTCACCACGCTGCGCAACCGCGTGCTGATGGGTTCGATGCATACCGGCCTGGAAGATCGCAAGCGCGACTTCCCCAGGCTCGCCGCATACTTCGCCGAGCGCGCCGCGGGTGGCGTGGCGCTGATCGTGACGGGCGGCTTCTCTCCCAATTTCGAAGGCTGGCTGACGCCCTTCGCCAGCCGCCTGGCCTGGCCCTGGGAGGCGCGCAAGCACCGCCAGGTCACCGGGGCCGTGCACGACCATGGCGCGAAGATCTGCCTGCAGCTGCTGCATGCGGGCCGCTACGCCTATCACCCGCTGTCGGTGGCGCCGTCGAAGGTCAAGGCGCCGATCAATCCCTTCACTCCGCGCGCCCTGTCCGCGCGCGGGATCGAGCGCACCATCGACGCCTACGCCACCGCCGCCAGGCTCGCACGCGATGGCGGCTACGACGGCGTCGAGGTGATGGGTTCGGAAGGCTATCTGATCAACCAGTTCCTCAGCGCGCGCACCAATCGCCGCGATGACGCCTGGGGCGGCGATGTCGCCGCGCGGATGCGCTTCGCCACCGAGATCGTGCGCCGCGTGCGCGAGGCCTGCGGAGCGGACTTCATCATCATCTACCGGCTGTCGATGCTGGAACTGGTGCCGGAAGGTTCGGACTGGAACGAGATCGTGCAGCAGGCGCGCGCGATCGAGGCGGCCGGCGCGACGATCATCAACACCGGCATCGGCTGGCACGAGGCGCGCGTGCCGACTATCGCCACCTCGGTGCCGCGCGCAGCGTTCGCCGGCGTGACCGCCAAGCTCAGGCCGCACGTGGCGCTGCCGCTGGTGGCAACCAACCGCATCAACATGCCCGACGTCGCCGAAGCCATCCTCGCCTCCGGCGGTGCCGACATGGTGTCGATGGCGCGGCCGCTGCTCGCCGATCCCGAATGGGTGAACAAGGCGCGCGCCGGCACGCCGCAGGCGATCAACACCTGTATCGCCTGCAACCAGGCCTGCCTGGACCACGTGTTCCAGCGCAAGACCGCCAGCTGCCTGGTCAATCCGCGCGCCTGCGCCGAGACCGAACTGAACTACCTGCCCGTGGCCGTGCGCAAGCGCGTGGCCGTGGTCGGCGCCGGTCCCGCCGGCCTCGCCTGCGCGACGGTCGCGGCGCAGCGCGGCCATGAAGTCGTGCTGTTCGATCGCGCCGACCGCATCGGCGGCCAGTTCAACCTCGCCTGGAAGATCCCGGGCAAGGAAGAGTTCGGCGAGACCCTGCGCTGGTTCGACCATCGCATCCGCGAAACCGGCGTGGCGCTGCGCCTGTCCACTGACGCGACGCCGGAGATGCTGTCGGGCTTCGACGAGATCGTGCTGGCCACGGGCGTGAACCCGCGCCAGGTCGATTTCGAAGGCCACGATCATCCCAAGGTCGTGGGCTATCTGGACGTGCTGCGCGGGGACATCGTGCCCGGGCGCCGCGTCGCGATCGTGGGCGCCGGCGGCATCGGCTTCGACGTGGGCGAGTTCCTCGTGCAGGAAGGCGCCTCGCCCAGCCTGGATGTCGGCCAGTGGATGGCCGAATGGGGCGTGGATCCGGCGTTCGAAAGCGCCGGCGGATTGCGCCCGCCCAAGGTCGCGCCGCCACCGCGCGAGATCTGGTTGCTGCAGCGCAGCCCGGGGCGTCCCGGCGCCCGCCTGGGCAAGACCACCGGCTGGATCCACCGCAGCACGCTCAAGCACAAGGGCGTGCGGATGATCGGCGGCGTCGAATACTTGGCTGTCGACGACGAAGGTTTCCACCTGCGCGTGGATGGCCAGCCGCAGCTGCTGCCGGTGGACCACGTGGTGGTCTGCGCCGGGCAGGAACCCCGGCGCGACCTGCTCGAACCCCTGCAGGCAGCCGGGCACCGGGTCCACCTGATCGGCGGCGCCGACGTGGCCGCCGAGCTCGACGCCAAGCGGGCGATCGCCCAGGCCTGCCGGCTGGCAGCGTCCCTGTGACGGCGCAACCCGGCCCGACGGGGCGGCGGGATCCCGCGTCGGCCGCGCATGCCTTCACACCCGAGGCTTGCCCGCTAACGCCTTGATCCTGCTGGCTGAACAGGCTTTTCCCAGAGCAAAAACTCCAATCGAATCATCCACTTCTTGGCACCCGTTCAGGAAGGATTCGGTTTGCGGCTTTTACCGTGCGCGCACTTTCCCCGCCGCCCATCACTGGCGGGAACCGGCCCGAGCCGCCCCTTCCGCGGCCTTCGGCGCCCGGGCAAAAGCGCCATAGAGACGCTGCCCTCCCCAATACGCCATGTCCGACCACCGCCGCTGACGGCGTCGTCTCCTCCGAGGGACGCACGCACGGGGGCGACCGGACGCAACGCAGCAAGGAGTTCCGATGAAACTGGCCTGGATCCTGTGGTTGGCCTCGCTGATGTCGCCACAAGCCGCCGATTCGCTGTGCCTGAGCACGACGCTCTACCTGGAGGCCCGCGACCAGTCCGTCCTCGGCCAGCAGGCCGTCGCCGAGGTCGCCCTGCGCCGCGAGGAAAGCGGCCTGTGGGGCGATTCGATGTGCGAGGTGGTGACCGCCCGCAAGCAGTTCGCCCCCACGATCGTCTCGCCCGGCACCCGCATGCACAACACCGAGGCCTGGGCCCAGGCGGTGGGCATCGCCATCGAGTCCGAACGCAACTGGGCGCTGCCGGCCGGCGAACGCACCGAAGTCGTGCCGGGCGCCAGCCACTTCATGGCCCACGCCATCGCCGCGCCGAGCTGGCGCAATGCCTACCAGGTGGCGACGATCGGCGACCACACCTTCCTCAAGGTGCAGAAGCTCAAGCCCAAGGGCTGAATCACGCGGGCGCGCCGCGGCGCCGGCGAGGGTCGCGATCCGGCGCCCCGACGGTCGTGACACAGTGCCGCCATGCACGCGCAGCATGGTGCGATTGCGCGGCCTCGCGAACGCTTTCGGCTGCTATGCCCGGGATTCGTTGCCGCAGTGCCGCTCAGGAAAGGCGCGAACCGCCTCCGCACCGGCACCGCGCAAGCCGCTGCCCGCTCAGGCCGCCTCCGCAGCCTCAACGGCGGCGCGGATCCGCGCGATGCTCGACGCCGCGCCCTGCGTGCTGGTCTTCTTCGCCAGCGCCGCCTGCAGTTCCGGCAGCAGCCCGTCGAGCGCGGCATCGTCTTCGGCGCGCTCAAGCTTGAGCTGGAAGAAGTAGCCGCGCACGCCGAGCTGTTCGCGCACCAGGTCCGTCATCAGCGCATACATGATGGCGTAGCGGTTACTGCCGCTGTCGCGCGGGGCGATCGGCTCGTTGGCCGGCTCGCCGATCGAAGGCTGCGCGGCCGCCATCTCGCCGGAGATCAGTTCCAGGGACAGCAGCTGCTGCAACGCGTCTTCCGGCGCGTTCAGGCGCTTGGCCAGCTCCTGCAGCTCGGCGACCGTGCGCCGCCCGTCCACCAGCAGCAGCACCGAACGCAGGCCACCCGGCAGCTTGCGGCTGCGGCTCTCGATCTCCGCCCGGCCCTGTTCGGTCTTGGCCGGCATTAGCTGATGCTGCATGTCGCTCTCCCCGTGTCCGCCGTCAACC
>JAEWZE010000211.1 GCA_023395465.1 Pseudomonadota bacterium
CGCCACCGCTCGTGTCGCCGCGTCGTCGACGCAGGCGCTTCCACGTCGCGGCAGGAAGGCCGCAAGTGATTGTTTTTGCGCCGGAATTTGCTGGCAAAAACAGGGCTTTCGTGATAGCATTCCGCGATTGATTCCGGCGTGGCCGAGAGGCCTCGCAGGCACGTTTTTCCGGGTGGTTGCGCCTGCAGCCACGGGGAAGCCCGGCATACACAGGACGCAAGCAACTCGATGACCGATCTCGCGCAGGAAATCATTCCGGTCAACCTCGAAGACGAAATGCGGCGCAGCTACCTGGATTACGCCATGAGCGTGATCGTGGGGCGCGCGCTGCCGGACGTCCGCGACGGCCTGAAGCCGGTGCACCGACGCGTGCTGCACGCCATGAACGAGCTGGGCGCGCACAGCAACAAGCCGTACTACAAGTCGGCGCGCATCGTCGGTGACGTGATCGGTAAATACCATCCGCACGGCGACCAGTCGGTCTACGACACGCTGGTGCGCATGGCGCAGCCGTTCTCGCTGCGCTACATGCTGGTCGACGGACAGGGCAACTTCGGTTCGGTCGACGGCGACTCCGCGGCGGCGATGCGTTACACCGAGGCGCGCATGGCGCGCATCACCCACGAGCTGATGGCGGACATCGACAAGGAAACCGTCGACTTCCAGCCCAACTACGACGAGAAGGAACTCGAGCCGTCGGTGATGCCGACGCGCTTCCCGAACCTGCTGGTGAACGGTTCGGCGGGCATCGCGGTCGGCATGGCCACCAACATCCCGCCGCACAACCTGGACGAGGTGGTCAACGCGCTGATCGCGCTGATCGACAACCCCGAGATCGACATCGACGGTCTGATGGAATACATCCCGGGCCCCGATTTCCCCACCGGTGGCATCATCAACGGCGTCGGCGGCATCCATCTGGCCTACCGCACCGGCCGCGGCCGCGTGCGCATCCGCGCCAGGTGCGACGTGGAAGTGGCCGACAACGGCCGCGAGTCGATCATCGTCACCGAGATTCCCTACCAGGTGAACAAGGCGCGGCTGATCGAGAAGATCGCCGAGCTGGTGAAGGAGAAGAAGCTCGAGGGCATCAGCGAACTGCGCGACGAGTCCGACAAGGACGGCATGCGCATCTACATCGAGATCAAGCGCGGCGACTCGGCCGAGGTGGTGCTCAACAACCTCTACCTGCAGACGCAGATGGAGTCGGTGTTCGGCATCAACATGGTGGCCATCGTGGCCGGCCGGCCACAGCTGCTCAACCTCAAGGAGATCCTCGAGGCCTTCGTGCGCCACCGCCGCGAGGTGGTCACGCGCAGGACGATCTTCGAGCTGCGCAAGGCGCGCGCCCGCGCCCACATCCTCGAAGGCCTGACGGTCGCGCTCGCCAACATCGACGAGATGATCGAGCTGATCAAGACGTCGGAGAATCCGGCGGTCGCCAAGGAGCGCATGCTGGCCCGCGTATGGCAACCTGGCCTGGTCGGCGCGCTGCTGGAAGCCGCAGGCGCCGAAGCCTCGCGTCCGGAGGACCTGCCCAAGGGCGTGGGCCTGCTGGCCGACGGCTACCAGCTGACCGAGACCCAGGCGCAGCAGATCCTGGAGATGCGCCTGCACCGGCTGACCGGCCTGGAGCAGGAAAAGCTGACCGAGGAATACCGCCTGCTGCTGGAGACCATCCGCGCCCTGATCGAGATCCTTGAGGATCCCGAAGTGCTGCTGGAGGTGATCCGCACCGAGCTGCGCAACGTCAAGGAAGAGTTCGGCGACGCACGCCGCAGCGAGATCCGCGCCAGCGAGGAGGACCTCGACATCCTCGACCTGATCGCGCCCGAGGACGTGGTGGTCACGCTGTCGCATTCGGGCTACGCCAAGCGCCAGCCGGTCACCGCCTACCGCGCGCAGAAGCGCGGCGGCCGCGGACGCAACGCGGCCGCGACCAAGGACGAGGATTTCATCGACCAGCTGTGGCTGGTCAACACCCACGACACGCTGCTGACCTTCACCAGCGCCGGGCGCGTGTTCTGGCTGCCGGTGCACCAGCTGCCCGACGCCGGCCCGAACGCGCGCGGCCGCCCGATCATCAACTGGATCGCGCTGGAGGAAGGCGAGAAGGTGCAGGCGGTGGTGCCGGTGCGCGAATACGAAGCCGACAAGTTCGTGTTCTTCGCCACCCGCCATGGCACGGTGAAAAAGACGCCGCTCACCGAGTTCGCGTTCCGCCTGGCGCGCGGCAAGATCGCGATCAACCTCGACGAGGGCGACGCCCTGGTCAATGCCGAGCTGACCGATGGCAGCCGCGACGTGATGCTGTTCGCCAGCAACGGCAAGGCGGTCCGCTTCGACGAAGCCTCGGTGCGCGCCATGGGCCGCACCGCCACCGGCGTGCGCGGCATCCGCCTGGCCGAGGGCGAGTGCGTGTGCAGCCTGGTGGTGGTGAAGGGCGAGGGCGACATCCTGACCGCCAGCGAGCGCGGTTACGGCAAGCGCACCTCGCTGGACGAGTACCCGAAGAAGGGCCGCGGCACGCAGGGCGTGATCGCCCTGCAGACCACGGCCCGCAACGGCAAGCTGGTCGGCGCGATCCAGCTGTCGGACGAGCACGAGGTGCTGCTGATCTCCGACGGCGGCACCCTGGTGCGCACGCGGGCCTCGGAGATCTCGCAGGTCGGCCGCAATACCCAGGGCGTGACCCTGATCCGGCTTGGCGAGGGCGAAACGCTGCAGGCGATCGAGCGCGTCGACGCCTCGCTCGGGGAGCCGGAGGAAGCGGCTTCGGTGGCTCCCGCAGGCGATGCCGAGGTGCGTCCGGAAGCCTGACGCCCAGGCTTCCCTGCGGATGTGGAAAAGCCCGCCGTTGGCGGGCTTTTCCGTTCGTGAGATGGCGACAGTCGACAACACCCACGTGTGTCGCCATGCAGGCGCGGCGCACGCAGCGATCGACTGACAGCGGAATGGCCGGGTGCGTCGGCACGGTTGAGACAGTGCGGGTCCGGGCGCGCCCGAAGCGCGCATCCGGTGCCGCGCGGCGCACCCGAACCTATACTGGCGCCAGCCAGGGGAGCAGACGATGGGCGACGAACCGATGCGGAAGGGGACGTGGATGCGCGCATATGCGGGCGTGGCCATGGCGCTGTTGCTGCTGGCGATGCTG
>JAEWZE010000232.1 GCA_023395465.1 Pseudomonadota bacterium
AACGAGCGGGCGGTGCCGATTCAGCTGCCGCATGCCGGTGGGCCGATCAGCGACCGCGGCCACCTGCCCGCCACGGTCCGTGCAGTCGACCTGGGGCGTTCAAACGATCCGAACGGATCCAGCCCCATGGCCACCGTGCGGCGTCAGAACGTCCCTCGCTGGACGAACGGCGCGCGCTCGAAGAGCCGCCGTTCACCGCCGCGTGGATCGTCCTCCATGCGCGCGCTGCCGGCGAACACCATCGTCTCGCGCCGGTCGAGCGAGTAGGGTGACCAGTCCGCGGTCACGCCCGCGCGCGGATCGCCGGTGCGCGCGAAGGCCAGCAGCGCCCCGGCCATGGCGCCGGCCACCCGTTGCGCCGCCGGCGTCGTGCCGGTCCGCGACCCCTGCTGGCCGATGTTGTCGAACACGAGCGGGATGTCGAGGGTGTGGAATGCGCGCAGGCGCTCGCCTTCGGCGCCGGGCGGATGCCAGTCGAGCTGGTAGGCCCAGGTATTGCCGCGTCCATCGCGGGCACGCACCTGCAGTTCCTCGATCGCGCCGCGCCATGAGCGTCCCGCCGTGGTTGCGGCGAAGAAGATTTCGCTGGGCGTGTAGTGCGGATACAGCCGCCGGTATCCGGCGACCACCGATTCCGGATCGAGGTCCACGAACTGCTGCGTGCGCAGTTTCGCCGGCAGCGCGGCCCAGTCGAGGCTGAAGTTGCCAGGGTCGCCGCCGAGGAAGGCGCGCGTTTCGTCGCGGGTGTTGCCGATCACCATCGGGATCGACGCCGACTGCGCGGGGGCATCCGGCCAGAACGGATGCCGCGGCAGCGCCGCGTCGTCCATCACCGGCCCCAGGTACAGCGCCGTGTCCTCGACCCGCGAAGGATCGCGCGTGGCGGTGGCCTGCAGCAGCACCTCCTGCGGCAGCGTGGCCAGCGCCCGCGCCCGGTCGTGGGCGATGCCCAGCGCGTCCAGCAGCAGGCGCGCGCGCCCGTCCGCCGCGCGCGGGCCCGCCGCCGTGACCTGCTGTCCGCTCATGGTCCAGGCGCGGTGGAACAGGCCCTGCGCCGACGGCATCGCCATTAGCGTCGCGATCTTGGCGCCGCCGCCGGACTGGCCGAACACGGTGACGTTGTCCGGATCGCCGCCGAACTCCACCGCGTGCTCGCGCACCCAGTGCAGCGCCTGCACCAGGTCGAGCTGGCCGGCGTTGCCGGAGGCCGCGTAACCGGGACCCAGCAGGTCCTTCAGGTACAGGTAGCCGAAGGCATTGAGGCGATGGTTGAGCGTGACCACCACCACGTCGCCGCGCAGGCACAGCCGCGTGCCGTCGTAGAGCGGATCGCTGCCCGAGCCGGTGCTGAAGCCGCCGCCATGGATGTAGACCAGCACGGGCCGCCGGCCGCCATCGCGCAGGGCCGGCGTCCACACGTTGAGGAACAGGCAGTCCTCGCTGCCCGGCCCGCCCTCGCCACGCTGCGGCGCGGACGCAGCGAACGCGGTGGCCTCGTGCACCCCGCGCCAGGCGGCCTCCCGGCGCGGCGGCAGGAACCGCTGCGCACCGGTGTCGGCGCCGTAGCGCAGTCCGCGGAACACGTGCACGCCGCCCTCGCGCGTGCCGGCCACGCGGCCGCCGCGCACGCGGGCGTGGCTGGTCGTGGGCGACGGCGACGGTGCGGCGAATGCGGCGGCCGGGGCGAGGGTCGCCGCCGCGGACACGGCCGCCAGCCGCAGCAGCCGTCGACGTTCCGGCTGCACCGGCATCCCTAGCGCAGCGGCTCGCCGCGCGCGTAGCCGGCGTGCGGTTCCAGCGTGTCGAGGTCCCACTCGGCTTCGACGAAGGGCCGGCGCGTCGCGGCGTACTGCGGATAGCCGCCGACCTCGTCCTGGCTGTCGATGATCTCGCCGCGGCCCTCGACCACGTCGGCGACGATCCGGCGGTCGATCGGGTCGCGGTTCCACGGCGTGGCGCCGGCATTGGCGATCACCGCGTCCTGCACCCGGGCCGAAGGCAGCAGGCTCACCCCGAACGGCAGCGGCGGCGCGCTGCGCAACATGTTCACCTTGACCGGCGCGGTGGTGTAGCGCCCGACCTCCGGAATCGTCGCCTCGCCGATCACGTCGACCGCGAGGTTGTCCTCCAGGAACAGGTCGACATCGCCCGAGCCGCCGACCATGAACAGCGCCAGCTTGCGCGTGTCCGGCCCGGCGCGCAGCACGTTGCCGCGCAGGATCATGCTGCCGGTGGCGTACTCGTGGCCCAGCCACTCCTCGGCGATCAGGTTGTAGTGCGCGGCGCGCGCGCCGGGGTTGTAGATCAGGTTGTTGAGCACCTGCCCGGAGACTCCGCCCTTGAACAGCGGGTTGCGCTCGTAATTGTGCGCATACAGGTTGCCGGTGATCAGGATGTCCTGCACGTGGTCGTGCACCAGCGTGCCCTTGGAGTGCTCGCCCTTCCCGTGGCTGGAGTAGGCCAGCCCTTCGGCGATGAGGTTGTTGCTGAAGGTGATGCGGCGCGAGGTGCCCTTGCGGAAATCCTCCAGCGTCGTACCGCCCTCGATGAAGCGGGTGCCGGAGGACGACAGGCCTTCGTCGGTGCCCCAGGTCAGCGAGCAGTGGTCGACGATGACGTTCTCGGCGCGCACGGTGGAGATCGCGTCGAAGTCCACGCCGCTGCGCAGCGGCCTGCCCGCGTCGCCCGGACGCACGCGGATGTGGCGCACGACGACGTCATGGGTGGCGATGTCGAGGCCGCCGCGAATCAGGGTGATGCCCGGCGCCGGCGCGGTTTGTCCGGCGATGGTGAGATAGGGCTCGGAGATGCGCAGGGTCTGCACATCCAGGTCGATCACCCCGCCCACCTCGAACACCACGATGCGCGGCCCCTCGGCCTCGACCGCCGCGCGGAACGAACCCGGGCCCTCGGAGGCCAGCGTGGTCACGCGCAGGATCCGCCCGCCGCGGCCGCCGGGCGTATGCGCGGCCCAGCCCTGCGCGCCGGGGAACGCCGGTGTCGGCTCCGGTGCGGCCGCCGCGGGCAGGACGATGGCCAGCAGGCAGGCGAGCGCGCTCGACCAGAGCAGGGTTCGGTGGATCGAAGGCATACGGATGGCTCCAGGACGGGCGGATTCGGGCGGCCTGGACCGGAATGTCCACCGGTATGCCGCACTGCACATTGAAGATGACACCGGTTTACCTTACAAGGACATCCGGGCTGCGGCGATCTGCACCGCAACATCTCTCCGGGAGGGGGCTTGAGCAGCAATATCGAGACATCCACGGCGCCGCTGGGCGCGGACATCGCCGCGGCGTTCGTCGAGGCGCGCCTGCGCGGCGCCAGCCTGCCGGGCTTCCCGGGCGTGATTCCCGACGACCTGGTGGCGGCCTACCGCGTCCAGGACCTGGCGATCGCGCGCTGGCCGGACCGCGTGGTCGGCTGGAAGGTCGGCTACATCGCGCCGGACCGGCGCGACGGCTCGGGCGACGCGCGCCTGCTCGGCCCGATCTATGCCCGCCAGTGCACGACCCGGGCCGAGGACGCGGAGGTGCCGGTCTTCGTCGGTGGCTTCGGCGCGATCGAGGCCGAGTACGTACTGCGGCTGGAAGCGGACGCACCGCCCGACGTGCTCGACTGGACGCCCGCGGCCGCCGCCGCGGTCCCGGCCGCGCTGCATGTCGGCCTGGAAATCGCCAGCAGCCCGCTGGCCACGATCAATCAGCTCGGGCCGCGGGTGGTGGTGTCGGATTTCGGCAACAACAACGGCCTGGTGATGGGCGCCGAGATCCCCGACTGGCGTTCGATCCCCGAGACCGGGCTGACCGCGAGCAGCTGGATCGACGGCGAATGCGTCGGCCGCGGCGGCGCCACGACCCTGCCCGGCGGGCTGCTCGCCGCCTACGCCTTCGCGCTGTCGCGTTCGGCCCGGCGCGGGCGTCCGCTCAAGGCCGGCGACCTGATCGCCACGGGCAACGCCACCGGCATCCACGACGTGCGTGTCGGCCAGCAGGTCCGCGTCGAGTTCGGTGGCTACGGCCGGATCAGCGGGCGCGTGGTGGCCGCCGCACCGAGGGACGACGCGGCATGAAGCGGCGCCAGCTGCTGGCCGCCGGCGCAGGCCTCGCCTCGATTGCCGGACTGCGGCTGCCGGCAAGCGCCGCGCCGCCGCGCGAAGGCCTGCTCACCGCCACCGACGTGCACGTGAGCGACTACCCGACCGTGCAGGCCATGCGCTGGATCGGCGAGACGCTCGAGCGCGAGACCGCCGGCCGGCTGCGTATCCGGCTCTACCACTCCGGCCAGCTCGGGCGCGAGGCGGAAGCCATCGACATGGCCCGTTTCGGTGCGATCGATTTCGCCCGCGTCTACAGCGGCGCGCTCAACAACGCCTTCCCGCTGACCCGCGCGCTGTGCCTGCCCTACGTGTTCGATTCGGTGGCGCACATGCGCCGGGCGATGGATGGCGAGGTCGGGCAGGCGGTGCTGGACGGCTTCGGCACGCGCGATCTGGTCGGCCTGGCCATCTACGACTCCGGCGCGCGCTGCTTCTACAACGCGCGTCGCCCGATCCGCACACCCGCCGACCTGGACGGCATGAAGATCCGGGTGCCGGTGTCGGACATCTTCATCCGCATGCTGCGCCTGTTCGGCGCCAACGCCACCCCGCTGTCGCTGGGCGAGGTGTACTCGGGCATGGAGACGCACATGATCGACGGCGCGGAAAACAACATCCGCAGCTTCCATTCCAGCCGGCACTTCGAGGCCGCGCGCTACTGGTCGCAGAGCGAGCATTCCTACGCGCCGGACGTGCTGCTGCTCTCGCGCCGCACCTGGGATGCGCTGGCACCGGCGGACCGCGAGCTGCTGCGCGAGACCGCGCGCCGCTCGGTCGAGGTGATGCGCCAGGCCTGGGATACGTCCGAGGCGAGCGCGCGCGAGCAGGTGATGGCCGCAGGCGTCGAGGCCAACGCGGTCGACGTGGAGGCCTTCCGCCGCGCCGCCGCGCCGCTGCTCGCAGAGTACCGCAAGGACCCACGCATCGACGCACTGCACGCGCGCATCCGCGCCAGCGCATGAGGACACAGATGACTGCAGCCCCGGCCGACATCCCGACCCGCGACGACGACGACCGCCTCCACGAGCCGGCGCCGGCGCCCGGCCTGCTCGACCGCCTCGGCAGCCTGGCGATCGGCATCGCGGCGCTGTCGCTGGCGGGGCTCGTCGTGGTGCAGGGCTGGCAGGTGGTCGCCCGCTACGTGTTCAACAACTCGCCCAGCTGGACCGAGCCGGTGACCCTGCTGCTGCTGAGCACGGCGATGAGCCTGGGCGCCGCGGCGGGCGTGCATACCCAGCGGCACTTCTGCTTCAACCTGCTGGCCGAGGCCATGCGTCCGGGCGTGCGCAGGCTCATGGACAGCTGCGGTCTGGTGGTGGTGGCCGGCATCGGCGGGGTGCTGGCCGTCTGGGGCGGCGTGCTGCTCGCCGACGGGCTGGACGTGCGCGTGGCCGGTGCGCCGATGCCGCAGAGCATCAACTTCCTGCCGTTGTCGCTGGGCGGCGCACTGATGTGCGTGTTCGCGCTGGCGCGGCTGCCGGCGCTGCTGCGCGGCGGGGAGGGCTGAGCCATGGGCATCGCGCTGCTGTTCGTGGTGTTCCTCGCGCTGCTGGTGATCGGCGTGCCGGTGGCCTATGCCCTGGCCGCGGCATCGCTGGCGACGCTGCTTTATCTCGACCTGCCGGCGGTGGTGCTGGTGCAGCAGGTGGGGGCCGGCATCGGCACCGCCTCGCTGATCGCGATTCCGCTGTTCGTCTTCGCCGGCGAGATCATGATGCGCGGCGGCATTTCCGAACGCCTGATCGCGCTGGCCGCGGGCCTGGTCGGCCGCATGCGCGGCGGACTGGGACAGGTATCGGTGCTCTCGTCGCTGTTCTTCGGCGGCGTTTCCGGCTCGGCCATCGCCGACGTGTCGGCGGTGGGCGGCACGATGATCCCGCAGATGGTCAAGCGCGGCTACGACCGCGACTTCGCGGTCAACGTCAGCATCACCGCGGCGCTGGTGGCGCTGCTGGTGCCGCCTTCGCACAACCTGATCCTGTATTCGGCCGCGGCCGGCGGCGGCATCTCGATCGCCGACCTGTTCGCCGGCGGCATCCTGCCCGCGCTGCTGATGACCGCGGCGATGATGCTCACCGGCTACGTGGTCGCGCGCCGGCGCGGCTACGGCACCGAACCCTTCCCCGGCGTGCGCACGGTGCTGCTGCGGCTGGTGTCGGCGCTGCCCGGGCTGGGCCTGGTCGCGCTGATCTTCGTCGGCATCCGGGCCGGCGTGTTCACCGCGGTCGAGAGCGCAGCGGTGGCGGTGGTGTACGCGCTGCTGGTCACGGTGGCGCTGTACCGGCAGCTGCCGTGGCGCGTGTTCATCGACACCATCGTGCATGCCTCGCGCACCACCGGCGTGATCCTGTTCGTGATCGCCTGCGCGGCCGCGTTCGGCTGGATGCTGGCCTACCTGCAGGTGCCGGTGGCGGCGGTCGAGGCGCTGCAGTCGATCGCCGACAGCCGTTACGCGGTGCTGCTGCTGATCGTGCTGATCCTGCTGCTGCTGGGCACCTTCATGGACCTGGCGCCGATGATCCTGATCTGCACTCCGATCTTCCTGCCCGTGGCCAAGGCCTACGGCATCCATCCGGTGCACTTCGGCATGGTGCTGGTGCTGACCGGCGGCCTGGGGCTGGTGACGCCGCCGGTGGGCTCGGTGCTGTTCGTCGGCACCGCCATCGGCAAGATCAGCATCGCCGAGAGCCTGCGCTCGATCTGGCCGTTCTGGCTGGCCGGGCTGGCGGTGCTGCTGGGGGTGGTGCTGTTCCCGCAGCTGTCGCTGTGGCTGCCGGCGCTGCTGCGGAGCTGAGCCGGGCCGCACGCCCCGGACGGCCGCATCCAGCTGCTGGCGCTCCGGACCCGGCCCCCAGGGCGGGCCGGACCGCCGCCGGCCGCCACAAAGCGCGCCGCGCCGCGCTAGACTGCCCGGAAACCGGTATCACCGGGCAGGAACGGTATGTCGCGCAATCCCAGGGAAGACAGCCCCAAGGCCGCGTTCGCGGGCAAGGCGGCCACCATCAACGACATCGCACGGCTCGCCGGCGTGTCGAAGAAGACCGTGTCGCGGATCATCAACCATTCGCCGCTGGTGCGCAGCGACACCCGCGAGAAGGTCGAGACGCTGATGCGCGAGGTCGGCTACGTGCCCGACCCGATGGCGCGGGGGCTGGCGTTCCGGCGCTCGTTCCTGATCGGGATGATCTACGACAACCCCACCGCGCAGTACATCGTCGACATCCAGTACGGCGCGCTCGATGCGCTGCGCGACTCGGGCTTCGAGCTGGTGGTGCACCCCTGCGACAGCCGCAGCCCGGACTACGTCGACGGCGTGCGCCGCTTCGTCCAGCAGCAGAAGCTGCACGGGGTGATGCTGGTGCCGCGCGTGTCCGAAGACCAGGCGCTGTGCGACATGCTCAACCAGATCGGTTGCCGCTACGCGCGCATCGCCGCGGTGTCGCTGGACGGCCCGGAGAAGATGGTCGTCACCCACGACCGCGACGGCGCGGCGGAGGTGGCCGACTACCTGCAGAGCCTCGGCCACCGCGACGTGGCGATGATCACCGGCCCCGCGGCCTACCGCTCGGCGATCGAGCGCACGGAAGGCTTCGTGGGCGCGCTGCAGCGGCGCGGCATCGAGCTGCCGAAATCGCGGCTGGTCGAAGCGGGCTACACCTTCGAGTCGGGCGTGGCCGCGGCCGAGAAGCTGCTCGCCGCGAAGAAGCGTCCCACCGCGATCTTCTGCGGCAACGACGAGATGGCGGCCGGCGTCTACCGCGTGGCGCTGCGCACCGGGATCCAGATCCCGCAGCAGCTGTCGGTGGTGGGCTACGACGACAGCACCCTGGCCTCGCGCCTGTGGCCGCCGCTGACCTCGGTGCGACGCGACACGCGCGACACCGGCCGCATGGCCGCGGCAATGCTGCTGCAGGCCGAGTCGGCCAGCCGCCCGCTGGCGAGCGTGCGGCCGCACCTGGTGATCCGCGACTCCTGCCAGCCGCCGGCGTAAAGCCAGTCGAGCCTTCCGGGGGCGGCGGATGCCTTCGGGTTTCGGCTGTCGATACGGCGGGCGGTCGGCGTGAACGGTCCAGCCCCCGCGTGCGCTAAATCCGGGGCGGCTTCGACGGCCGATCCGGCGCTGCCGACGACGGTCGCAGCCGGGCATCGGCCGTTCCCACCGCGATACGGATCGAACGTCGGCTGGCGCTGTCGCGCCTGCCCGGTGCATGCCGCAGCGCAGTATGACACCGGTTACCAGAATAGGTAGACTGCCCCCCGTCGATCCCCTGGCCAGCCTGCGCCGGCCTTCCGAATCACGGAGTCCCGCCATGTTCTGCAAGACCTACCACGCCACCCACCCCGACATGATGGATGGCGCCAGCAACGACCAGCTGCGCGACCGCTACCTGGTCGCCGACCTGTTCGTCGCGGACACGGTGCAGCTCAACTACTCGCACAACGAACGTTTCGTGATCGGCGGCGCCGCGCCGGTGTCCAGGGCGGTGGTCCTGCCGCACCAGACCGAGCCCGAATCGGCCAAGGGCCATCCGTTCCTGGAGCGCCGCGAACTGGGCGTGATCAACGTCGGCGCCGGCGCGGGCAAGGTCACCGTGGACGGCACCGAGTACGCACTCGGGCCGAAGGACGGACTGTACGTCGCGATGGGCAGCACCGATGTGTCGTTCGCGTCCGACGATGCGGCCAGTCCCGCCAAGTTCTACCTCACCTCGACCCCGGCGCATGCGCGCTTCGAGACGAAGAAGCTGTCGATCAAGGACGCGGTCGCGCTCGATCGCGGCGCGCTGGAGACCAGCAACGAGCGCACCATCTACCAGTTCATCGTGCCGGCCACCTGCCAGTCCTCGCAGCTGCTGCTGGGCCTGACCGTGCTCAAGCCGGGCAGCGTCTGGAACACGATGCCGCCGCACCTGCACGACCGCCGCAGCGAGATCTATTTCTACTTCGATCTCGGCGAGAACGACCGTGTCTACCACTTCATGGGCCAGCCCGACGCGCAGCGCCACATCGTCATGGGCAACGACGAGGCGGTGATCTCGCCGCCGTGGTCGATCCACATGGGGTCCGGCACGTCCAACTACGCCTTCATCTGGGCGATGGGCGGCGAGAACCTCGACTACACCGACATGCACGTGCTGGACATCTGCCAGCTCAAGTAACCCGACTCCAGGAGGCAACAACGTGGCAGGCAATCCCTTCAGTCTGGAAGGCAAGGTCGCGCTGGTCACCGGCGCCAACACCGGGCTCGGCCAGGGCATCGCGCTGGCGCTGGCCGAAGCCGGCGCCGACATCGCCGGCGCCGGCATCGTGGAAGCCGCGGAAACCGGCGAAAAGGTACGCGCGCTCGGACGCCGCTTCGTCAACCTCGAGGCCAACCTGATGTCGATCGAGCCGGTGGGCCGGCTGGTGCAGGACACCATCGCCCAGCTCGGCGGGCTCGACATCCTGGTCAACAACGCCGGCCTGATCCGCCGCGCCGACGCGGTGGACTTCAGCGAGAAGGACTGGGACGACGTGATGAACGTCAACATCAAGTCCGCGTTCTTCATGTCGCAGGCGGCCGGCCGCCATTTCATCGCCCAGGGCAGCGGCAAGATCATCAACATCGCCTCGATGCTGTCGTTCCAGGGCGGCATCCGCGTGCCGTCCTACACCGCGTCCAAGAGCGGCATCGCCGGCATCACCCGGCTGCTGGCCAACGAGTGGGGCGCGAAGGGCGTGAACATCAACGCGATCGCGCCAGGCTACATGGCCACCGACAACACCGCGCAGCTGCGCGCGGATGCCGAGCGCAACAAGGCGATCCTCGACCGCATCCCCGCCGCGCGCTGGGGCGAGCCGTCCGACCTGGGCGGCACCGCGGTGTTCCTGGCCAGCCGTGCCTCGGACTACGTCAACGGCGCGGTGATCCCGGTCGACGGTGGCTGGCTGGCACGCTGACCGCGGTTTTACGGAACGGGCGGACGATCGACGTCCTCCCCGATGTGGCGATCCGTCCGTTCCTCTTCTTCCTGCCCTGCGCCCGCGCGTGTTGAGGCGCGCGAGGCCGGTCTTCCGGGGACGCGACATGGCGCACCGGTTCAAGCTGCTGCTCGCGTACGCGGGCCTGTGCATCGCCACCGCCGCCGTGGGCGCGGAGCGGCCCGTCCGTGTGTTCATCGCCGGCGACTCGACCGCCAGCGCGTATCCGGCCACGCGCGCGCCGCGCGAGGGTTGGGGCATGCAGCTGCACCGCTACCTGGCCGATGGCGTGGAGGTGCGCAACCACGCGCAAAGCGGCCGCAGCGCGCGCAGCTTCATCGAGCAGGGCTGGCTGGACGGCATCGCCAACGAGCTGGGCGCGGGCGACGTGCTGCTGGTGCAGTTCGGCCACAACGATGCCAAGGTCGAGGACCCAGCGCGCTACAGCGAGCCGATGGCCGCGTATCCGCGCTGGCTGATGCGCTACGTCGATCTGGCGCGCGAGCGCGGCGCCACCCCGGTGCTGGTGACGCCGGTGGCGCGGCGCAAGTTCGACGGCAACCAGCTGCTGGACACGCACGGACCCTATCCGCAGGCGGTGCGCGAACTCGCGCGCCGCGAGCGGGTGCCGCTGGTCGACCTCGCCGCATCGAGCATGGACTGGCTGCGCCTGCTGGGCGACGCGGGCTCCAGGCCGTACTTCATGCACGTGCCGGCGCAGAAGCAGGCCGACGACACCCATTTCAGCGCGGCCGGCGCGCAGCTCGTGGCCTGCCTGGTGGCGGCCGGATGGCGCGCGGCCGATCCCGGGACGCCGGTGCGCGCGGTGGCGCCGCAGGACTGCCATCGCATCGCGGCGCCCGCGCCGCCGCCGGTCTCGCCTTCGGTCGTGGTCGCCGAACGCGACATCGCCAACACGCAGCCCGGTCCGCACGACGGCGCGGGCACCACGACGGCGTATCCGTTCTTCGCGGATGCCACCGGCTTCGACCTGGTGTTCCGCAAGCGCGCGCTGCATCCGGGCGCGACGATCGGCGCGCACGTCAACGACAAGGACGAGATCTACTACGTGCTCTCCGGTCGCGGTGCGCTGACGCTCAACGGCCGCGAACGCGAGGTCGGCGCCGGCGACGCGATCCTGACCCGCAGCGGCGACAGCCACGCGCTGCGACAGATCGGCGACGAGGACCTGGTGATCTTCATCGTCTTCGACGAGGCCTCACGCAAGCCCTGAGCGGCGCGCCTCAGTGCGCGGACCCGTCCGCCGGGGTCGCGGCCCGTGGTTCGGGCGGGGTTTCCTCGGGCGGATCGGACGGTGGCGCGCAGGCGCTGCAGGCGAACAGGGCGGCGAGCAGGCCCAGTCGGCGGATCGCGTGCATGGCGGCCTCCTGTGTGTCCGGCGCTATGCTACGCCGGTCACGTCAAGGGGAACTGAGCATGGATCCGCACCGCTGGCGCCTGGATGGGCAACTTGCGCTGGTGACCGGCGGCAGCGCCGGCATCGGTCGCGCGATCGCGCGCGAGCTGCTGGGTTTCGGCGCCACCGTGCTGATCGTCGCGCGCAACGGCGACGCGCTGGAGGCCGCGCGCGACGAGCTGGCCGAGGAGTTCCCGGACGGCGACATCCGCGCCTTCATCGGCGACGTCGCCGACGAGGAGCAGCGGCGCGAGGTGCTGGACTGGGTCGAGGACCAGGGCGAGGGCCTGAACATCCTGGTCAACAACGCCGGCGGCAACCTCACCCGCGCGGCCAACGACTACACCGAGGACGAGTGGCGCGAGATCTTCGAGGTCAACCTCTTCAGCGCCTTCGAACTCTCGCGCTATGCCCATCCGCTGCTTACCGTGCATGCGGCCTCGTGCATCGTCAACGTCGGCAGCGTGTCCGGCCTGACCCATGTGCGCAGCGGCGCGCCCTACGGCATGAGCAAGGCGGCGATGCACCAGATGACGCGCAACCTTGCGGTCGAGTGGGCCGAGGATGGGGTGCGGGTGAACGCGGTGGCGCCCTGGTACATCCGCACGCGCCGCACCTCCGACAAGCTGTCCGACCCGGACTACCTGGACGAGGTCCTGCTGCGCACGCCGATGGGGCGCGTGGGCGAACCCGAGGAGGTGGCCGCCGCGGTCGCGTTCCTGTGCCTGCCCGCGGCCGCCTACATCACCGGCGAATGCATCGCGGTGGACGGAGGCTTCCTGCGCTATGGGTTCTGACGTCGCGCCGGCGTGCGCGCCGCACGCCCTGGCGCCCTGGCTGGTGCGTTCCACCGCGCCACTGCACTGCCTGCTGGCCTTTGCCGCTGGCGGGCTGCTGCAGGCGCTGTTGGGCCTGCCCGTGCCGCAGGGCGGCCTGCGCGACGCGCTGCACCTGGCCGCCACCGTGCTGGCCAATGCGGGACTGCTGCTGGTGCTGTGGAGCTTCGCGCTGTTCGCGCGCCGGCGTACCACGATCATGCCCGGCGGCGCGCCCAGCGGCCTGGTGCGCGCCGGGCCGTTCCGCCACACGCGCAACCCGGCCTACCTGGGGATGCTCGCCAGCTACGTCGGCCTGGCCGTGATGTGCGACCTGCCGTGGGCGCTGGCGCTGCTTCCGGCGCCGCTGTGGATCCTGCAGCGGGCGATCATCCCCTGGGAGGAGGCGGGGCTTCAGGCGCGCTTCGGCAGCGACTACCTGGCCTATCGCGACGCCGTGCCGCGCTGGCTCTAGTCGTGCGTTGCCCGGCCTTGGCGCAGGGCGCCCGGCGGTGCTATGAAGGGCGCCCCGACAGCCGGATGCGCACATGGAAACCAGTGAACTGTTCCGCGGCCGCCTCATCGACCACCTGCAACTGGTGGTGCAGGACCTCGACGCCAGCCGCCGCTTCTACGAACCGGTGCTGGCCACGCTGGGCATTCCCCTGGGCGGCAGCAGCGACACCTGGTTCTGGGCCGACGAACTGTTCGTCTCCAGCATCGACAGCGAGGCCGCGCAGGGCAAGCCGACCGGCCGCCACCATTTCGCCTTCCAGGCGCGCGACCGGGCGATGGTCGAGGCCTTCCACGCCGCGGCCCTGGCCAACGGTGGCCGCGACCACGGCGCGCCGGGCGAGCGCCCCTATCACCCCGGCTACTACGCGGCCTTCGTGCTCGACCCGGACGGCAACAACATCGAGGCGGTGTACCACGGACCCGCGCAGCGCAGCGCCGAGGCAGTCAGGATCAGCTTCGACGCACCGGAGTGATGCCGGCGGTCGACCTCCTGCGCCTGCCGCGTTCGCGACCGAGGTCGCTCCCACAGAAAACGCTCCCCTTGCATGTGGGAACGCGCTTGCGCGAGAAGCGGCGACTCCCGACGGGATTCGCCTCCTGGAGCGACGGGGGCGACGCGTTCGCGACCAAACCAGGGTCGCTCCTGCATGAGGACTCTCCGACCGTGGGAGCGCGCTGGCGCGCGAAGCGCCGCGACGCATCGGTAGCATTCGCTCCGGCTGCGCGACCGGAAATGTTCGCGACCAAGGTCGCTCCCACGGGGATCCGGCTGCCGAAGCGCGCGCTGGCACCCGGACCGTCCGCCCTGCCGGCAGCCCGGCGTATTGCGCGACGACCGTCGCGGCGTGCCGCGGTTCAGGGCGGCAGCGCGCAGGTGGAATCCGTGAGGATGCGCGTGACCCGCGCGAAGTCTTCCTGCAGCGCCGCCTTGTCGCCGGCGCGCGCATGCCGCCAGGCCGATTCGATCTCGCGCTGGCGCCGCTTCCAGCCCGCGCATTCGGCCTTCTGTCCGATGCGCGCGCAGGCGTCGTAGCGGTTCTCGCAGGCCTGGCCGACGCCGCCGGTGTCCAGGCGCACGCAGCGCGGCTTGGGCGCCGGATCCTCGCTCACGTAGCTGTCGTTGTCCCAGGTCTCGCACTGGTAGATCGGCGGCGGGGGCAGGCGCGCGTCGGCCGCCAGCCGCGCCGCCGCCGGCATTTCGGGACGCTCGGGCCCGGCGATCGCCTCGTCCTGGGGACCGGCGACCTGTTCGAAATCGGCCAGCGGCGGCGGCGTCCAGGCCGGCTCCTCGGCCACTACCAGGGCGGGTGCCGGCGGCGCGGACCGGGTCGGCAATGCCTCGACGCGGCGAATCTCCTGGCGGCTGCCGGCCGGGCAGGGCGTGCCGTTCTGGATCGTGACCTCGCCGCTGGCGGCGGTGCAGCGGTAGATGGTGGTGGCGTCCTGCGCCGGCGCGAGCGATGCGCCCGCCAGCAGCGCGGCAGTCAGCAGCAGCCGGCGCATCAGTGGCTGGCGCAGTCGGCGGCGAGCCGCGCGTTGATGCCGCGTTCCTCGACCCGCAGGGTGTCGCGCTCGCGCTCCTGGGCGTTGAAGAAGCGGCGCCGGATCTGCTCGCGGCGATCGACCAGGCGTGAGCACACCTCGGCCTGGGGCAGGGCATGGCAGGTGTCGCGGACCCAGGTGCCGGCGCCGCCGTAACCGCGGTGGATCCCATGTCCGGGGCGCGACGGATGGCCGGGCCGTGGCGGGTGGTCACCGCCAGCCGACGGGGGCTCCGGTCTCGGGGTGGGCGCGCCCACGTAGCCGCCCAGCGGCCGGTTGGCGAAGTACTCGCCCAGCGCGCTGCCGCCGCGGTCGGCATCCGGGTGGCCGCGGCGCCGGTCGCCGCGGTATCCCAGCGTCCACAGCGGCACCCAGCGCGGATTGCCGTCGCCGGTATCGCTGGTGTAGCGGTCCCCCTCGGGGGTCACGCACTCGTACATCGGCTGCGGGGCGCGCGCGATCACCACCTGCGGCGCGGCCACTGCCGCAGGTGCGGGCGGCGGCGGGGCCGGCCGTGCCAGCGGTTCGCCATCCTGTGGGCGCTGCATCTCGCGGGTTTCCGCGGTGCTGCCGGCGTCGCAGGGCACGTTGCCCAGGGTCACGTGGCCATCGGCATCCACGCAGCGGTGCACCGTGACCGGATCGGCCGCGTGCGCGCCGCCGGCGGCCAGGAGCATCGCGAGCAGCAGACGGCAGGGCGGCAGCGGGCGCATGCGGCCATCTTGCCGGCGCCTGGGGGACGCTGCAAACGCGGGCGTCGCAGATCGTGCCCGCGATTCAGTCGGCCATCAGGCCGCGTCGAGCGCCGCGGCCGGCTGCGACTGGCGGCGCAGCTGGCGCGCGATCGCGGCCGCGGCGTCGCGGCCTTCCTGCACCGCGGTCACCACCAGGTCGGCTCCGCGCACGCAGTCGCCGCCGGCGAACAGGCGCTCGTGCGCGGTCTGGTAGGGCAGGCGGCCCTCGCCGCCGACGATCAGGCGGCCGTTCTCGCGCGCCTTCACGCCCAGCGCCTCCAGCCATTCCGGCGGCCGTGGCGAGAAGCCGAAGGCGATGATCACCACGTCCGCCTCGATCACCGACTCGCTGCCGGCGATGGGTTCGGCGCGCTGGCGTCCGTTCGCGTCGGGCGTGCCCAGTCGCGTCTCGACCACGCGCACGCCGCAGGCGTGGCGGCCGTCGCCGCTCTCGATCGACAGCGGCTGGCGGTTGAACAGGAAGCGCACGCCTTCCTCGCGCGCGTTGGCCACCTCGCGTGCCGAGCCGGGCATGTTGGCCTCGTCGCGGCGGTAGGCGCAGGTCACGCTGGCCGCGCCCAGCCGGACCGCCGAGCGAACGCAGTCCATGCCGGTGTCGCCGCCGCCCAGCACGACCACGCGCTTGCCGGCCAGTGCCGGCAGCTGCAGCTGGTCTTCCCAGCCCGCGATCGGCCGGCCGTGGGGCTCGCGCCCGGTGACCAGGCGCCCGTTCTGCACCAGGAACGGCAGCGCGGGCAGCACCCCGTCCAGCTCCTGGCCGGGCAGGCCGCCGTCGGTATAGCGGTAGGCGCCCACGCCGAGGAAGACCGCGTCGTACTCCGACAGCAGGGTGCCGATGGCGACGTCGCGGCCCACCTCCACGCCCAGCCGGAAGCGCACGCCCATCTCTTCCAGCACTTCGCGGCGCGTGCCGATCACCGACTTGTCGAGCTTGAAGCTGGGGATGCCGAACTGCAGCAGCCCGCCAATCTGTTCGTAGCGGTCGAACACCGTGGCCGCGATGCCGGCACGCGCCAGCCGGTCGGCGCAGGCCAGGCCCGCCGGACCGGCGCCGATCACCGCCACGCGATGGCCCGTGGCCACGACCTTGGACAGGTCGGGCCGCCAGCCCTGTTCGAAGGCGGTATCGACGATGTACTTCTCGACCGCGCCGATGGTGACCGCTCCGAAGCCGGCATTGAGCGTGCACGCGCCCTCGCACAGGCGGTCCTGCGGGCACACCCGCCCGCACATCTCGGGCAGCGGATTGGTCTCGTGGCACAGTGCGGCCGCCTCGAGGATGCGGCCTTCCTCCACCAGCGCCAGCCAGTTGGGGATGTAGTTGTGCACCGGGCACTTGGCTTCGCAGTACGGGTTGCCGCAGTCCAGGCAGCGGCCGGCCTGGTGCACCGCCTCGGCCTGGCCGAACTTGCCGTACAGCTCGTTCCAGTCGCCCTCGGTGCGCAGCTGCAGCGGCACCTTGCGCGGCATGTCGCGCGGGATATCAAGGAACTGGAAAACCTGCTTCTTGCTCATGGGCCGGGATTCGGGATTGGGGAGTCGGGATTCGGAAAGGCGCCACGCGCGAATGCGGCGCATGGGTCGGGAGGCACGCCTCCGCGTGTCCGGTTCCCGATTCCCGATTCCCGATTCCCGGCCCTCATCACGCCGCCCTGCGCAGCTCGTGCGCCAGCGCCTCGAGGCTCGCCGCCTTCGGCTTGACCAGCCAGAACTTGCCGACGAAATCGCGGAACTCGTCCAGGATGCGCGCACTCCAGGCGCTGCCGGTGAGGCTGGCGTGCGCCTGCAGCAGTTCGGTCAGGTGCTGGCGGTAGTTGTCGAAGCTTTCCGGCGAGATGCGGACGATGTCGATCAGCTCGTGGTTGTAGCGGTCGACGAAGTCGCGCTCCAGGTCGAGCACGTAGGCCAGGCCACCGGTGAAGCCGGCGCCGAAATTCAGGCCGGTGCGGCCGAGCACCACCACGCTGCCGCCGGTCATGTACTCGCAGCAGTGGTCGCCCGCGCCCTCGACCACCGCCACCGCGCCCGAGTTGCGCACGGCGAAGCGCTCGCCCGCGCGTCCGGCCGCGTACAGCTCGCCGCCGGTGGCGCCGTACAGGCAGGTGTTGCCCAGGATCGGCGCGTGTCGCGATTCGAACGCGCTGCCGCGTGGTGGCGACAGCACGATGCAGCCGCCGGCCATGCCCTTGCCGACGTAGTCGTTGGCCTCGCCCTCGAGCTGCAGGCGCAGGCCGCCGGCGTTGAAGGCGCCGAAGCTCTGGCCGGCGCTGCCGGTCAGGTGCAGGGTGATCGGGCGCGCGGCCATGCCGGCATTGCCGTGGTGGCGCGCGATCAGCCCCGACAGGCGCGTGCCGATGCTGCGGTCGGTGTTGCGGATGGTGTCGACGTGCTCGCCGCCCTGGCCGCGTTCGATCGCCTCCGACAGCGCCGCGTCCAGTCGCGCGGCCAGCCCGTCCGGCGGCGCCTGCAGCGCGGGCGCGCCGCAATACGCGGCCGGCTGCGCCGCATCGCGCGCCAGCATTCGCGACAGGTCGATCTCCACGTCCTCGCGGGTCTGGCGCAGGTGCTGCTCGAGCAGGTCGGTGCGGCCGGTGATCTCCTCCAGCGACCGCGCGCCCAGCGACGCCAGCAGTTCGCGCACGTCCTGCGCCACGTTGCGGAAGAAGTTCTCCACGCGCTCGGGCAGCCCGGTGAAATGGGCCGAGCGCAGGCGTTCGTCCTGGGTGGCGATGCCGGTGGCGCAGTTGTTGAGGTGGCAGATGCGCAGGTACTTGCAGCCCAGCGCGATCATCGGCGCGGTGCCGAAGCCGAAGCTGTCGGCGCCCAGCATCGCCGCCTTGACCACGTCCAGGCCGGTCTTGAGGCCGCCGTCGGTCTGCAGCAGCACCCGCTCGCGCAACTCGTTGGCCTGCAGTGCCTGCCGCGCCTCCGACAGGCCCAGCTCCCAGGGCACGCCGGCATAGCGGATCGAACCCAGCGGGCTGGCGCCGGTACCGCCGTCGTGGCCGGAAATGGTGATCAGGTCGGCGCCGGCCTTGACCACGCCCGCGGCGATCGTGCCCACGCCCGCGTGCGCGACCAGCTTCACCGAGATCAGCGCGGTCGGGTTGACCTGGCGCAGGTCGAAGATCAGCTGCGCCAGGTCCTCGATCGAGTAGATGTCGTGGTGCGGCGGCGGGCTGATGAGGCCCACGCCCGGCGTGGAGTGCCGGGTCTTCGCCACCCACGGGTACACCTTGTGGCCGGGCAGCTGCCCGCCCTCGCCGGGCTTGGCACCCTGGGCCATCTTGATCTGGATGTCATCGGCATTGCTCAAGTATTCGGACGTGACCCCGAACCGTCCCGAGGCGACCTGCTTGATCGCACTGCGCCGGACCGGATCGTGCAGACGGGCGGAGTCCTCCCCACCCTCGCCGGTGTTCGACTTGCCACCCAGCCGGTTCATCGCCACCGCCAGGGTTTCGTGGGCCTCCTGCGAGATCGAGCCGTAGCTCATCGCACCGGTCGAGAAGCGTTTGACGATCTCGCTGACCGGCTCGACTTCATCCAGCGGCACCGGGGTGCGATCGGAACGGAACTCCAGCAGCCCGCGCAGCGTCATCAGCCGCTTGGACTGGTCGTTCACCCGAGCGGTGTACTGCTGGAAGATGTCGTAGCGGCCCTGCCGGGTGGAGTGCTGCAGCCGGAAGATCGTCTCCGGGTCGAACAGGTGCGGCTCGCCTTCGCGGCGCCACTTGTACTCACCCCCGCCGGACAGGGTCCGGTGCGGCAGCGGAATGCCGTCGGGCGGATAGGCCCGAGCGTGCCGCTTGGCCACCTCTTCGGCGATCTCGTCCAGGCCAATCCCCTCGACCCGCCTGGTGGTGCCGGTGAAGTAGGCATCGATCAGCTCGCTGGAAAGACCCAGCGCCTCGAAGATCTGGGCTCCGGTGTAGGAGGCGATCGTGGAGACGCCCATCTTCGACATCACCTTGAGCACGCCCTTGCCGAGCGCCTTGCGGACGTTGTAG
>JAEWZE010000235.1 GCA_023395465.1 Pseudomonadota bacterium
GGGCGCAAGGCGCAGGCGCGCCAGCGCGAGCTGCAGGCGCAGGCGCGGCAGATCATCCGCGACAAGCGCGTGCCGCGCAGCGGCGAGAGCGAGTACCGCTTCAGCGCCGATGGCGCCATCCGCACCCTGCTGGTGAACGAGGACCTGCGCAGGAAACTGGCCGATGGCGTGCTGGTGATCGCCAATGGCGGCGATGGCTACGAACTGCTGCCGCGGATGGCCGCCGAACAGGTGCGCGAACGCGACGCGGCGATGATCGTGCTCGACCACGGCCGGGCGTCGGATGCGCCGCAGGAATCCACCAGCGAGGACGACGCGTACTACGCGCAGTTCAAGGTGCCCGACGACCTGGTCTGGTAGCGCGCGTCACCCGGCCGCGGCCATGTGGTAGCGGTTGCGCCCGGCCTTCTTGGCCGCGTACAGCGCGGCATCGGCGCGGGCCATCAGGGTGGGCGCGTCGGTGGGCGCGTCGGTGCAGGCGATGCCGATGCTGGTGCTGGCCAGCAGGCGGTTGCCGGCGGCATCGATGGGTTCGGCCATCGCCGCGACCACCTTGCGCGCGACGGTCTCGGCTCCGCCCGGCGCCACGTCCTCGAGCAGGATCACGAATTCGTCGCCGCCCAGGCGCGCCACCAGGTCGGTGTCGCGCACGCTGTCGCACAGGCGCCGCGCGAAGGCCTGCAGCACCGCGTCGCCCACGGCGTGACCGTAACCGTCGTTGATGCTTTTGAACCTGTCCACGTCCAGGCACAGCACGGCGATCGGCGTGCGGTGGCGCTGCAGCCGCTTGAGCGCCAGGGCCAGCCGTTCCTCGAACTGGCGTCGGTTGGGCAGGTCGGTGAGGGCGTCCACGCGCGACTGGCGCTCGAGTTCGCGCCGGCTTTCGGCCAGCGCCTGCTCGGCGGCCACGCGCTGATCGATATTGCGGGCGGTGACCATCAGCTCGGCCCGGTCGCTGCCGTCGTCGGCCGGGATCCGGCGCGACACCGCCTCGACCCAGACGTAGTGGCCGTCGCGATGCCGCAGCCGGTAGATGTCGGTGCGCGGCTCGCCGGTGGCGAGCGCCTCCGCGGTGGCCTGGCGCTGCAGATCGCGGTCTTCGGGATGGACGATGTCCCAGCGCGATCCCAGCATCTGCTCCGGCGGCCAGCCCAGCATCTCGGTGGCGGAGGGCGAGACGTAGACGCGTTGGCCGTCCTCGCGCACGCGCGAGATGGCGTCATGCGAATGGTCGGCGAGCATGCGGTAGCGGCGCTCGCTGTCGCGCAGGCTGGCGGCCAGCCGGTCGCGCTCGGCCAGCACCAGGCAGACCGGGATCGTCATCAGGCAGCCGCCGGCGACGTAGAGCTGCAGCAGGACGATGCGGACCGCGAGGTCGAGGTGCTCGCTCCACAGCGGGCCATGCCCGAGCGCGGTGGCGATGGCGGCGACCAGCGCCAGCGCGATGACCCCGAGCGCCACGCCGGCGAAGCGGTGGCGCACCGCCACCAGCAGCAGCGGCGGATAGGTGAGGAACAGCACCGAGTAGTGGTTGGCGAACACGCCGATGGCCACGATCACCAGCAGCGCGAGCGTGGACGCCAGGCTCCAGGTGCGGCCGCGCGCGACGAACATGCCCCAGCCTTCGCGATGCGCCACCAGCGTGGCCGTGGCCACCAGGGTCATGCCCACCACGTGGGCGGCGAACCAGGCGCCGAAGGCCCGCACGAAGGGCTGGTCGTTGAGCGCGTGGGCAATGCCGGCGGCCAGCAGGCCGGCCAGGGCGCAGGCGAAGAACGTGGCCGAGGTGGCGATGCTGCCCAGCCGCATCCAGCTGCGCGGGTCGCGGGTGTCCGGCACCAGGTAGCGCACGATGCCGGCCACCAGCAGCGCCTCCAGCAGGTTGACGAAGGCGATCGCCAGCGCGTAGCCGGGAGCATCGCCGGCCAGCATGCGCGACGGCAGTTCGGCCAGGTAGGCGACCAGCACGTAGCCCGGCCAGCTGCTGGTGCGGCGCATCAGCAGCCAGCCGGCCAGCAGGCCGTTGCCCACCCAGATCGCGGCCAGCTCGCCCGGGCCTCGCGCCAGGGTGAGCGACAGCCACGCGGCAATGGCGATCAGCACGGCCAGCACGCTGCGGTCGAACCACATGGTGCGGGGCAGTCTCAGGTGAATGGGCATGACGCCGCGGCTCCGGTGAGGCCTCCACTGTAGTCCGTGCACGGCAGGCCCACTACCCGCCGGGGGTCCTTACGCGCGGCGCTCAAGGCTGGTCGGGCGTACGGATGGAGACGTCGATCTGGTCCAGGCGCCAGTCCAGCGCCTGCGCGATCGCGCGCACTTCCTCGACCTGCGCGGCGGTGAGCGTGCGGTTGTGCAGCAGCACGATGCCCGACAGGTGGAAGCCCTCCTCGTGCAGGCGCACCGCGCAGCCGTCCATCCACGGCAGCGCCGAGATCTCGGCGCACAGCCGGTCGGGCAGGGGGTCGGGTGCGTCGCGTTCGAGTTCCTGCGGGCGTGCGTCGTGCAGGTCCCGCACCGCGCCGCGCAGGTTGCTGGCGCCGTCGTGCAGGATGCTGCCGGCGATCACCAGCGCGGCCACGGCGTCGGCCCACCACAGGCCGAAGCCGATGCCGGCCACGCCGGCAATGCCGGCGAGGGCGGTCATCCAGTCGGCCTTGCCCATGTCGGCGTCGGTGTGCAGCGGCTTGAGCGACAGCTGTCTGGCCAGCTTCAGCTTCTTGCGCCCGAGGATGATCGGCGGCACGGCGGAGACCGCCAGTGCCGCGATCATCACCCAGCCCTGCCAGATCACGTGGCCGGCGACCACTATCGATCCGACCACCGGGCGGGTGGCGGTGAGCAGGGTGTGCAGGCCGTCGTAGACCAGCGCCAGGCCGACGCCGGCGAGCGCCACCGCCGAGATCAGGAAGTTGATGTCGAAGGCGCGTTCGCGACCGGTGATGTATTCGGCATCCACGCCCTTGCGGCGGAAACGGCTGGCGACGAGGAACGCGATCGCCGGCACCAGGCTCAGCAGGTCCTCGACCAGGGCGGTCTTCATCGCCTGCGAGCCGCCCATCGCCGCGAACATCAGCGCCGAGACCAGCGACATCCACAGCAGGGTCCACCAGCACAGGCGCTCGGCCCGGTGCAGGGCGTGGCGCTGCCGCTCGGGCAGCTCGCGCGGTGGCGGACGCAGGGCGTCGTCGCTCATTGCGCGCCCTCGCGCCCGACCAGGTGGCGGTCGAACGCCAGGTGCCAGGCCGACTGGCCCGGCGGGAGCGCGACGCTGCGTTCGGGCATCGGCCCGTCCGCGGAGGCGCGCAGCCCGAGCGGACGCGACCAGCCCACCTTCGGCTTCCACGGCGAATCGGGATGGTGGCCCCCGACCACGGCATGCAGCCGCGCGCGCTCCAGGTCGCCCATCAGCGCGTCGTGGCTGCCCTGCAGCCAGGTGATGCGGTAGCCGTGCGCATCGGCGAAGCGGCGCACCAGGTCGGCCTCCGGTCCGCCGACCGAACCGTCGGCGGCCACCAGCAGCCAGGGCGGATCGTGGCTGGCGCCCACGCGCATGCCCTGCGCCTCGGCCTGGGCGCGCATGTCGTCGGCATCGCGCGGGTATTCGCCGCAGCCGGACAGGGTGAGCAGGGCGGCGAGGGCGCAGGCGGGGGCGATGAACGAGTGGGCCATGGCGGCCTTATGGACGCAGTCGGGTGAACGGGCTGTCACCTCGCCCCTGTGTGCGTGCCTCCGGGGCCGTGTCGACGCAGGGATCGGCCGTCGATCGCGCTGCAAGCGCACCCGGTGCGCGTTGCGATCCGCGCAGACGCGCCGCGAACGCCCGGCATGCGATCGTGCCCGGCAGTCCACGCCTTCGCGGGTCGCCGAGCATGCATCTGGTCCAGTTGTTCCTGCCGCTGCGAGACAACGCGGGCCACGCGTTTCCCCGCAGCCACTACGACACGGTCCGCACCGAGCTTACCGACCTGTTCGGCGGCGTCACCGCGTTCGTGCGCGCACCCGCGGCCGGCGCCTGGCAGGACGAGGACGGCGCCGTCCAGCGAGACGAGGTGGTGCTGGTGGAAGTGATGGCGGCGCAGGTCGATCACGGCTGGTGGGCGGCCTATCGGGAGCAGCTGCAGCGCCGTTTCGATCAGGACGAAGTGCTGGTGCGGGCCATGGCGGTGGAACGGCTGTAGGCCGCGCGGGACCCGGGTCGCCTGCGGTTGGCAGTCCGCACCGCGGCGCCGGCACGGTCGCGGACGCAATGCCGCTTTCACGGCGGCCTGTTCATAGTCGTCTGCACAAACCTGTATCGGCGTCCGTTCCCGGCGGCCGCGTGCAGAGTTCCACCCCACCTCCACAGCGGTCCCGCGCGGACCGGAAGGTCAGGCGATATGCCAGCCGATCCAAACGACGGGGACCTGCGGGTTTCCACCGGCAACCCCGGCCTGGACGACATCCTCGGCGGTGGCCTCGACGCCGACCGCATGTACCTGTACGAAGGCCGGCCAGGCGCCGGCAAGACCACGCTCGCACTGCAGTTCCTGCTCGACGGCGCCCGCCGCGGCGAGCGCGTGCTCTACATCACCCTGTCGGAAACCGAACGCGAACTGCAGCTGGTCTCGCTGCGCCATGGCTGGAGCCTGGAAGGCGTGGAGATCGCCGAACTGGTGCCGCCCGAGACCCTGCTCGACCAGAGCCAGGAGATCACCCTGCTGCATCCGGCCGAACTGGAACTGGGCGAGACCACGCGCCTGATCCTGGAGCGCGTGCGGTCTTCCAATCCCAGCCGCCTGGTCATCGACAGCCTGTCGGAGCTGCGCCTGCTGGCGCAGAACCCGCTGCGCTACCGCCGCCAGGTGCTGTCGCTCAAGCAGTTCTTCGCCAGCCGCAACTGCACCGTGGTGCTGCTGGACGACAAGACCTCGCAGCAGAACGACCTGCAGCTGCACTCGATCTCGCATGGCGTGGTGCTGCTCGAGCAGCTGGCCATCGACTACGGCGCCGAGCGCCGGCGGCTGCGCGTGATCAAGATGCGCGGGATCGATTTCCGCGGTGGCTTCCACGACATGAGGATCGTCAGGGGCGGGATCGAGGTGTACCCGAGGCTGGTGGCGTCCGAGCACCACGCCGACTTTTCCGGCGACTTCACCCCCAGCGGCAATGCCGGGCTGGACGCGCTGCTGGGCGGCGGCCTGGAGCGCGGCACCAATGCGCTGCTGATCGGCGCGGCCGGCGTGGGCAAGTCTTCGCTGGCGCTGACCTACACGCTGTCGGCGGCGGACCGCGGCGAGCGCAGCGCGATCTTCGCCTTCGACGAGGGCCGCGGCACCATCGAGGCGCGTTCGAAGGCGCTGGGCCTGGACCTCGCGCCCCGGATCGATGCGGGCATGGTCCTGTTCCAGCAGGTCGACCCGGCCGAGATGTCGCCCGGCGAGTTCGCCGCCATCGTGCGCAGGCGCGTCGAGGACGACGGCGTGCGCATGGTGGTGATCGACAGCCTCAACGGCTACCTCAACGCGATGCCGGACGAGCGCTTCCTGATCCTGCAGATGCACGAGCTGCTCACCTACCTGGCGCAACAGGGCGTGGTGACGATCCTGGTGCTGGCCCAGCACGGCATGGTGGGCGCGATGGAAACGCCGCTGGACATCAGTTACCTCAGCGACGCGGTGGTGATGCTGCGCTACTTCGAACATTCCGGCATGGTGCGGCGGGCGCTGTCGGTGGTGAAGAAGCGCAGCGGCTACCACGAGCAGAGCATCCGCGAGTTCCAGCTCGGCCCGCGCGGCCTGGTGGTCGGACCGCCGCTGACCGAATTCAGCGGCCTGCTGGCCGGAACGCCCGTGTATACCGGCAAGCCGGGACCGCTGCTGCCGGACGCGGCACGTGACGGGGGCTGAACCCCGGGGCGGGATCGTCCTGATCCTCGCACCCACGGGCCGCGACGCGGGCGCGGCGTCCGACCTGCTGCGGCGCGCGGGCATCGGTTCGCGTGTGTGCAGCGACTTCGCCGCCTTCACCGCCAGCCTCGACGAGGCCGACACCGCCTTCGTCGCCGAGGAGGGGCTGATCGGCCAGCGGCTCGACCTGCTGGCCGACTAGGTCCGGCGCCAGCCGCCCTGGTCGGACCTGCCGTTCGTGATGCTCACCAGCCGGCGCGAGCATCCGCGAGTGGCTGCCTGGCGCCAGCAGCAGGTCGAACGGCTCGGCAACGTCGCGCTGCTCGAACGCCCGGTGCAGCCGATCACCCTGGTCAGCGTGCTGCAGTCGGCGCTGCGTGCGCGCAGGCGCCAGCACGAGGTCCGCGCGCTGCTGGAAGCGCGCGAGGCCGCCGCGGCCGACCTCGAGGAGCAGGTGCAGAACCGGACGGTCAGGCTGCGCGAGCTCAACGCGCGCCTGCGCGACGAGATCGCCGAGCGCGAGCGGGTGGAGGAATCGCTGCGCCATGCGCAGAAGATGGAGGCGCTGGGCCAGCTGACCGGCGGCGTCGCGCACGATTTCAACAACCTGCTGATGGTGATCAGCGCCGGCGTGGACATGCTGGAACGGCACGACGATCCGGCGCGCCGTAAGCGCTACCTGATCGCGATGCGGCATGCCTCCGAGCGCGGCGCCACGCTCACCCGCCAGCTGCTCACCTTCTCGCGCAGCCACGCGCTGCGTGCCGAGACGGTGTCGCTGCCGCGGCTGATCGGCGCCATGGGCGAACTGCTCGACCGCAGCCTGCGCGGCGACGTCGAGGTGGACGTGCAGCTGGCGCCGGAGCTGTGGCCGGTATTCGTCGACGCCGGCGAGTTCGAGCTGGCGATCCTCAACCTCGCGGTCAACGCGCGCGACGCGATGGACGGCAGCGGCCGCATCACCATCGCCGCCGGCAATGTGGTGGATCCGGCCGCCACGGGCGCGCGCGAACTGGTGCGCCTGGTCGTGCGCGACACCGGCTCGGGCATGTCCGACGAGGTCAAGGCGCGCGTGTTCGAACCCTTCTTCACCACCAAGGACGTCGGCAAGGGCTCCGGCCTGGGGCTGGCCCAGGTGTACGGCTTCGCCAAGCAGTCCGGCGGCCAGGTGCTGATCGATTCGGCGGTGGGCGAGGGCACCGCGATCACCCTGCTGCTGCCCCGCTCGCGCCAGGCGCCGGCATCCGAACTGCCGGGTCCGCGGCGCAGCGAGGTGCCGGAGCCGGTACCGGGGCACTGCGTGCTGCTGGTGGAGGACGACGCCGAAGTCGCGACCCTGGTCGAGGAGATGCTGCGCACCATCGGCTGCGACGTGGTCCACGCCAGGAGCGCGAAGGCGGCGCTGGGCGCGCTGGCCGACGGGCGCAGGATCGACCTGGTGTTCTCCGACGTGATGATGCCCGGCGGCACCAACGGCATCGAGCTGGCCAGGGAAGTGCGGCGGCGCCGACCAGGGCTGCCGGTGCTGCTCAGCAGCGGTTTCGCCGAATCGGTCGGCAGCGAAGCGCATGCCCTGGGCATCCCGCTGCTGCGCAAGCCCTACGCGATCGAGGAGCTGCGGCTGGCGATGCAGCAGCAGCTGGTGCCGGCGCGCGAGGACTAGGCCGGCGCCGCGTCGCGCCGGTGCGCACGGCGTACCCGGTTGCCGGCTGCGGCATCATGCCGCGATGCAGACGCCGCTTCCTTCCCTGCCCGCACTTTCGCGCCCGGCCATCGCGCGCATGGCCTGGCCGATCATCCTGGCCAACGCCTCGGTGCCGCTGCTGGGTCTGGTGGATACCGCCGTCATCGGCCACTACGGCAGCACCGCCGGGCTCGGCGGCCTCGCGCTGGGCGCGCTGCTGTTCAACTTCATCTACTGGAGCTTCGGCTTCCTGCGCATGGCCACCACCGGCTTCATCGCGCAGGCCGATGGCGCAGGCGACGAGCCCGAGGTACGCACCACGCTGGCGCGCTCGCTGCTGCTGGGCCTGGGCCTGGGCGTCGGACTGGTGCTGCTGCAGTGGCCGCTGCTGCAAGCCTACTTCGCGGTGATGGACGCCAGCGCGGCGGTGGAAGCCGCGGGCAGCGCGTACTTCGGCGCGCGGATCTGGGGCGCCCCCGCGGCGCTGGCGCTGTACGCGTTCAGCGGCGCCCTGGTCGGGCTGGGCCGGACCCGCACCCTGCTGCTGGTGCAGCTGCTGCTCAACGGCCTCAACGCCGCGCTCGACGTGCACTTCGCCGGGGTGCTGGACCTGGGCGTGCGCGGCATCGGGCTGGGCACCGCGGTCGCCGAATGGACCACCTGCGCGGTGGCGGCGCTGGTGCTGTGGCGCATCCTGCGCGCGCGCCATCGCGACGGGGAGCGGTTCGTGCCGGTCGCCCGCCTGCGCGATGCCGCGCGGCTGCGCAGGATGATGGCGGCCAACGGCGACATCATGCTGCGCACGCTGTGCCTGCTGGCCGGCTTCGGCTGGTTCGCCAGCCAGGGCGCGCGCTTTGGCGACGTGACGCTCGCGGCCAACCACCTGCTGCTGCAGCTGGTGTCGTTCAGCGCGTTCTTCCTCGACGGCTATGCGTTCGTGGCCGAGGCGCTGGTGGGCGCCGCGGTGGGTGCGCGCGACCTGCCGCGGCTGCGGCGCGCGGTCCGGCTGTCCAGCGAGCTGGCGCTGGTCACCGCCGCGGTCCTGGCACTCTCGATCTGGCTGCTGGGCGGATCCGTGGTGGCGCTGCTGGTGCCGCAGCCGGAGGTGGTCGCGTCCGCGCGTGCGCACCTGCCCTGGGCCGGACTGTACGTGCTGCTGTCGGTGGCAGCGTTCCAGCTCGACGGGGTGTTCATCGGCGCCACCCGCACGCGCGAGATGCGCAACGCCGCCGTGGCGTCGCTGGCCGCGTTCGGCCTGTGCGCATGGCCGGCCGCGGCGGCCTGGGGCAACCACGGGCTGTGGGCGGCGTTCGTGCTGTTCGTGGTGGCGCGGGCGCTGGCGCTGCTGCCGTACTACCGCGCGCTGCAGCGCTCGCTTGCGGTGGCGGCGTGAGCGCGGCGCGGTGGTGCTGCCGCGACCTCAGCCCTCGAGCGAGGCCTGCAGGGCGGCGGCCAGCGCCGCGTCGCCGCTGACCAGCTCGCTCCAGCGCAGTTCCAGGCCCTTGCGCTTGCCCTTCGGCACCAGCTTCAGCCCGTCCGGGTCGATGGTGAGCGTGTAGGGCGCATCGTCGATCAGGACCTCGCGGCGCAGCGGCTTGTCGAGTGGCGTCATGCGGGTCGCCTCCTGGCGTTGGGCGGACGCCCATCTTCCCATCGGCGTCGTCGCGTCGGCGTTCCGTGCGTCGGACCGCCGGACTGGCGGCGTGCATCGCCCGCTCACGCGCGCGGCGCTAGCCTCGGGCGTCCCGCATGCAGGAGCGCGAGATGACAGCACGCAACGACAGCCAGCAGTCGCAGCACCAGGGCGGCGCGCCTGGCACCGACGATCCGGCGGAAGGCGCGACGCGTAAGCCGCACGCATCCGATCCGCAGGCGGGCCTGGACCGCGAAGTGGGCGACCTGGAGGATCCCGATGCCGAAGACGACGGCGCCTTGCCCGGGCGTGCGGGTGGTGGCCTGGCCGGGGCCTGACGCCGGCAGCATGCGCCGGCCCGGTGGCGGTCTGCATCGCCGCCGCTGAAGGCTCGCGCCGTCGATGGCCAGTGGACGCATCCGCATCGGCATTTCCGGCTGGCGCTACCCGCGCTGGCGTGGCCGTTTCTACCCGAAGGGCCTGGCGCAGCGGCGCGAGCTGGAACACGCCTCGCGCTGCTTCTCCACGGTCGAGCTCAACGGCAGCTTCTACTCGCTGCAGCATCCCGACAGCTACCGTCGCTGGTACGACGAGACGCCGGACGAGTTCGTGTTCGCGGTCAAGGGCAGCCGCTACATCACCCACATGCTCCGGCTGCGCGGAGTGGAGCAGGCGCTGGCGACGTTCTACGCGCAGGGCCTGCTGGCGCTGGGGTCGAAGCTGGGACCGTTCCTGTGGCAGTTCCCGGAACGGATGCGGTTCGACGCGGCCCGCATGGAAGCCTTCCTCGAGCTGCTGCCGGCCGATACCGAAGCGGCATCGCGCCTGGCGCGCCGTCGCGACGCTTCGCGGCTGAAGGGCCGCGCAGTCCTGACACCGCGCGAGCACGGACCGCTGCGCCATGCCTTCGAGGTGCGCCACGAGAGCTTCGTCGATCCTCTGTTCGTCGACATGCTGCGCGCGCGTGGCATGGCGCTGGTGGTGGCCGATACCGCGGGCCGCTGGCCGTGGGTGGAGGAGGCGACCGGCGACTTCATGTACCTCCGCCTGCACGGCGACGCCGAACTGTATGTCAGCGGCTATGGCGACGCGGCACTGGCGGACTGGGCGCGCCGGATCCGCGCATGGCAGCGCGGCGGGCAGCCGCGTGGCGCGCATCGCGCGACGGCTGCCGCGGTGCCGCGCATGCCGCGCGACGTGTACTGCTATTTCGACAACGACGCCAAGGTGCATGCCCCGTTCGACGCACTGGCGCTGGCGCAGCGGCTGGGCGAGGGCCCGGCGGGCGCCTGAGGCACGGCATTGCCCGTCCCGCGCAGCGGCCGGCCATGTGTTGGCCACCGCCGCAGAGCTGCCCCGGATCAGGGTGACACGGCGCGCCTGGGCGGCAGCTTCGCCAGCGCCGCCTCCAGTTCCTGCCGGCCGTAGGGCTTGGGCACCAGCAGCGCGCTGGCGTGGCGGTCGGGCAGGATGGATTCGCCGTAGCCCGACGCGAACACGAACGGGATGCCGCGGATGGCGAGCGCGTCGGCCACCGGGAAGGAGCGGGCGCCGCCGAGGTTGACGTCGAGGATCGCCAGGTCCGGCTCGTGGGCTTCCAGCGTCCGCAGCGCGGAATCCACCGAGTACGCGGACGCGACCACCTCGTAGCCCAGCTCGGGCAGCATGTCTTCGAGCACCATCACGAGCAGCGATTCGTCTTCGACGAGGAATACCTGGCGCATCATGGCGTGGCCTGCAGTTCGGGGAGGGGCGCTTCGACGCGGCAGCGCACGCCCTCGGGAGGGAAGGCCAGGTCCACCTTGCCGGCCATGTCGTGCTGCAGTCCACGCTGCAGCAGGCGGGTGCCGAACCCGACGCGCGCGGGCGGATGCACGACCGGGCCGCCGGACTCCTGCCAGTCCAGCACCAGGCGCGCGCCGTCGCCGTCGCGTTCCAGCCACCAGTGGATGCGGACCCGACCCTGGGGGACGGACAGCGCGCCGTGCCGGGTCGCATTGCTGCACAGTTCGTGCAGCGCCATCGACAGCGCCACCGCGCGTCGGGGGTCCAGGCTCACCGCCGGACCCTGCATGTCCAGCCGCGTGCTGTCCCCGTCGAGGCAGTCGCCCATGGCCAGACGCACGATCTGCGCGAGCGGCGCCCCGGTCCATTTCTCGTGCGTGAGCATGTCGTGGGTGGCCGCCACCGTGCGCAGGCGCGACTCGATCAGCGCGACGGCCTGGTCGTGGTCGCTGCAGGTGCGCAGCGTCTGCGACACCATCGACTGCACGATCGCCAGCGTGTTCTTCACCCGGTGGTTGAGCTCGTCGACCATCAGGCGCAGGTGCTCCTCGTGGCGGACGCGCTCGGTGATGTCGGTAGCCGCGCCGAACCATTCGGAGACGCTTCCGTGGGGCGGGGGGCGCGCCGCCCCCCGGCCCCCCCCCGCGACTCGATCCAGGTCCATTCGCCGCTGCGCAGCGCCACGCGATGCTGCGACCGGTACGGCGTCAGGGTGTCGCGGGCCCGCTGCATGGCTTCCAGCGCCTGGCTCCGGTCCTCGGGGTGGATGCGTTCGGGCGACCAGCCCATGCGTTGGCCGCGCGGCAGGTCGGTGACGGCGTCCCCGCCCACCAGCTCGAGCTCGCGCCAGTCCGGGCAGAGCCGGAAGATCAGGTCGGAGCTGGCGTTGACGATCGCGCTCAGGCGCTGCTCGCTGCGGCGCAGCGCGTCTTCCTGTTGCTTGCGTTCGGTGACGTCGCGGGTGGTGCCGGCCACCGCTTCGACCTGCCCGTCGGGACCGAAGACGGGAATGAAGATGTAGTCGTAGACGCGCCAGCCCAGCGTGCTGTGATGGAAGGGCACGTCGTTGCGGATCGGGGCACGGGTGGCGACGACACGTTCGATCTCGTCGTCGTGCATCGCGGCGTGCCAGGGTTCGTAACCCAGTTCCAGGCAGGTCCTGCCCTGCGCCTGCTCCCACTCCAGGCCCCACATGGCCAGAAGCGCCGGGTTGGCATAGATGAAGCGGTGCTGCAGGTCGAAGACGTACACCAGGTCCGGGACGGCCGCCAGGATCGTCTCGTACAGGCGCAGCCTTGCGTTTGCCTCGATGTGGTCCTGGGACTCCAGCGGAGTGTCCAAGCGCTCTCCGCGCAGTTGTGCTTCCGCGCAAATCTACGAATCCGGCGTGGGGGTGCCGTGAATGCGGCCGTCGCGGCGGGCTGCGGCGCATCGGCGCAGCGGAATCTGCGCACGCGCGTGCGCTCACGCCGCGCCTCGCCCCCGCAGGGGCACAATGGCCGGCATTTTCCCGCCCCCGCAGCTCTTGTCCCCACAACGCCTGCTCCCGCTGATCATCGCCACCGCCCTGTTCATCGAGAACATGGATTCCACGGCGATTTCCACCTCGCTGCCGCAGATCGCGGCCGACCTGGGCGTGGAGCCGGTCGCGCTGAAGCTGGCGCTGACCACGTACATGCTGGCATTGGCGATCTTCATCCCGGTCAGCGGCTGGGTGGCCGACCGCTTTGGCGCCAAGCCGGTATTCATGGGCGCGATCGGCGTATTCCTGCTCGGTTCGCTCGGCTGCGCGGCGAGCGACGGACTGGGCGAACTGGTCGCGGGCCGCTTCGTGCAGGGCGTGGGCGGGGCGATGATGGTGCCGGTCGGGCGGCTGGTGCTGCTGCGCAGCGTGGAGAAGTCGGAACTGGTGCGCGCGCTCAGCTGGCTCACCGTGCCGGCGATGCTGGGGCCGATGCTGGGCCCGGTGCTCGGCGGAGCGATCACCACCTACGCGCACTGGCGCTTCATCTTCCTGATCAACCTGCCGATGGGCCTGCTCGGGATGTGGCTGGCGTGGCGCCACATCCCCATGCTGCGGCAGCCGGTCGGGCCGCTGGACTGGCGCGGCTTCCTGCTGTCGGCCGGTGGCCTGGCGCTGGCGATGTTCGGCCTGTCGGCGATCGGACGCGGCCTGGTGCCCGGTGTCGCGCTCGCAGGCGCCATGCTCCTGGGAACCGCGCTGCTCGCCGCCTACGTGCGCCATGCCGCTCGCCATCCGCACCCGCTGCTGCGGCTGGACCTGCTGCGCGTCCCGACTTACCGCGCCGGCGTGCTCGGCGGTTCGCTGTTCCGCATCGGCATCGGCGCCACGCCATTCCTGCTGCCGCTGATGCTGCAGCTGGGTTTCGGGCTCGATCCGCTCGAGTCGGGCCTGGTCACCTTCACCTCCACCGCCGGCGCGATGGTGATGAAGGTGGTGGCGCCGCGCATCCTGCGCATCTTCGGCTTCCGCCCGGTGCTGGTCTGGAATGGGCTGCTGGCGTCGCTGCTGCTGTGCGGCTTCGGCCTGTTCCGCGCCGACACGCCCTACGCGCTGATGGTGGGCGTGCTGCTGGCCAGCGGTTTCCTGCGCTCGCTGCAGTTCACCAGCATCAACGCCATCGCCTATGCCGAGATCGACCAGGCGCGCCTGAGCCAGGCCAGCAGCCTGGCCGCGATGGTGCAGCAGCTCTCGCTGGCGCTGGGCGTGACCCTGGGCGGCTTTGCGCTGAGCATCGCCGGAAGGCTCACCGGTGCCGGCGACGACGCGCCGATCAACTTCACGTTCGCGTTCCTGACCGTGGGCCTGGTGTCGCTGGTGTCGGTGCTGCAGATGCGCAAGCTCGCGCCGGACGCGGGCGCGGAGATGGCGGGCCGCGCCGAGGCCGGTCGCGAAGTGAGCGAACCCAAGGCCGAGGGCCGGCCGCAGGCCTGAATGCGCGGCTCGCCCTCACGTGTCCTGCATCGGGGCCGGAGCAACGTGTGCCGCACCGCAGGAGCACGCAAATGACGAACAGACCGGACGACAACGGCATCGAACCGGAACCGCTGCCCCCCAGGCAGGAACCGCATCCGGCCAACCCGGAAAAACAGGCGCCCGGGCAGCGGCCGGGTGAGCAGCCGCGACAGGATCCGGGTTCCGGCCCGGATCGCGCACCGGACCGGCGGCCGCGCCAGGACTGAGCCTGGCGATCACGCAACGGCGAGCAATCAGGAGACCGCGATGACCGACAAGCACGACGACAGGCGCGCATCCACGCCCGCGCCGGACCAGCCCGACCGCGAGCCGCGCGCCTATCCGCACGGCAGTGGCGACCGCAACAGCTTCTCGCCGTTCGGCAAGGACCGCATGCCCCGCCACGAAGGCGGCGCGCAGCGGCACGCACCGCCGGATCCCGAAGCCGAAGGCGGACCGGACAAGGACCCGGCGTAAGGCGCGGGTCACGCCGCGTTGATGCGGCCTCGCCGAAGGTGGTGGCCCGATTCCCGATGACGGAGACAGCATGACCCTGGTTCCTTCCAATACCCTGGTGGTCGTTGCCGATGGCACCGGCGCGCGCCTGTTCCGCAACCGCGGCGACGAACGCGCGGTGGCGCTGCACCAGGTGGAACTGCGCGAACTGATGAACATGGACGACGACGGCCCTGCCGGGAGCATGCCCGGCGAGTCGACCGGCCAGCAGATCGACGAGGCCACCTTCGCCAAGCAGCTGGCGCTCGCGCTCAACGACGGCGCGCTCAAGCACCAGTACGAACACCTGGTGCTGGCGGCCGATCCCACCACGCTCGGGCGGATGCGTCCGCTGCTACACAAGGAAGTGCAGGCGCGCCTGATCGTCGAGGTGCCCAAGACCCTCACCAATGCGCCGCTGGAGGACATCGAGCGCGCGCTGCGGGCGCCGCTTTGAGCTATCGCGACGAATACGAGGTGGTGGAGCCGGCGCGCGCGGACATCGATGCCGCGCCGGACCTGGTGCTGCTCGAGTTCGGCGCGCCGTGGTGCGGGCACTGTCGCGCGGCGCAGCCAGCCCTGCGCGGGCTGCTCGAGGGCAGGGAAGGCGTGATCCATCTCAAGATCGAGGACGGGCGCGGCAAGCCACTGGGCCGCGCCTTCGGCGTGAAGCTGTGGCCGACGCTGGTGCTGCTGCGTTCGGGCGAGGAACTCGCGCGGGCGGTGCGTCCCGTCTCGCGGGCGGACCTGGAACCGCTGGAGCGCGTGCTGGAGGACTGAGCCGGTCGCCGGGACCGGCCCGATCCGGCGGACCGCTGCGCGGTCCTCATTCCGCCGTTGTTTCGCCCGATTCCAGCGTCCTGCAGCCGATGGCCTCGCAGGCGGCCATCGAGCCGAACGCGTTCTCCACGTGCGCGATGCCCGCGGCCCGCAGCAGCGATGCGGCCACGATGGCGCGCTGGCCGCTTCCGCAGAAGGTGACGGTGGGGCGGTCGCGCGGCAGCTCGCAGATGCGCGCGGGCAGGTGGCCGAGGAAGACGTGCGTGGCACCGCGCAGGCGCTTGTCCCGGTACTCGGTGATCTTGCGCACGTCGAGCAGCAGCGGAGGTTCGGGAGACTGCAGGCGTGCATCGAGATCCGCGGCATGCACCGCATCGATGCTGCCGAACTCGCGGCCGCTGCTCTCCCACTCGCCCAGGCCGCCCTTGAGGTAGCCGGCGACGCGCGTGTAGTCCATGCGCGCCAGGCGTGCCACCGCCTCCCGCGCCGCGTCCGCGTCCTCGGCCACCAGCAGCAGGTCCTCGTCGTAGCCGAGCAGGTAGCCGGCATAGGCCGGAAGCAGCGGCAGCGGCAGCGCCAGGCTGCCCGGTACGTGGGTTCCGGCGAAGGCCTGCGCGCTGCGCAGGTCCACCACGCGCGCGCCACCCTTGCGGCGCGCTTCGAACGCGTCGGGCGGGAGCGGGGCAGGCGGTGGCAGGTGGTGCAGCACCGGTGCGCCGCACTGGTTGAGGCGTTCCATCTGCCGGAAGTAGGGCGGGACGTAGTGGTGTTCGTCCAGCTTGCGACGCACGAAGGCCTCGCGGTCGGTGACCTGCAGCAGCGGGTTGTGCGCGCGCTCGTGGCCCAGCGTGGAGAACTCGCGGTCGGCCATGTTCTCGCCGCACACCGAACCGGCGCCGTGGGCCGGGTAGAGCAGGGCCTGGTCGCCCAGCGGCAGCAGCTTGTCGAACAGCGAGCGGTGCAGCGCCTCGGCCATCTCCCGCTCGCGGCCCTCGATGAGGTCGGTGCGGCCGACATCGCCCACGAACAGCGCATCGCCGGTGAACACCCCCACGGGCGTGTCGCCCTGGTTGCCGTCGGTGAGCACCAGGGAGATGCTCTCGGGCGTGTGTCCGGGGGTTTCCAGCACGCGCAGGCGCAGCGCGCCGCATTCGAAGCAGTCGCCTTCGCGTACATCCTCGCCATAGCCGAAGTCCAGCGCATGGCCGTGGTGGATGCTGGCGCCGGTACGCGCGGCCAGTTCCACCGAGCCGATCACGTAATCCTCGTTGCGGTGGGTTTCGAGGATGCGGGTGATGCGCACGCCTTCGCGCGCGGCGATGTCGATGTAGCAGTCGACGTCGCGGCGCGGATCGATGACGACGGCCTCGTCGCCGTCGCCCAGGATGTAGGACAGGTGGGCCAGTCCTTCGGACTTGATCTTGTGCAGGAAAATGGATCGACTCCGGTCAGGCCAGGGTGCGCAGCTTCGGCTCGCGCGCCCACTGTCGCGTGCTGGCGGCCGAGACGAAGGCGGCGCTGTCGGCGGCATCGACGATCGCGGCATCGCGACCCACGTTGGCGGCCTGCAGGACCGGCGCGGCCCCCGCATCGAAGGCGATGGCCTTCAGGTGCGCCCAGGCGAAGGCGGCGAAGTCCACCGCAGCGGATTCCTTCGCCAGCCTGGCCCCGGCCTCGACGGCGAGCACGATGGCGACGGCGTCGAAGACGACCGACGGTGCGCCGGCCAGCTGCGCATCGGCCGGCTGCCTGCGGCCGTCGGAGAGCGTCGCACCTCCCAGTCGGGGAGCGACGAGCTTCACGCTGGCGCCCTCGGCAAGGCAGGCCTCCACCAGCGCATCGAGTGCGGCTGCATCGCTGCCCTCGTCGAACAGGATGCCGACGCAACGGCCTTCGAGCGTCTGCTTCATCCGCCCGATGGTCCGCACCTCCGGTGCCGGCGGTATGTCGCGTGCGGGCACCGCGGCCGGCGGCGCTTCGGGCAGCGCGTCCAGCCCCAGCCCGTCGGCCACTCTCTGCGCCAGCGAGGCGTCGATGTTGCGCAGCTGGCCGACCATGCGTTCGCGCACCTTCGGCGTTTCCACCTTCGACAGCTCGAACACCAGGGCCGAAGCCAGGTGCGCCTGCTCGGGCGCCTCCAGGCTGCGGAAGAACATGCGCGCCTGGCTGTAGTGGTCGGCGAAGCTTTCCGGGCGCAGGCGCCCCTTGGCGCCGTCGTCGGCGCGCGAGGCGTGGCTGCGGAAACCGGCATGCGCGTCCGCGCGCGGGCTGTCCTCCTGCAGCGAGCTGGGTTCGTAGTTCACCCGCCCCTTCGGGATCTGCATCTGCATGTGGCCGTCGCGCTGGTGGTTGGCGAAGGGGCAGCGCGGCTGGTTGACCGGGATCTGGTGGAAGTTGGGTCCGCCCAGGCGGATCAGCTGGGTGTCGAGGTAGGAAAAGATGCGCCCGTGCAGCAGCGGATCGTTGGAGAAGTCGATGCCGGGGACCAGGTTGGCGGGGCAGAACGCCACCTGTTCGGTCTCGGCGAAGAAGTTGTCCGGCCAGCGGTCGAGCACCATGCGGCCGACGATCCGCACCGGCACCAGCGCTTCGGGGACGATCTTGGTGGGGTCGAGGTGGTCGAAGGGGAACCCCTCGGCTTCCTCCTCGTTGAACAGCTGCACGCCCAGCTCCCATTCCGGGTAGTTGCCCGCCTGGATCGCCTCGAACAGGTCGCGGCGGTGGTAGTCGTTGTCGGCGGCCTGCAGCTTGGCCGCCTCGTCCCACACCGTGGACTGCAGTCCCAGTTTCGGCCGCCAGTGGAACTTGACGAAGGTGCTGGTGCCGTCTTCCGTGAGGAAGCGGAAGCTGTGCACGCCGAAGCCCTCCATCATCCGCAGCGAGCGCGGGATGGTGCGGTCGCTCATCGCCCACATCACCATGTGCATGGATTCGGGCGTGAGCGAGATGAAGTCCCAGAACGTGTCGTGGGCGGCGGTGGCCTGCGGGAAGCCGCGGTCGGGTTCGGGCTTGACCGCATGCACCAGGTCGGGGAACTTCATCGCGTCCTGGATGAAGAACACCGGGATGTTGTTGCCGACCAGGTCGTAGTTGCCTTCGCCGGTATAGAACTTGACCGCGAAGCCGCGCGCGTCGCGCGGCGTGTCCACGGAGCCCTTGCTGCCGGCCACGGTGGAGAAGCGCGCGAATACCGGTGTGCGCTTGCCGACTTCGGTGAACAGCCCGGCGCGCGTGTATTGCGCCAGCGAATCGGTGAGCTCGAACCAGCCGTGCGCCGCGGAACCGCGCGCGTGCACGATGCGCTCGGGGATGCGCTCGTGGTCGAAGTGGGTGAGCTTCTCGCGGAGGATGAAATCCTCCAGCAGGGTGGGGCCGCCCGGGCCCTGCCGCAGCGAATTCTGGTTGTCGGCGATCACCACGCCCTGGTTGGTGGTCAGCTGCGGCCGTGGGCCGCCGGCCGGCTGCTGGTACTCGCCACCGTTGCCGCGCGGCGCGTCGGCCTCCGGGTCGCCGTCGGCGCGGCGGCCGACGGTGCCGGGCGCGTTGTCGACGGGTGGGCGGGCGTCGCGTCCGGGCTGGGTGCCGGGCGCCGTGGAGGTGGGGGTGCGGTCGTTGGCCATGCGGGCGGTTCCGTCTCGGGATCCGCCCCATCGTGCAGGCCGCGGCGTGATCGCCGCGCATGGGGCGCCGGGCACCGCCGCAGATGCGTTCCCGGCGCTGGCCGCTCCTGGTCGCCTTCCGCGGAGGCGGAGGCGACCGGCCTCAGAATCCCCAGGTCAGCTGCAGCGCCAGGCGGCCATCGGCCTTGTCCGCGTCGTCCAGGTTCTCGGCCAGCGCTTCGCCGTAGCTGACGGTGTCGGTGTAATGCAGTTCGGCGTCGATCGGGCCGAAGCTGCGGGTCAGTCCCACCAGCCAGTCGCCGTAGCTGTCGCCGGCGGCATCGTCCAGGTCGTACCAGCCGGTGGAGAGCTTGAGGCCGAGGCTGCTGTCGCCGAGCGGATACTCGGCCGCGGCGCTGTAGTAGATGCCCTTGTCGCCGAGCTGGAAGATGTCGGGCGAGTAGGCGGCGCCGACGGTGTAGTAATCGGCGAACGACAGGGCGGCGGCGAATTCGGTGTAGTCGAGTTCGTAGCCTTCGTTCACGCCCGGGTAGCGGACACGCGTGACCGACAGGTCCAGTTCGGTGCCTTCGCCCAGTTCGCCCGCCCAGCCGGCGTAGAGGTCGATCTCGTGGTCGATGCCGTCGTCGGGGTCGCCGAAGTCCACCGTCGATGCCCATGCGCCGGCGTAGAAGCCGCTGGCGTGCGAGACGGTGACCTCGCCCTGCAGGGCCGGATCGCCGTCGGTCTGGGTGACGCCGCGCCATACGAAGTCGCTGACCCCGGTCACGCCGCCTTCCACCGACCAGACGCCGTCGTCCCCGGCCTCCTGGGCGAGGGCGAGGCCGGGCGTGGCGGCGAGGGCGAGCAGCAGACAGCTGGGAGCGAGTCGCATGGGCGTGTCGGGAGGCGTAGGGGGCGCATACGATACACGCGCGCGGCCCGCCGTCCCATGCGCGCCCGGGGCGCAGGGCTTACCATGCGCCCCCTGCGGCGGGCGCGCCCGCCGGCCCCCAATCCGTACAGGAACCGCCCCGATGCGCCCAGCCCCGATCCGCCTTGCCCCGCTTGCCTGCGCCCTGCTGCTCGCCGCCTGTGGCGGTGGTTCCGGTGACGGCGCGGCGGGTGGCGAGGCCGGCAAGGAGCTCAATGTCTACAACTGGTCCGACTATGTGGCCGAGGACACCATCGAAGACTTCGAGCAGGCGACCGGGATCAAGGTCAACTACGACGTCTATTCGGAGAACGAGACGCTCGAGACCAAGCTGACCACCGGCAGCTCCGGCTACGACGTGGTGTTTCCGTCGGCGCGGCCGTTCGCCCAGCGCCAGATCGGGGCGGGGCTGTACGCGCCGCTGGACAAGGCCAGGCTGCCGCACTGGAGCCACCTGGACGAGGACGTGCTGGCCGGCCTGATCGACATCGATCCGGGCAACAACCACGTCGTGCCGTACATGTGGGGCACCACCGGCCTGGGCATCAACGTGGACAAGGTGCAGGCCGCGCTGGGTCCGGATGCGCCGCTGGATTCGTGGGCGCTGCTGTTCGATCCGGCCAATGCGGAAAAGCTCGCCTCGTGCGGCATCCACGTGCTCGACGACGACCAGGAGACGTTCGGCGCCGCGCTGATCTGGCTGGGCAGGGATCCCAACGCCGGCGCCGTGGAGGACATCGAGCGGGTGAAGCAGGCCTACGCGGCGATCCGCCCGCACGTGCGCACCTTCAACAACGCCGCCTACAAGGATGCGCTGGCCAACGGCGACGCCTGCCTGGTGATGGGCTATTCGGGCGACATCGGCCAGGCGCGCGACGTCGCTGCCGAAGCGGCCGAAGCCACCGGCCAGCCGGCGCCGGACATCCGCTACGTGATTCCGAAGGAGGGCGCGATCCGCTGGATGGACGTGATCGCGATCCCGAAGGACGCGCCGCACGCCGACAACGCGCATGCCTTCATCGACTACCTGCTGCAGCCCGAGGTGATCGCCAAGGTCACCGACTACGTGGCCTACGCCAACGCCAACAAGGATGCGACCGCGCTGGTCGATGCCGATATCGCCTCCGACCAGGGCGTGTACCCGTCCGCTGAGGTGCGCGCGAAGCTGGTCGATCCGGTGTCGCTGCCCGAGGACGTGCAGCGCCAGCGCGTGCGCGCCTGGACGGCGATCAAGAGCGGGCGCTAGACCCGTGGCCGCGCCCGCCCGCGCCACCGCGCCAGTCGAGCCGTGGCGCGACGCCACGGCGCAGCCTTTCGTGCGCATCGAAGGGGTCACCAAGACCTTCGGCAAATTCTACGCCTGCGACGACATCTCGCTGGATGTCTATCGCGGCGAGTTCTTCGCCCTGCTCGGCGGCTCGGGCTCGGGCAAGAGCACCCTGCTGCGGGTGCTGGCCGGCTTCGAGACGCCCGACAGGGGGCGGGTGCTGATCGACGGCGTGGACGTGACCGCGCTGCCGCCGTACCAGCGGCCGGTCAACATGATGTTCCAGAGCTACGCGCTGTTCCCGCACATGACCGTGGCGCAGAACATCGCCTTCGGCCTCAAGCAGGACCGCCTGCCGGCCGGCGAGATCCGCGACCGCGTGCAGGCGATGCTGGAACTGGTGCAGATGCCGCAGCTGGGCAACCGCAAGCCCGACCAGCTCTCCGGCGGCCAGCGCCAGCGCGCCGCGCTGGCCCGCGCACTGGCGCGGCAGCCCAAGCTGCTGCTGCTCGACGAACCGCTGGGCGCGCTCGACAAGCGCCTGCGCGAACGCACCCAGTTCCAGCTGGTCAACATCCAGGAGCAGGTCGGCACCACCTTCATCATGGTCACCCACGACCAGGAAGAGGCGATGACGATGTCCTCGCGCATCGCGGTGATGGATGCCGGCCGCATCGTGCAGGTGTCCACGCCGGCGGCGCTGTACGAGTTCCCGGCCACGCGCTTCGTGGCGGAGTTCATTGGCGGCATCAACCTGTTCGAGGGTCGCGTGCTCTCGCACGACGCCGGCGCGGGCCTGGTGCGCGTGCAGTGCGACAGCCTGGCCGAACCGGTGCTCGCGCGGCACACCGACTTCCTCCCCGAGGGCACCGCGGTGAGCGTGGCGGTGCGGCCGGAGAAGATCGACGTGCACGAGCAGCGCCCGGACGCGGACAACGTGGCGGTGGGCAAGGTGCGCGACATCGCCTACCTCGGCGACGTGTCGATCTACCACGTGCAGACCGAAACCGGCGCGACCCTCCGCGTGCAGGAAACCCACGTCGAACGCAGCTCCGAGCCGCACTACGACTGGGGCGACACGCTGTGGCTGAGCTGGCCGGCCACCGGCGCGGTGGTGCTGGCCTCGTGAGCGCGCAGCGCCCCGACCAGGCCTGGAACTTCTGGGCCGACGTGGTCCGCAACCTGTTCGGCTTCTTCCGCGTGGTGCGCGACGAGTTCCGCACCCGCCGCGGGCGGCTGCTGGTCAAGCTCGTCCCGATGCTGTGGCTGGGCCTGTTCTTCGCCGTGCCGTTCCTGATCGTGGCCCGGATCAGCTTCGCCGAGGCGGTGTTCGGCCAGGTGCCGCCGTACACGCCGCTGCTCGAACAGGCCGGCGACGGCGCGATGTCGCTGCGCGTGCACATCTCCAGTTATGCGCTGCTGCTGCAGGATCCGCTCTACGTGGCGGCCTACCTGCGGTCGCTGCTGTTCGCCGGCGTCTCGACCCTGTTCTGCCTGCTGATCGGCTATCCCATGGCCTACGGCATCGCACGCGCCAGGCCGGTGATGCGGCTGGTGCTGATGATGCTGGTGATCCTGCCGTTCTGGACCAGCTCGCTGCTGCGCACCTACGCGATGATCGGCATCTTCAAGGCCAACGGCTGGCTGTCAACGGCGCTGGTGGCGGTCGGCGTGCTGGATCCGGGCGAGGCGGTGCTGCACAGCAACCTCGCGGTGTACATCGGCATCGTCTACAACTACCTGCCGTTCATGGTGCTGCCGCTGGCGGCGACGCTCATGCGGCTCGACTTCACCCTGCTCGAGGCGGCCGCGGACCTCGGCGCGAAGCCGGTGCATGCGTTCCTGCGCATCACCCTGCCGCTGTCGATGCCCGGCATCATCGCCGGCTGCCTGCTGGTGTTCATTCCGGCGGTGGGCGAGTTCGTGATCCCCGACCTGCTCGGCGGACCGGACGCGCTGACCATCGGCCGGGTGCTGTGGACCGAGTTCTTCACCAACCGCGACTGGCCGCTTGCTTCGGCGGTGGCGGTGGCCATGCTGCTGCTGATCGTGATCCCGACCCTGGTGTTCGAGTACATCGAGAACCGGCGCGAACAGCGCGAGGCCGGGGCATGAAGCGGCAGTCGTGGTGGCTGTGGGCGGTGATCGCCGCCGGCTACGCCTTCCTCTACATCCCGATCGTCTCGGTGATCGTGTATTCGTTCAGCGCCTCGCGGCTGGCGACGGTGTGGGGCGGGTTCTCGCTGCGCTGGTATGGCGAACTGTTCGGCAACCAGCAGATCCTCGATGCGCTCGGGCGCAGCCTGGTGATCTCGGCCACGGCCGCCACCGCCGCGGTGTTCCTGGGCACGGCCAGCGGCATGGCGCTGTCGCGCTTCGGGCGCTTTCCGGGGCGCGGCGTGCTGAGCCTGATGAACTCCGCGCCGATGGTGATGCCCGACGTGATGCTGGGCCTGTCGTCGCTGCTGCTGTTCGTGTCGCTGCAGCAGATGACCGGCTGGCCGCAGCGCGGCATGACCACGATCATGCTGGCGCACATCACCCTGACCACCTGCTACGTCACCGTGGTGGTGCGCTCGCGCCTGACCTCGCTCGACCGCAGCCTGGAAGAGGCGGCGATGGACCTGGGCGCACGCCCGTGGCGGGTGTTCTTCCTGATCACCCTGCCATTGATCGCGCCGGCCTTGCTGGCCGGCTGGCTGCTGGCCTTCACCCTGTCGCTGGACGACCTGGTGATCGCCAGCTTCACCTCGGGACCGGGCGCGAGCACGCTGCCGATGCTGATCTACTCCAAGGTCAAGCTCGGGGTGACCCCGGAGATCAACGCGCTGGCGACGCTGATCATCAGCGTGGTGGCGGTGGGCGTGGCGGTGGCGGGGGGCGTGATGCACCGGCTGGACGCCAGGCGCAGCCGCGGCTGATCGCGGCAGGCCGGAGTGACCGGCGCCGGCGGCGGGAGCCGTTGTGCTGGACAGCGGCGAACTGCCGCGTCCCCGAGTGCTACCGATGCCATTCCACGTCCTGCGCGGTGGCTGCCTGGCGGGCCTGCTTTCGACCTGCGTGCCGGTGGTGGCCGCGGAGACCGGGTTGCCTTCGCGGGCGATCGTCGCCACCGAGGTGGCGGAACAGCGCTACGACGCCGGCAGCCTGCGGCTGCTGGTACCGTCGGCCAGCACCGCCGGTGCATATGCGCTGCTCGAGCTGCACGAGCAGGCGCCGTATCGCACGCCCGCGCACGTGCATCCGGAACTGGACGAGAGCTTCTACGTGCTCGAGGGCACGCTGTCGCTGGAGATGGAAGGACGTACGCACGTGCTGCTGGCCGGATCCTATGTGCACATCCCGCGCGGTACGGTGCACGCGCAGGGCAGCGCCGACGAGCAGCCGGTGCGCCTGCTGACGCGGCTGTCGCCGGGCGGATTCGAGCGGTTCTTCCTCGACCGGGTGGAACTGGCGCGCACGGTCGGACGCGGCGATCCCGCCTTCCCGGAGCGGATGATGGAACTCGTGCGGCGCTATCCGCAGTGGCTGGGGCCGCCGCCGGAAGCGTCCGTGCCGGCGAGGTGAGAGAGGGACCGGCGAGGGAAGAGCGAGTCGGCCCCCGCCGGCTTATGCGAATGGATGCATCGCGCCCGGCATCAGGGGCGGCTGCCCGTGCGCGGCTCCTGCACCCGGCTGCCGTGCTGGACGGTGAGGTGCGTGCGCAGCCAGGGGGCGAATTCCGTTTCGCTGATGGAGCCATCGGCCAATCCCAGGTATTGCGGGTAGAGGGCGTGGTCTTCCGCGTCCAGGGAGCCGCCGTTGAGCATCACGAAAACTTCGCATGCCACGGCAGCAGTACGCTTGTTGCCGTCGACGAACGGATGGTTGCGTGCCAGGCCATGGGCCAGACTGGCGGCGAGGGCGGCCAGGTCCGGCGACGGGTCGCCATAGGCCTGCAGCTGTTGCGGGCGGGCGAGGGCGGAATCGAGCAGGCCGTCGTCGCGCACGCCACTGCCGCCGCCATGTTCGGCGAGCTGGCGATCAAGGATGGCCAGAGCCAGCGTCCTGCTGATCCAGATGATCATGGCCGGCGTCACTGCGCCAGCTTGTTGAGCAGGGTGCGGCGCTTGCGCATCACTTCTTCGGCCACATCCATCTGCGCGGCCAGTTCCGGGTCGAAGGCGGTCAGGCGGATGCCGTCGGGCGTCTCCAGCGCGTAGACCTCGTCGCCCTTGCCCAGGCGCAGGCGGGCGAGCAGGTCCTTGGGCAGGATGATCCCGGCGGAGTTGCCGATGGCGGTGATCCGTAGCTTCATGGCGCGGCCTGGCTGTTATAACGAACGTAATACTGCGCCGCCCGTAGGCAGGCTGGCAAGCGTGGCCGGGCGGTTTTGTCCAGTCTCGCGCGCTGCGCCGGGAAGGTGTACAAATGTACACCATGAGCCCGATCGACACCCTTCCGCCGCAGCGCGCCGCCGTGCTGGCCTTCCTGCGCCAGGAGCTGGCCGCGGGCCGGGCCCCCAGCCTGGCCGAGATCGCCCACGCCTTCGGTTTCGCCTCGCGCAATGCCGCGCAGAAGCACGTGCAGGCGCTGGTGGCCGACGGGCTGCTGGAACTGCAGGCCGGGTGCAAGCGTGGGCTGCGCCTGCCCGGGCGGCCCGACCAGTTGCCGCTGCCGGTGCTGGGCCAGGTGGCGGCGGGCAGCCCGATCGGCGCCGACATCGGCAGCGATGAACTGCTGCTGCTCGACCGCGCGCTGTTTTCCGAGAAACCCGACTACCTGCTGAAGGTGAAGGGCGAGTCGATGCGCGACGACGGCATCTTCGACGGCGACCTGGTCGCGGTGAAGCGCGCCAGCGACGCGCGCAACGGCCAGGTGGTGGTGGCGCGCATCGATGGCGAGATCACCATCAAGCGGCTGGAGCGCGGGCGCGCGCGCATCCGCCTGCTGCCGCGCAACCCCGAGCACCAGCCGATCGAGGTCGGCCCCGGCCAGGATTTCGCCATCGAAGGCGTGTACTGCGGCCTGGTGCGGCGGAGCTAGGCATGAGCGCCGTGGTTGCCCTCGAGACCCTGCTGGCCGCGCGCACGCTGTGGCATGCCGGCCGCAGCGCGGCGATCGCCAGCGATGGCGAACCCACCGGGCATGCCGCGCTCGATGCGCTGCTGCCGCAGGGCGGCTGGCCTCGGCGCGCGCTGACCGAACTGTTGCTGCCGGCCGATGGCGTGGGCGAACTGTCGCTGCTGTTGCCGACCCTGGCGCGCTGTACCCAGGACGGGGCGCGGGTGGTGCTGGTGGCGCCGCCGTACCTGCCGTATGCGCCGGCCTGGCAGGCGGCCGGCGTGGACCTGTCGCAGCTGCGCATCGTCGAGGCCTCGCCGCGCGATGCGCTGTGGGCGTTCGAACAATGCCTGCGCAGCGGCGCCTGCGCCGCCGTGCTGGGCTGGCCACAACAGGCCGACGCGCGCGCACTGCGGCGCCTGCAGGTGGCCGCCGACAGCGGCCAGTGCCTGGGTTTCGCCCTGCGCGACCGTCGCCACCTGGCCAATCCCTCGCCTGCGGCGCTGCGGCTGGAAGCGGTGCGCAGCGGGCGCGACATCGCCTGGCAGGTGCGCAAGTGCCGCGGCGGCCCGCTGCCGGCAACGGCGTTCGTGCCCGCGCGTGACGCACGGGGCCTGCAGGGTCCTGCCTCCGCCGCACCCGTCGAATCCGCCGTTTCGATGCCGGCGCAGGCGGCAGGCCTGCGTGGGCTGACGCCACCGGATGCGACGCCGGCAGCGAAGGTGGCGTGCCTGCGCGAGGCGCGCGAAGCGGCCAGAACTGGTGCTGGCCAAGCATCGAGCGCTTCCGCACCGGTGCGGGAAACCGGACCGTCCGGAGCACGGGTGGTCCATGGCACGGTGCGTGCGCTGCCGCACATCGACATGCAGCCGCCGCCTGCGCTGCAGCACGAACTCCTGCTCGTTCCGGGCCCAGCGCCGCTTGCGCGTGACTGACCGCGATGCTCTGGGCCTGCGTACTGCTGCCGCAACTGGCGCTGGATGGCGTCCTCCGCCGTTTGCCTGATCCCGGCGCGCCGCTGGCGCTGGTGGAAGGGCCGGCGCAGCTGCGCAGCCTGCATGCGGTGAACGCCGCGGCCGCGGACGCCGGCCTGCGTCCGGGCATGCGCCTGACCGCCGCGCATGCGCTGCAGCCTGACGTGGCACTGGTCGAACACGATCCGCAGGCCGAGGCGCGCTGGCAGCGCTTCCTCGCCGCCTGGGCCTATCGCCACAGTTCGCTGGTCAGCGCGCAGTGGCCGGGCTGCATCGTGCTGGAGGTGCGCGGCAGTTTCCGCCTGCTCGGTCCGTGGCCGCGGATCGAGCGGCGCCTGCGCGAGGAACTCGACGCGCTTGGCTTCAGCCACCGCATCGCGCTGGCGCCGACGCCGCGCGCGGCGCATGTCTTCGCCGGCCTGCGCGATGGCCTGGCTCTGATGCACGGCGATGCGATGGCGACCACGCTCGACCGCGTGCCGGTGCGGCGCGCGCGGCTGCCCGGCGACAGCGGCGAGCGGCTGCAGCGCATGGGCGTGCGCGACCTGCGCGCGCTGCGCGCCCTGCCGCGCGATGCGCTGCGCCGGCGCTTCGAGCCCGCGCTGCTGGAGCATCTCGATCGCCTCTACGGCCAGGCCGACGATCCGCTGGCCTGCTACGCGCCACCGGACCATTTCGACGCGCGGGTGGAGCTGGGCTACGAGGTGGAAAGCCACATGGCGCTGCTGTTCCCGCTGCGACGCCTGGTCGGCGACCTGTGCACCTTCCTGTCGATGCGCGATGGCGGCGTGCAGCGTTTCGTGCTGCGGCTCGAACACGAGTCGGGGCAGACCGATGTCGAGGTGGGCCTGCTGTCGGCCGAGCGCGATGCGACGATGCTGTTCGAGGTGACGCGCAGCCGGCTCGAGCGCGTGCGCATCGACCGGCCGGTGGTCGGCGTGCGCCTGTTGGCGCGTGAGCTGCCGCCATTCGCGCCGGCCTCGCGCGACCTGTTCGATACGCGCAACCAGCAGCAGCTGCCCTGGCCGCAGCTGCGCGAGCGGCTGCGTGCGCGTCTGGGCGACGAGGCGGTGTATGCGGTGGCTCCGTCGGGCGATCCGCGTCCCGAACGCGCCTGGCGACGGATCCAGGAAGACGCCGCCCGCATCGACGAAGCGCCGACCCGGCCGCCGCGTCCCTGCTGGCTGCTGCCGCGGCCGGTCCCGCTGCGCGAACCGCGGCCACGCATCGTCTCCGGCCCCGAACGCCTCGAAAGCGGCTGGTGGGATGGCGCCGACGCCCGCCGCGACTACTACATCATCGAAACCTCGCAGGGCCAGCGCGCCTGGGCCTTCGCCCCCACGGGCGAGCAGGGCGGCTGGATGCTGCAGGGCTGGTTCGCATGAGCGCCCTGCGTCTTCCTTACCGGATCGTTCTCCCTACCCCGCACGCGGGGGAAGGAGCAAAAAGGTGCGCGTCGCTTTCCTTCTCCCTCCCCCGCGTGCGGGGGAGGGTTGGGGTGGGGGCATGCCGGAGCCTCGAACCATACCGGCAACGACGGCATCGACCGCGGCATCTTGGCGTCCAGTCGTCGCGCCCTCACCGCGCCTTCGGCGCGCCCCATCCCGACCTTCCCCCGCGTGCGGGGGAAGGAGCACAGAGCGCAGTGCAAAGAGTGTGGAGCAAGGAGGCGTGCCTTCCTTTCTCCCTCCCCCGCGTGCCGGGGAGGGATGGAGTGGGGGCATGCCGGAGCCTCGAACCATTCCGGCAACGACGGCATCGGCCGCGGCATCTTGGCGTCCAGTCGTCGCGCCCTCACCGCGCCTTCGGCGCGCCCCCGTCCCGGCCTTCCCCCGTACGCGGGGGAAGGAGCAAAAAGGTGCGCCTCGCTTCTCTTCTCCCTCCCGCGCGCGCGGGGCAAAGAGCACAGAGCGCAGTGCAAAGAGCGCGGAGCAAGGAAGCGCGACTTTCTTGCTCCCTCCCCCGCGTGCGGGGGAGGGTTGGGGAGGGGGCATGCCGGAGCCTCGAACCATACCGGCAACGACGGCATCGGCCGCGGCATCTTGGCGTCCAGTCGTCGCGCCCTCACCGCGCCGTCGGCGCGCCCCCATCCCGGCCTTCCCCCGCACGCGGGGGAAGGAGCAAAAAGGTGCGCGTCGCTTCTCTTCTCCCTCCCGCGCGCGGGGGAAGGAGCACAGAGCGCAGTGCAAAGAGCGCGGAGCAAGGAGGCGCGACTTCCTTTCCCTCCCCCGCACGCGGGGAGGGTTGGGGAGGGGGGGCATGCCGGAGCCTCGAATCATGACCGGCAACGCCGGCATCGACCGCGACACTCCTCAACGTCCAGCCGTCGCGTCCTCGCACCATGAGTGACCACGACGACATCGCCCCGGACACCCCCGGCGGCCGCCCGCCGCGCGCCTGGCAAACCGCCCAGCGCCTGCGCCTGTCCGGCGCGGCCAACGACGATGCGCCGCTCGAGGATGGCCTGCCGGCCTATGCCGAACTGCACTGCCTGTCCGACTTTTCCTTCCTGCGCGGCGCGGCCAGCGCGGAGGAACTGTTCGAGCGCGCCGTGCACGTGGGCTACGAGGCGCTGGCGATCACCGACGAATGCTCGCTGGCCGGCATCGTGCGGGCGCTGGAAGCCGCGCGCGTCACCGGCATCAAGCTGATCGTCGGCAGCGAGTTCGTCCTCGATTGCGGCCTCAAGTGCGTGCTGCTGGTGGACACGCCGGCCGGCTATACGCGCCTGTGCGAGCTGATCACCACTGCGCGTCGTGCCGTCGAGGGCAAGGGCTATCGGCTCACGCGCCAGGACATCGAACGCCGGCTGTCGGACGTGGATGCCTCGCTGTGCGGCCTGTTCGCGCTGTGGATCCCCGGGCGCGAACCGGATCACGCGCAGGGCCGCTGGCTGCGCGCCGTATTCGCCGAACGCGCGTTCCTGGCGGTGGAGCTGCATCGCGAGCAGGACGACGTGGCGCGCCTGTCGCAGCTGCTCGAACTCGCCAGGGCCTTGCGCATGACGCCCGTCGCCGCCGGCGACGTGCACATGGACGTGCGTCGGCGCCGTGCGCTGCAGGACACCATGACCGCGATCCGCCACAACACGCCCTTGGCCGAGTGCGGCGCGCGGCTGTTTCGCAATGGCGAGCGCCACCTGCGCACGCGCCGGGCGCTGGGCAACATCTACGGCGCGGTTGAGGGCGGGGCGGCGCTGCTGGACAATGCGGTGCAGCTGGCTCGGCGCTGCCGCTTCGACCTCGAGCACGACCTGCGCTACGACTATCCGGTCGAACTGGTGCCCGAGGGACACACTCCCGCCACCTGGCTGCGCGAACTCACGTATCGCGGCATGCGCGAACGCTGGCCGGACGGCGCTCCCGCGGACGTGGCCGTCCAGATCGAGGACGAACTCGCCCTCATCGCGAAGCTCGGCTACGAGGCCTTCTTCCTCACCGTGGAAGACATCGTCCGCTTCGCGAAGTCGCAGCGGATCCTCTGCCAGGGCCGCGGCTCCTCGGCCAACTCGGCCGTGTGCTTCGCGCTGGGGATCACCGTGGTGAATCCGGCCGAAAGCCGGCTGCTGATGGCCCGCTTCCTGTCGGAGGAACGCAACGAGCCGCCCGACATCGATGTCGATTTCGAGCACGAACGGCGCGAGGAGGTGCTGCAGTACGTCTACGCCAAGTACGGCCGCCACCGCGCCGCGCTGGCCGCGACCGTGATCCGCTATCGCGGCAAGAGCGCGGTGCGCGACGTGGCCAAGGCCTTCGGCCTGCCGCCGGACCAGATCGCGCTGCTGGCCGAATGCTTCGGCTGGGGCAATGGCGAGACGCCGATGGAGCAGCGCCTGCACGAAGCCGGCTTCGACCCGGACAACCCGCTGGTCGCGCGCGTGTTGATGGTGGCGACGCAGCTGCGCGGGCATCCGCGCCACCTCTCCCAGCATGTCGGCGGCTTCGTGATCTGCGATGCGCCGCTGGCCACCGTGGTGCCGGTGGAGAACGCCTCGATGCCCGATCGAACCATCATCCAGTGGGACAAGGACGACCTGGAAACGATGAAGATGCTCAAGGTCGACTGCCTGGCGCTGGGCATGCTGACCTGCATCCGCAAGGCGGTGGAACTGGTGGAGCGCCATCGCGGCCACCATGTCGACCTGGCGCGGCTGGGCAACGACGACGCGTCCACCTACCGGATGATCCAGGCCGCCGACACCGTGGGCGTGTTCCAGATCGAATCGCGTGCGCAGATGAGCATGCTGCCGCGGCTCAAGCCCAGGGAGTACTACGACCTGGTGGTGGAGGTGGCGATCGTGCGCCCAGGCCCGATCCAGGGCGACATGGTGCATCCCTACCTGCGGCGGCGGCAGGGCAGGGAGGCGGTGAGCTATCCCTCCGAAGGGGTGCGCGAGATCCTCGAGAAGACCCTCGGCATCCCGCTGTTCCAGGAGCAGGTGATGGAGCTGGTGATCCACGCCGGCTATTCGCCGAGCGAGGCCGACAACCTGCGTCGCTCGATGGCGGCCTGGCGGCGCGGCGGCGACATGGAGCCGCATCGCGTGCGCATCCGCCAGCTGATGGAGGGCAAGGGTTACGCCACGGAGTTCATCGACCAGATCTTCGACCAGATCAAGGGCTTCGGCTCCTACGGATTTCCGCAGAGCCATGCCGCCTCTTTCGCCAAGCTGGTCTACATCAGCTGCTGGCTCAAGCGCCACGAGCCGGCGGCGTTCGCCTGCGCCCTGCTCAATGCGCAGCCGATGGGCTTCTATTCGCCCAGCGAGATCGTGCAGGACGCGCGCCGCAGCCGCAGCGAACGCGCCAGCGTGGAGGTGCGCCCGGTGGACGTGACCTGCAGCGACCGCGACTGCACGCTCGAGGGTGGGCACGCGCGCCGCGGCGTCGATGATGGGGGCCAGCCCGCGATCCGGCTCGGCCTGCGCCAGGTCGCCGGCCTGTCGGCCACGGCCGCCGATGCCATCGTCGCCGCTCGCGCGCAGCGTCCGTTCTCCGACGTGCGCGACCTGTGCCTGCGCGCGAATCTCGATGCGAAGGCCCGCAGCGCCCTGGCCGAGGCTGGCGCGCTGGCTTCGCTGGCCGGGCATCGGCATGCCGCGCGCTGGGCGGTGGCGGGGGTCGAGCAGCGACGCCCGCTGCTGCCCGGCAGCCCGGACGAGGACGACATCGTGCTGCCGGCGCCGTCGGCCGGCGAGGACGTGGTGTCGGACTACCGCAGCACCGGGCTGACCCTCGGCGAGCATCCGCTGTCGCTGCTGCGCGAACGCCTGCAGCGCGAACGCCTGCTCGATACGCGGCAGCTGCAGGCGCTGCCGCACGGGCGCGGCGCGCACGTCGCCGGCATCGTCACCCAGCGCCAGCGCCCGGCCACGGCCAAGGGCACGATCTTCGTCACGCTCGAGGACGAGCATGGCATGGTCAACGTGGTGGTCTGGCCGCAGGTGGCGCTGCGCCGGCGCAAGGCCCTGCTCGGCGCGCGACTGCTGGCGGTGCGCGGGCGCTGGGAGCAGGTCGACGGCGTGCGCCACCTGATCGCGCGCGACCTGCGGGACATGACCGCACTGCTCGGCGAGCTGCACACCAGTTCGCGGGATTTCCGCTGATGAAGGCGCTGCGCACCGCATCGCTCGCCGGCGACCTGTTCGCGCCGGCCATGCTGCAGCTGGTGGACGACGCCCAGGGCGGCGCGCGCTACTGGCCGGGCGTGGTCGATCCGGACACGGCCCGGCGCTGGTTCGAGCAGCTGGTGGCGCGCGCCGACTGGCGCCACCTGCGCCGCCCGATGTACGACCGCGTGGTCGACGTGCCGCGCCTGCTCGCCTCGCATGCCGTGGATGCATTGCCACCGGACCTGCCGCTGGCCGACATGCTGGACTGCGTGCGCCGGCACGTGCCGGCGCCGTTCACCTCGATCGGCATGAACTTCTATCGCGACGGCCACGACAGCGTGGCCATGCACGGCGACAAGCTGCACCTGCTGGGCGAAGGCCATCCGGTGGTGGTGTTCTCGCTGGGCGCGCCGCGGCGCATGCTGATCCGCTCCGTGCGCGACCACGCCGACCGGATCGCCATCGACCTGATGCCCGGCAGCCTGCTGGCGATGAGCCATGCGATGCAGACCACGCATGAGCACGGTGTCCCGAAGGTGCGCGATGCGGGGCCCAGGATCAGCGTGGTGTTCCGGGCCAAGGGGCAGTAGGGACGCGCTTCTGCCGTCCCTTGCTTCTTGCCGTTGCGTCGCCGTTGCCGCCCGTCCTTGATCTTCGAGCCGTCAAGCGAGCCGGGCGTCGCAGGGTGGCGGGACCGCTCTCCGGCCGTTCCCGGCTGCGGTTCTAGGCTCGCTACCCTTGCGCCGGTCAATCCACCTGCGACTCGCCCATCCACACCTGGCGGAACGCCGGACGCGCCTGGAACGCCTGCAGCCAGCGCATCACGTTGGCGTGGGCGTCCGGCTTCACCCCGCAGTAGGTGCTGTAGGTGACCACGCTCGCCACGATCAGGTCGGCCAGCGAGAACGCATCGCCCAGCAGCCACTGCGTGTCCGCCAGGTGCGCGTCGAGGCGGCCGAGTGCGGCATCGAGCCGGGACAGGGCTTCGGCGGCGAGCGGCGGATGATGCAGGCGTGCATCGGCCTGCGGGCTCTGGGCGAAGTTCAGCACGCTGACCAGTGCGCCGTAGCTGACGTAGGCCCAGGTGCTCCATGACAGCGCGGCCAGCCGGTGCGGCGTTCCGGCGGCCGGCCACAGGCCGCGCTCCACGCCGTGGTGTTCGCCCAGCCACTGCAGGATCGCGAGCGCCTCGAACAGCGGGGTGCCCTCGACCACCAGCGTGGGGACGACGCCATGTGGATTGATCGCGAGGTAGGCGGGGGATTTCTGCTGCCCCGAGGACAGGTCGAACAGGACCGTGTCGCATTCGATGCCGAGTTCGGCGATGGCGTGCATCACCGGGGTGGCGCTGGACATGGGGGCGGCGAAGAGTTTGAGGGACATGGGGATCGCTCCTGGCGATGGGACGGAAGGGCGGGCGGTGGCACGAAGCCCGGCCCGATCAGGCTAGCGATCCTTGCGGACAGTTCCGGTCCGCAGGCCGTGGCATCCTGCCGTCCGTGATCAATACCTCCGCCCGCCTGCTGCGCCTGCTGGCCCTGCTGCAGTCCCGTCCGTTCTGGCGCGGACGCGAGCTGGCCGCGCGCATGGAAGTCACCGGGCGCACCGTGCGCCGCGACGTGGACCGCCTGCGCAGCCTGGGCTATCCGGTGGAAGCGAGCGCGGGGACGGCCGGCGGCTACCAGCTGGCGGCGGGCAGCAACCTGCCGCCGCTGCTGCTGGAGGACGACGAAGCGCTGGCGGTGTCGCTGGGCCTGCGCATGGCCACGGCCGGCACGGTGGTGGGCATGGAGGAGTCGGCGCTGCGCGCACTGGCCAAGCTCGAACAGCTGATGCCGGCACGGCTGCGTGCGCGGGTGCGCAACCTGCACGCCGCCGTGCTGCCGCTGGGGTCGGGCGGCCCCGGCGTGCCGCACGACCGGCTGGTGGCGCTGGCCCAAGCCTGCCGCGCGCTGCAGCGCCTGGAGTTCAACTACGAGGACCAGTCGGGCCGGGCCAGCGTGCGCGCGGTCGAGCCGCACGCCCTCGTGTCCACCGAGGCGCGCTGGTACCTGCTGGCCTGGGACCTGGGCCGCGGCGACTGGCGCACCTTCCGCGTCGATCGCATCGGCGGCATGCCGCGTGGCGGCGAACGGTTCCTTCCGCGCAAGGTGCCCGGCGGCGATGCGGCCGCGTTCGTGTCGCGCGCGATCTCGGTCCAGCCCTATGCGCTCAAGGCCCGCATCGAACTGCATGCGCCGCTGGCGCGGATGCGCGCACGCATTCCACCCTCGGCCGGGCGGCTGACCCGGCTCGACGAGACACGCTGCGAACTGGAAACGGGCGCGCAGCGGCCGGACATGCTGGCCTATCACTTGGCGATGCTGGACGTGCCCTTCATCGTGATCGAGCCGGTCGAACTCGAGCAGCACCTGCGCATGCTGTCCACACGCCTGTCGCAGGCCGCACGCGCTTCCGGCGAAAGGCGGAAGCGGACGTCTCGCGAACGCTGAGGTGCCGGTTCAGGCGTGGCGCCGGACCCAGTCCAGGTAGGCGTCCATCCAGCCCTGCAGGAACTTGCGGCTGCCTTCGGCGATGCCGCCGTTGTCGTCCAGCACGTCGTCGGCCTTGAGGAAGGCTTCGGGCTGGCCGAGCGTGGGCATGTCGAGGTAGGCCAGGATGGTGCGCAGGTGCTGCTGCGCGGCGGCGGTGCCGATCGCGCCGATCGACACGCCGATGATGCCCGCGGGCTTGTCGGGGAACGCGCTGTCGCCGTAGGGGCGCGAGGCGTGGTCCAGCGCATTCTTCAGCACGCCCGGGATGGAGCGGTTGTATTCGGGCGTCACGAACAGCAGCCCATCGGCCTGGCGGATGCCTTCCTTGAGGCGCGTCACCGGCGCGGGTGGGGAATCGTCGTCGTCCTGGTTGTAGAGCGGCAGGTCGTCGATGCGCAGGCGGCGGAACTCGACGTCCGCGGGCGCGAGCCTGGCAAGCGCATCGGCGAGTTTCGCGTTGAACGAATCCTTGCGCAGGCTGCCGACAATCACGGCGATGGTGAGTGACATGGGAACTCCTGTTGGCCGCCTCTGGGACTCACGAGGGTGAGGGCCGCGCGGCCGGACAAAGATGGAGGCTGCGGCGTGAAAACCCTGTCTGGACGCACCCGATCCGTTCGCGGTGCCTTGACGCCGCCCGGGAGAAGGTGGGGCCGCTCAGGAAGGGGGTGGCATGCAGTCCAAGTACCTTCGTTTCGGCAAGGGATTCCGTCCGGCGTTCAGCGTGCGCGGCGTGCAGGCGGCGGAAATGGTGATCGCACCTGGAGACTGCGAGGGCGGCCCGGACAACTTCCACCGCGGCGCCGAGCAGTGGGTCTTCGTGGTGGGTGGCACCGGGCTCGCCATCGTCGACGGCGCGCGTCGCAAGCTACGTGAGGGCAGCCTGCTGGTGATCGAGCGCGGCGAGCGCCACGAAATCCGCAACACCGGCCGCATTCCGCTGAAGACGCTGAACTTCTATTCGCCGCCTGCCTACGCGGCCGACGGCACTCCGCTACCGGCTGGCCGGCGGGTGGGACGTGGTCCGGCGCGGCGTTGAGCGAACGTGCAGGCACCGGAGCCATCGCCCGGATGGCGTGGCGCGGTCTGCGACGGGTTCCGGGCGCGGCCGTCTTTCCCTTCCGCGAACCGTGACCGTCGCCGACGCCACGCCCCGGGACACGGCTTGCACGTGCTCCGGCCAGTTGGCATGGTGACCGGGCATTAGGGGGGAGCGCGATCGGTCCAATGCCTCGTACGCACCGCACACGGCTGCCCGGACCGGTCAGGAACGTGCTGATCGGCGGGATCGTGGCCGGCCTGCTGGTGATGCTGGGGCTGGCCGTGCTGCTGAAGCAGGACCGCGAAGCCCGGCTCGGCTCCGCGCAGCGCCAGGCGTTGGCGTTGTCGACAGGCGTGGACAGGCTGCTGCGCCAGGAGTTCGGCAGCCTGGAACGGGCCATGTCCGGCGTGGCCGCCGATGCCGGTACCTACCGGGGCGCCGCGCCGGAACAGGCCGGGGCGCTCCTGCGCAGCACCATCCAAGGGGTCGTCGCGCGACGCGCGGAACTGGATTCGCTGGTGCTGGTGGGCCGGGACGGCCGTGTGCTGGCGGGTGAGGGGCGGGGCGACGCCACGTTGCGACAATGGCTCGAAGGCGCGCGGGGCGACGGGCTGGTGGTCGGTCCACTGGAATCGCGCGACGCGGGCTGGTGGCTTCGCGTCGCATGGCCTTTCGACGGGGAGCGCTGGCTGCTGGCCCGACTGCGCACCGCGGCGCTGGAAGGCATGATCCGCGACCTCGACATCGGGGTGGAAGGCAGCGTCGCCGTGCTCGATCGCGGTGGCGTGGTGCTTGCCCGGCAACCGGAACCGGCGAACGGCAGCCATGCGGGCCGGCAGACGCGCCTGCCGCCTTCCCTCGCACAGTCGCAGGGCACCGCGGTGGGAGTGCGCACCAGCGAGATCGACGGCGTCGAGCGGATCACCGCGTTCAGCACGATGAGTGGCTACGACGTCGTCGTGGTCGCCGGGCTGGGCCTGCGCGAGGCCCTGGCCCCCTGGTACCGCGCCGCCTGGATCGCGGCCGGCTTCGCCCTGCTCTACTGGATCTGCCTGGCGTTCTTCATCCATCGCCTCGTGGCCGGCGAACGCGTGCGCGCGGCCCTGCTGGAGGACCTGGAAGAACAGGCCGAATGGCTCGACCAGGCGCAGCGCGCGTCACGCACCGGGGTGTGGCGGGTGGAGGCCGGCGAGGGGCAGGTCAAGGTCTCGCCGCATACCGCGGCCATGTTCGGGTTCGAACCCAGGGCGGCCACCCTGCCGGTGCAGCCGTTCTTCGATCGCATCCATCCGGCCGAGCGCGACGAGGTGCGGCGCCTGTTCGCGCGCGCGATGTCCAGCGGAGAGCCGTACAGCACCGAATACCGGGTCCTGCCGCGCCCGGATGTCGAGCGCTGGATCCGGGCCAACGGCGGCGTGGCGGAAGACAGCCAGGGCCGCCGCTGGGTGACCGGGACGGTCGCCGATGTCACCGGCGAACACGAGGCGCAGGCCCGCGTCGAGCGGGCCGAAGGACACTTCAGGGCGCTGTTCGAGCGCAATCCGCTGCCGTTCTGGGTCTTCGACACGGAGACCTTGCATTTCCTGGCGGTCAACGATGCGGCGATCGCTTCGTACGGCTACAGCCAGGACGAGTTCCGCTCGATGACGATCCTGGACATCCGCCCCCCATCCGACCGCGACAGGGTGGTCGCGTCGATGGACGCGCGTGGCCGCGATCAGGACATGGACGGCATCTGGACGCACGTCCGGCGTGATGGCGGCCGCCTGGACGTGCGCGTGTTCAGCAGCAGCATCGAGTTCGGTGGACGGCCGGCGCGGCTGGTGCTGGCCGAGGACGTGAGCGATCGCGTGGCGTACGAGCGCCAGCTGGCCTGGCGCGCAGCGCACGACGACCTGACAGGCCTGCTGCGGCTGTCCGCCATCGTCGAATGGATCAACGACAGGCACGCGCCCGGGACGCGCTACGCCGTCGCGTTCGTGCGCTTGCGGGATGTCGAACTGGTGACCTCGACCCTGGGGGCGATGACCGGGGAGGTACTGCTTCGCGAGGTCGCCGAGCGCGTCGCCGCCATCGGACGGAAGTTCGGCGCGGCCGGCTTCTGGCCCGGCGAATCGTTCGTGCTGGTGGCGCTCGACGCATCCCGGCGGCAGGCCATGCTCGACGCCCTGGAAATGGCGTTCGCCGCCCCGGTGCAGACCGAAGGTGGCGCCCACCCGGTCGAAGCCTGCATCGGCGTCGCCGAAGGGCCGACGCACGCGGAAACCCCCGAGCAGGTGGTGGGACACGCGGCGCTGGCGGCGCTGCACGCCGAGCGCGAGATGGTGACGGTCATGCCCTACGACGGCACCATGGCCGAACAGGCGGCCGAGCACATTGCGATGGCGCGGCGCCTGCGCAATGCGCTGCGCGCGGAAGAGTTCGAGCTGCACTACCAGCCGATCCACCGCCTCTCCGACGGCAAGGTGGTGGCATTGGAGGCGTTGCTGCGCTGGCGCAGGGATGGCGCGATGGTCCCGCCCGCGGTGTTCATTCCGCTCGCCGAGACCTCCGGACTGATCGTGCCGATCGGGCGCTGGGTGCTCGAGCAGGCCGTGCGCTGCCATGCCCGCCTGGCCGAAAGCGGCTTTGGCGACGTCTCGATCGCCGTCAACGTGTCCGCCATCCAGCTGCTCGGGGAGAGCCTTGCCGAGACGGTGATCGAACTCCGGCGCCGGTACCGGCTGCCTGCCGGTGCGCTCCACGTCGAGCTGACCGAGAGCGTGGTGCTGCGCCAGCCACAGCTGGCGCGCGCCCGCATGCTGGAGCTGCGCGAGGCCGGCGTGCCGATCTCGATCGACGACTTCGGCACGGGCTTCTCCAGCATGGCCTACCTGCGGGACCTGCCGCTCGACTACCTCAAGATCGACCGCAGCTTCGTGCAGGACGTGCATGCGGACGAGCGCAAGGCGTCGATCTGCAGGGCCATGATCTCGCTGGCCGCGGGTCTGGGGCTTGACGCGATCGCCGAGGGCGTGGAGCAGCCGGCCGAACGCGACTGGCTGCGCGCCCACGGCTGCGGCCAGGCCCAGGGATACCTGTTCGGGCGTCCCGCGCCTCTGGAGCAGACGCTCCAGGCGCTGGCCGCCGCTGCGCCGCGCCCGGTGCAGGAGGATTGAGCCGGGCCACGCGCGCGCAGGGTGGGCCGTCGACCCGGCCAGGGCGCGAAGGGCTTGCATTGCGCAGCGATTGCCGAACCGTGCCCGGCGATGCCCCGGGACTTATCCACGCCGCTTGTGGACAACGTTGTGGAGGAGCGATTGAACAATCGTCGCCAGCCCGCGTGGCGCCACGGCCGGCGACTGTTTGGCCAAAACAGCGCCAATGCCGCAAACGCGAACCGCCCCTTGCGGGGCGGTTGCGTGTGTGCTTGTTGCGGTGGCGAAGAATTGATCAGGCTTCCGCGTCTTCCTCCTTGAACGCGTCCACCGGAATGCACGCGCAGAACACGTTCTTGTCGCCGTGCACGTTGTCCACGCGCGCGACCGGCGGCCAGTATTTCTGCTGGCGCAGGCTCGAAAGCGGGAACGCGGCCAGTTCGCGCGGATAGGCGTGCGTCCACTCGCTCGCCGCGACCACGTCGGCGGTGTGCGGCGCGTTCTTCAGCGGGTTGTCCTCGCGATCGAGCTTGCCTTCCTCGATGGCGCGGATCTCGTCGCGGATCTGGATCATCGCGTCGATGAAGCGGTCGAGTTCGTGCAGCGATTCGCTCTCGGTCGGCTCCACCATCAGCGTGCCGGCTACCGGGAAGCTCAGCGTCGGCGCGTGGAAGCCGAAATCGATCAGGCGCTTGGCCACGTCCTCTGCGGTGACGCCGGTAGCCTTCTCCAGTGGACGCAGGTCGAGGATGCACTCGTGCGCGACCAGGCCGTTGCGACCGGTGTAGAGCGTGCGGTAGTGCGGCGCGAGCCGCTTCGACACGTAGTTCGCGGTGAGCAGCGCGACCTGGGTGGCGCGGCGCAGCCCGCCGGCGCCCATCATCGCGATGTACATCCAGCTGATCGGCAGGATCGAGGCGCTGCCGTGCGCGGCGGCCGACACCATGCCGACCGCGCCGCTCGCGTCCTTGTGCCCGCGCGGCAGGAACGGGGCCAGGTGCGACTTGACCGCGCACGGCCCCACGCCGGGCCCGCCGCCGCCGTGCGGGATGCAGAAGGTCTTGTGCAGGTTGAGGTGGCTCACGTCCGAGCCCCACTTGCCCGGCTTGGCCAGGCCGACCAGCGCATTCATGTTGGCGCCGTCGGTGTACACCTGGCCGCCATGGCGATGGACGGTCTCGCAGATCTCGACCACGTCCTCCTCGAACACGCCATGCGTGGACGGGTAGGTCATCATGATCGCCGCCAGGTTGGCCGAATGCTTCTCCGCCTGGGCGCGGATGTCGGCGACGTCGACGTTGCCGTTGGCGTCGCAGCGCGTCACCACCACCTTCATCCCGCACATCTGCGCCGAGGCCGGGTTGGTGCCGTGCGCGGATTCGGGGATCAGGCAGATATTGCGATGGCCTTCGCCACGCGAGGCGTGCCAGGCGCGGATCGCCAGCAGCCCGGCGTACTCGCCCTGTGCGCCGGAGTTGGGCTGGAAGCTGACCGCGTCGTAGCCGGTGATCTCGGCGAGCATCGCCTCCAGCGAGGCGACCAGCTCCTGGTAGCCGCGGGTCTGCGAGGACGGCGCCAGCGGATGGATGTCGGCGAACTCCGGCCAGGTGATCGGGATCATTTCGGCCGTGGCATTGAGCTTCATGGTGCACGAGCCCAGCGGGATCATCGTGCGGTCCATCGCCAGGTCCTTGTCGGCCAAGGCGCGCAGGTAGCGCAGCAACTCGTGCTCGCTGTGGTGGGTGTTGAACACCGGGTGCTGCAGGAACGCCGATTCGCGCAGCAGCGGGGGCGGCAGCGCATCGGCCACCTCGGCATCGAGCGCGTCGATGGCGCTGTCGCCCAGGTCCGCCCCGAAGATCTTCGCCAGCGCCGCCAGGTCGGTGCGGGTGACGGTCTCGTCCAGGCTGATGCCGACGCTGCCGGCGTCGATCTTGCGCAGGTTGATGCGCTGGTGGCTGGCGTAGTTGTGGATCTGCTCGGCATCCACGCCGGTGACGTGCAGCGTGTCGAAGAATCCGTCGCCCACCTGCACGCCGGCCTGGCGCAGTGCGGCGGCCAGGATGGCGGCCTGCCGATGCACGCGGCGCGCGATGCGCACCAGGCCCTCGGGGCCGTGGTAGACGGCATACATCGAAGCCATCACCGCCAGCAGCACCTGCGCGGTGCAGATGTTGCTGGTCGCCTTCTCGCGGCGGATGTGCTGCTCGCGCGTCTGCAGCGTCAGCCGGTAGGCCGGCTTGCCCTGCGCATCGACCGAGACGCCGATCAGGCGACCGGGCATGGAGCGCTTGAACGCGTCGCGGCAGGCCATGAAGCCCGCGTGCGGGCCGCCGAAACCGAACGGCACGCCGAAGCGCTGGGTATTGCCGACCACGATGTCGGCGCGCCATTCGCCCGGCGCCCGGATCAGGGTGAGCGCGAGCAGGTCGCTGGCCACCGCGACCAGGCCGCCGCGCGCGTGCACGGCCTCGGCCAGCGCGGCGTGGTCGGCGATATGGCCGTAGGTGTCGGGATACTGCAGCAGCACGCCGAAGCTGTCGGCTTCGGCAGCGCCGGCGGCCGGGCCGACCTGCAGGTCGATGCCGAGGCCGTCGGCGCGCGTGCGCACCACTTCCAGCGTCTGCGGATGCACGTTGTCGGCGACGTAGAACAGGTTGGACTTCGACTTCGCCGAACGCTTGGCCAGGGTCATGGCCTCGGCCGCGGCGGTGGCCTCGTCCAGCAGCGAGGCGTTGGCGATGTCCATGCCGGTGAGGTCGGCGCACATCTGCTGGAAGTTGATCAGCGCTTCCATGCGCCCCTGCGAAATCTCCGCCTGGTAGGGCGTGTAGGCCGTGTACCACGCCGGATTCTCGAGGATGTTGCGCAGGATGACGTTGGGTGTGTGCGTGCCGTAGTAGCCCTGGCCGATGAAGCTGCGGAACACGTCGTTGCGCGCGGCGATCGCGCGGATCCTGGCGAGCGTCTCGACCTCGGTCAGCGAGCCGGGCAGGGCCAGGCCCGGGCTGGAGGCCGGGTCGAGGCGGGCGGTGGGCTTGATGCTGGCCGGGACGATGGCGTCGGTCATCGACTCCAGCGAGTCGTGTCCGACTTCGCGCAGCATGTGCGCGACCTCGGCGTCGTTGGGGCCGATGTGGCGTTCGACGAAGGCGTCGTGGTGTTCGAGTTCGCGCAGGCTGGGCTTGGACATGGCGGTGCACCGGGAAGTGGAGGGCGCCGCTGGAGGGCCGTCGTTCCGGTGGACCGGGTCCGGTCTGCTCCCGCCGCTGGACCGGAAGGGCAAACGCGAAACACGCAGCAGCTTGCGCTGCGATGGCGACGGGCATTCCGTGGCAGTGGTGCCCCTCTGTCCTTTTGCCTGAGAGTTTGGAAGCGCGCGGACGAGGATCGCGTGCTTCGTGCCCCTTCGGCGCCGGTTCCGGCTGGGCCGGTCGGTCTCTCCAGAGTGTTTGCCGCGTCCGGTGGTATCGGGCCTGAGCGATTACGGGCGTTTGCGCCTTCGGCAGCACGGGCATGGACCCTGTGCTTCTCCCACCATTGCCGGGCGATTATAGCGCCGGCGGTGCTCCGCGACCTGCGCGACCGGTCCGCATGCCGGTCCAAGTTGTTAACCTGAACGTCCGTCCCGTCCGGCGCCCACCGTGAGTTCCCCACCGATCCCGCCCGCGCCCGAATCCGCTGCCGCCGTCCCGCCCGATCGGGTCGCGTCGACGCCGCCCGATGACGACGTCTCGCTCGTCCGCCGCATCCGGCAGGTGTTCCGGCGCGAACCGGTGCTGCTGGTGACCTGCAGCTACCTGTTCATCTCGGTCTACGGCCTGTGGGACAGCTACTGGTTCTACCGCCGCTTCGACATTCCCATCCTGGAGTTCATGCAGAGCAGCGACTACTTCGTGGCGGGCCTGCGTCGGCCCGAGTACCTGTGGCTGCTGGCATGGACGCTGCTGACCTCGTGGCTGGCCCTGATCCCCGAGCGCTGGCGCCAGCGCCATCCCGGGCGCGTGGCCGGGATCGAGCGGCGCTGGTGGGGCCGGGTGCTGCTGCCCCGGCGCAGCGACTGGTGGATGTACATGGGCCTGCACCCGGAAACCGCGGCGGTGCTGACGGCGCTGCTGGCCATGACGGTGGGCCTGTACGCGCTGGGCGATACCAGGGGGCATCGGATCTACGCCGGCAGCGGCTATGCGGTCTCCGTGCGGCTGTCCGACCAGGCGCAGGCATTGCCAGGCGACTGGCGCATGCTCGGTACCAGCAGCGCCTTCGTGTTCGTCTGGAATCCGGTCGAGAAGCGCGCCGAGGTGCTGCCGATCGATGGCGTCGCCGCGGTCCGCCTGCTCGGGTGGCGCAAGCGCGGTCGAACCGTAGATGCGGCCGCGACGCCTGCAGTGCCTGCAGGGCCGGGACCCGCGCAATGACGCGGCCATGGCCATGAGCGCGGACGGCCCCAACCTGCGCCGGCTGGCGCTGCTGCTTGCCGGCCTGGCGATGTTCGGGCCGTTCTCGATCGACACCATCTTCCCGGCGTTCCCGTCGATGGGTGCGGACCTGCGCGCCGACAAGCTGGCGATGCAGCAGACGATCAGCGTGTACCTGGTCGCCTACGCGCTGATGAGCCTGGTGCACGGGCCGCTGTCGGACATGCTGGGGCGCCGGCGGGTGATCCTGGGCGGGCTGGTGGTGTTCGTCGCCGCCTCCGTCGGCTGCGCGCTGGCCGACGACCTGTCCACCTTGCTGGTCTTCCGCGCGATCCAGGGCCTGTCGGCCGGCGTGGGCCTGATCGTGGGCCGGGCGGTGATCCGCGACGTGCTGCACGGCGACGACGCGCAGCGGCTGATGAGCCAGGTGTCGATGATCTTCGGCGTGGCGCCGGCCATCGCGCCCGTGGTGGGCGGCTGGCTGCTGGGCTGGGGCCGGTGGCCGCTGATCTTCTGGTTCCTGGTGGCGTTCTCGACGCTGCTGCTGCTGGCGACGTGGCGATGGTTGCCGGAGACGCTGCCGCCGGAGTCGCGGCTGGCGCCATCGCCGCGGCGGCTGCTGCGCGACTATGCCTGGATCGCGCTCAATCCCAGGTTCCTGCGGCTGGCGCTGGCGGGCGCGCTCAACTTCGCCGCGCTGTTCCTGTACATCGCCTCCGCGCCTGCCTTCGTGCTCGACCTGCTGCGCCTGGACGAGCGCCAGTTCGGCTGGTTCTTCATCCCGATGATCAGCGGCATGATGCTGGGCGCGTTCGTGTCCGGCCGCGCGGCCGGTCGCATCAGCGGCACCCG
>JAEWZE010000290.1 GCA_023395465.1 Pseudomonadota bacterium
CGCCGGTGCCGACGCCAAGGCGCTGGCGCGTGCGATCCGCGCCCGCGGCCGCATCGACCCGGTCGTGGTCAACGGCGCGCAGGAACTGGCCGACGTGCTGCCGGACGTGCTGCAGGACGGCGACCTGCTGCTGATGATGGGGGCCGGCGACATCGGCCACGCGGCGCAGCAGCTGGCGCGCGACGGCTTCGCGGAGGTGGCCCGATGACGCCGGCCGTGCCCGCGCCGCGCTTCACCGACCCGTCCGTCTTCGGTCGCGTCGCCGTGCTGATGGGCGGCACCAGCGCCGAACGCGAGGTCTCGCTGGATTCGGGCCGCGGCGTGCTCGAGGCGCTGCGCTCGCGCGGCGTCGACGCGCAGCCGGTCGACGGGATTCCGGCGCTGGTCGATGCGATCCGCGCCGGCCGCGTCGATCGCGTGTTCAACATCCTCCACGGCAACCGCGGTGGCGGCGAGGATGGCGTGGTCCAGGGCCTGCTGCAGGCGCTGGGCGTGCCGTACACCGGCCCGGGCGTGCTCGGATCGGCGCTGACCATGGACAAGGTCCGCACCAAGCAGGTGTGGATCGCCGAAGGACTGCCGACGCCGCGCTTCGCCCGCGTGCCGGCCGGCGGCGACCTGGCGGCCGCGATCGTGCAGGTCGGGCTGCCGGCGTTCGTGAAGCCCTCGTGCGAGGGCTCGAGCGTGGGCGTCGCGCGCGTGGTGGCGCAGGCTGACGTCGCGCGGGCGGTCGAGGTCGCGCGCGGGTACGGCGGCGAGATGCTGGTCGAGGAGATGGTGGTGGGTGACGAACTCACCGTCGCCGTCCTCGGTGGCGTCGCATTGCCTTCGATCCGGATCGTGCCGGCGGGCGAGTGGTACGACTACAACGCCAAGTACATCGCCGACGACACCCAGTACCTGTGCCCGGGGCTGGACGAGGCGGGCGAGGGCGCAATCGGGGAACTGTCGCTCGCGGCCTTCGCCGCCGCCGGCTGCAGCGGCTGGGGCCGCGTCGACCTGATGCGCGAACGCGCCAGCGGTCGCCTGCTGCTGTTGGAGGTCAACACCGCGCCCGGCATGACCAGTCATTCGCTGGTGCCCAAGGCCGCCGCGCAGCTGGGCATCGACTATGCCGAGCTGTGCTGGCGCGTGCTGGAGCAGACGCTGTGAAGCCGGGATTCGGGATTTCGGAATCGGGATTCGGAAGCGCGAACGCGCCTGCGCGCGCGTGCGCCGGTGGCCTCGCTTTCCCGAATTCCCAATCCCCAATCCCGAATCCCGTCGCCTCCGCAGGAGGCGAACCATGAACGCCGCGCTTCGCCGCACCCTGCAGGTCGGCACCTGGGCGATCGCCATTGCCCTGGTGGCCCTGCCCGTGGTCGCGGTCCTCAACGGCTGGATCGGCGCCGAGCGCTGGCCGCTGCGCACCCTGCGCGTGACCGACGGGCTCGAACGCGTGGACACCGCGCGCCTGCGCGAAACGCTGCTGCCGTATGCGGCTTCGGGTTTCTTCGCGGTCAAGCTCGACCAGGCGCGCGCCGCGATCGCGCGGCTGCCCTGGGTCGAGCATGCCGAGGTGCGCAAGCGCTGGCCGGACGTGCTGGAGGTGCGCATCGTCGAACACCGTCCGTTCGCGCGCTGGGGCGACGACCGCCTGCTGTCCGAGCAGGGACGCCTGTTCCCGGTGGCCGGCATCGAGGTGCCCGCCGGCCTGCCGCAACTCTCCGCGGCCGATGCGCGGGTTCCGGACGTGGTCGCGCTCTACAACGAGTCGCGCGAGATGTTCGCGCCGGGCGGCTACTCGGTCGAGCGCCTGGCGCTGGACAGCCGCGACAGCTGGTCGCTGACCCTGGACAACGGCGTCGAGGTGGTGGTCGGCAGCCAGGAGGCGCGCCTGCGCCTGAAGCGCTTCGCGCGCGTCCTGCCGCAGCTGCTCTCGCGCAATCCGCAGCCGCTGCAGCGCGCGGACCTGCGCTACACGAATGGCTTCGCCCTGGAATGGGCGAAGCCGGGATTGGGGGTTGGGGATTCGGGATTCGAGAAAGCCGATGCGCAGGCATCGGTGAGTTCCGGCCGGCCCGCCCTCCCCAATCCCTAATCCCTAATCCCCAATCCCGGCTTCTCCACATGAACCGCAAAGGCGACAAGGCCCTCATCGTCGGCCTCGACATCGGCACCTCCAAGGTGGTGGCTCTGGTCGGCGAGTATTCGCCGGGCAATCCCATCGAGGTGATCGGCATCGGCTCGCACGAATCGCGCGGGCTCAAGCGCGGCGTTGTGGTCGACATCGAATCCACCGTGCAGTCGATCCAGCGCGCCATCGAAGAGGCCGAGCTGATGGCTGGTTGCGAGATCCGCAGCGTCTATGCGTCGATATCCGGCAACCACGTGCAGTGCCGCAACTCCAACGGCATCGTGCCGATCCGCGACGGCGAGGTGACCTGGGCCGACCTGGACCGCGTGCTCGACGCGGCCAAAGCGGTGGCGATCCCGGCCGACCAGAAGATCCTGCACGCGATCCCGCGCGAATACGTGCTGGACGATTCGCAGGAAGGCATCCGCAACCCGGTCGGCATGACTGGCGTGCGCCTGGAGGTGCATGCGCACCTGGTGGTGTGCGCGCAGTCGGCCGCGGCCAACGTCTCCAAGTGCGTGCAGCGCTGCGGCCTGTCGATCGACGACCTGGTGCTGTCCTCGCTGGCCTCGAGCACCGCGGTGCTCACCGGCGACGAGCGCGAGCTGGGCGTGGTGCTGGTGGACATGGGCGCGGGCACCACGGATCTGGCGGTGTTCGTGCAGGGCGCGATCTGCCATACCGCCTCGCTGCCGATCGCCGGTGACAAGGTCACCGAGGACATCGCGCACATGCTGCGCACGCCCACGCCCGAGGCCGAGCAGATCAAGGTGCGCTATGCCTGTGCGCTGGCGCAGCTGGCCACGTCCGAGGAATCGATCCAGGTGCCGAGCGTGGGCGACCGCCCGCCGCGGCGCCTGCCGCGCCAGTCGCTGGCGCAGGCGGTGCAGGCGCGCTACGAGGAGATCTTCGAGATGGTGCAGGCCGAACTGCGCCGCTCGGGCTTCGAACAGCACGTGCGCGCCGGCATGGTGCTCACCGGCGGCGCCGCGAAGATGGAGGGCGTGGTCGAGCTGGCCGAGGAGATGCTGCAGATGCCGGTGCGCGTGGGCATTCCGCAGCACGTCACCGGCCTGGGCGAAGTGGTCAACAACCCGGTCCACGCCACCGGCGTGGGCCTGCTGCTGATGGGCAGCCAGATCGAGAATCCCAGGCGTCCGTCGTTGCCGACCGGCAAGGCGGGCAGCCTGCTGAAGAAGGTCAGTACCTGGTTCCGGGGCGCGGTATGACGCACACGCCGCGGGACGGGTATTGGGGTGCGGGGGTGGGGGT
>JAEWZE010000032.1 GCA_023395465.1 Pseudomonadota bacterium
GCATCCGGGGATGCGGCGCGCGACGGGCATCGGCATGAAACCCGGTGCCTTACTGCTGCTTGAGCTTCCAGAACACCTCGAACTCGCCGTTCTCGGTGAACGCCTCGTCGATGCCGTTCTTGTAGATCTCGTACGGACGGTCGGTGACCTCGTAGCCGTGCGTCATCGCCCAGGCACGCACCGCGTTGCGCACGTTCTCAAGCTCGGCCATGTAGCCGACGTAGTTGCCGCGGGCCGCCTTGCCGGCCTCGGCACGGATGTACTCGACCGGTGCGCCGTCCGGAATCTCGACCTCCAGCGGGCCCTCGTCGACGGCCGGCGCCTGCGCGACCGGCTGGGCCTCCGCCTGGTCGCCCTCGCCTTCGCCCTCGGCCGCTTCCTGCGCGTCGGAACCCGCGCCCTTGCGGCGCACCGGCTGGACCACGTCGAAGGTGTAGTTCTCGCGACCCAGCTCGGTGGACACGATGCGCAGCGGGCCGGCCGGCACCAGATCATTCGCCTCCATGGTGCGCTTGATCCACTCGCTGTTGGACTTCATCGACTGCTTGATCTTCTCGTTGTTGCGCTCGACCGCGCCCGCGGAGACCGACAGCAGGTTCTCGGCCGGCAGGTCGACCACGCCCAGGTCGCTCAGGCGCACGCCGTCGGCGCGGTAGTCGACGTTGGGCACGCCAGCCAGCATGCTCGACAGCTTGGCCAGGCCGAGCTTCATGTCCTCGCCGACGTGGCCCCGCACGTACAGGCCGGCATAGCGGCCGAGGAGGTTCCAGCCGTAGTCGACGTCGTAGCGCTGGGTGATCTCGATGTTGCGTCCACCGCGACCGGTCGGCTTGAGGGTGAACTCCATGCGCTTGTTGTCGCCGCGGTCCGGGTTCTCGATGCGGTAGGCGATGCGGCTGTCGGCGTCGCTCTCGACGATTTCCCAGCTGCCCTCGCCCAGCGCGCGCGCTTCGGAGCTGTAATCCAGGCGCGCGCCGACGCCCGACTCGGGACCTGACAGTTCCAGCTTGGCGGCCGGATCGCGCATGGTCAGCGCGTTCCAGTCCTTGAAGCGCTTGAAGCTGTTGAGCGTGTCGAACACGATGGCCTGGCGCCGGTTGGTCTCGACCTTCTCGGTGATCGTGCGGCTCGACGGGAGGAACAGAGCGACGAGCACGAACAGCGCGGCGACGATCGCCGTTGAAATCAGGATCTCGAGCAAACGGGTCATTCAGGGTTCTCCGGGACCAATTCCTGCCGTGGCAGGCGCAAGTGGCCAATCCTATCAAGAACCTCCCGCGCACGGCGAGTCAAAAATGCGACCGGCGCGAGGGTCGGGCCACGGTTGCCCACGCAACCGACGCCACGCTGGCAGGCGGGAAGTCCGGCGCTGGCCGCGCGATCTTCACGGAGGAGCGCGCGACCGCGTGGCACCGCCTGCGCAACAAGCCTCCGCCCGGTCCATGGCGAGGCCGCCCCCTGCACCGTCACGCGGGCCACCTACCAAGGCAGGACCGCCCGGCGTGCCCCAGGCCAGCTGCAGCTCGAAGGCCTTGAGGACTGCCCAGGTGCGGTCGCGGACACCGAGCTTGGACAGGGTGAGCGGGCAGCGTTCACGAGGCACCGCCTCGTGCTGCCGGCGAACGCCCGCCGCGCTGCGGCGGGCCGGGTGAGGAAGCGCTGCCCGCGCGGCAAGCCGCGCGCGCTGACGAACGGCCGGTGCGCTGCACCGGCCCGGATCAGCCTGTCGGTCAGACCAGCTGCAGCTCGAAGGCCTTCAGCACTGCCCGGGTGCGGTCGCGGACGCCGAGCTTGCTGAGGATGTTCGACACGTGGTTCTTGATCGTACCTTCGGCCACGCCCAGCGAGTTGGCGATCTCCTTGTTGGAGAAGCCGCCCGCCATCAGGCGCAGGATCTCGGTCTCGCGATCGGTCAGCGGGTCCGGCCGGTCGAGGCTGACGAAATCGTTGCGCATGTGCTCCAGGCCCGAGAGCAGGCGCTGGGTCACCGCCGGCTGCACCAGGGAGCCACCGCCGGCGACGGTGCGAATCGCGCCGACCAGCTGCTCCAGCGACACGTCCTTGAGCAGGTAGCCCTTGGCGCCGGCCTTCATCCCGGCCAGCACCAGCTGGTCGTCGTCGAAGGTGGTCAGGATGATGGTCGGGGGCAGCTGGCCGGCGCGCGAAAGCGCCTGCAGCGCCTCCAGGCCCGACATCGCCGGCATGCGCATGTCCATCAGCACCACGTCGGGCTTGACCTCGGGGATCATCTCGACCGCCTGCTTGCCGTCGCCGGCCTCGGCAATCACCTCGATGCCCCCGTCCAGCGCCAGCAGCGAGCGGATGCCCTGCCTTACAAGGGTCTGGTCGTCGACCAGGCAGACGCGGATCATGGGACCTCCAGGGGTCGGATCTGGGTGGATGGATCGTCGTCCGCGGCGATGGCCGCGGGCCGGATGGTATCGATGACCACCACGCCGCCGTCCATGGGCAGGCGCAGGCGCACGGTGAAGCCGCTGCCGGGCGAAGTCTCCACCTGCAGGCTGCCGCCGTGCGCGGCCAGGCGTTCGCGCATGCCCAGCAGGCCGTTGCCGGCGGTCGCGCCTTCGGCACCGCGGCCGTCGTCGCGGGCCTCAAGCAGCACCGCGTCGCCATCGAGCCGGTAGCGCAGCCGCAGCAGGCTGGCTTCGGCATGGCGCACGGCATTGGTGATGATTTCCTGGGTGCAGCGCAGCAGCACATGCGCGCGCTCGGGATCGTCGACCAGGAAGGTCCGCGGCATGTCCAGGTCGATGCGCAGGCCGGGCACGTTGTCGGCCAGCGGCAGCAGGGTGGCGCGCATGTCGATGGCGTCGTCGTCGCGCAGCCGGCTCACCGCCTCGCGCACGTCGCTCAGCAGCAGCTTGGCCAGCGTATGCGCTTGGCCCACGTGCTCCTGGGCCTGGCCGCTGACGAGGTGGTTGGCCACCTCCAGGTTCAGGCTCAGGGCGGTCAGGTGGTGGCCGAGCAGGTCGTGCAGTTCGCGCGAGATGCGGGTGCGCTCGTTCACGCGGACGCTTTCGGCCAGCAGCGCGCGGGTGGCGCGCAGCTCGGCGTTCAGCCGGCGTTGCTCGTCGCGCGCCAGCACCTGCTGGCGGGCGACGTAACCGGTCGCGAACACGAAGCAGTTGAAGCCCATGTAGAGCACCGACTGCATCACCGCCTCGAGCAGCGAGAAGCCGATCGCGCGCACGTACACCGGAACCACCAGCAGCGCGCTGATCACCAGCGCGGCGATGCTCATGGGAAGCGGCAGCAGCCAGGGCAGCACGCAGGCGGCGACCATCAGCAGCAGCACGCCCAGGCCGCTGTTGCTGTAATAGCTCAACGCCACCGCGCTGCCGATCATCGCCACCAGCAGCACGTGGTCGGCCAGGGTGACCCGGCGCTCGTCGAGGGCCCGGGTGAGCCATGCGAAGCTGAACCCGAACAGACCCCAGGCGAACCAGGCGTTCCAGCCGGCGCCGATCGAGGACAGCGGTTCGGCCTCGTCCACCGGCCCCGACAGCGCCCACAGCGGCAGCACCATCACCGCCCATGTGAACAGGCCGGCATAGCGCAGCAGGCGGGCATGGTCGAGGCGGGACAGCATGTCGCCATGGTAGGCGCAATCCACGCGCCGCGACCCCCTCGGAAGTCATGCGGCGGCGCGGCCCCGCGTTCGCCCCGGGGCCGGAGGCCATGCGATAATCCGCGGTGGCCGTCGCAAGGCGCGTCCGCCGTTTGCCGACCTGCGGCCGGGCAGCACCCGAAGTCTTCTGGAGTCAGGAATGTCGATCGTCATCCGCGACGTGCGCGAGCACGAGCTGGATTCCATCCTCGCCCTCAACAATGCCGCTGGCCCGACGATCCTGCCGCTGGATGCGGCCCGCATCCGCAGGTTCCACGATACCGCCGAGTACTTCCGCGTCGCCGAACGCGATGGTGCGCTGGCCGGCTTCCTTGTCGGCCTGGGCTCGGACGCCGAGCACGACAGCAGCAACTTCCACTGGTTCCGCGCGCACTGCGAGCGGTTCTTCTATATCGACCGGATCGTGGTCGCCAGCCGCCGTCGCGGCGGCGGCGTGGGCCGCGCGTTCTACGCCGACGCCCAGAGCTATGCCGAACTGCGCTATCCGCAGCTGACCTGCGAGGTGTTCCTGGAGCACGACGCCGATCCGGTGCGCCTGTTCCACGGCAGCTTCGGGTTCCGCGAGATCGGCCAGCACGTGATGCCCGAGAACGGCATCCGCGCCTCGATGATGGCCAAGGACATGTGCAGCTACGAGTGGGTCCGCGAGACCTACGCCGAGGAGCTCCCCGACCAGCCCTGGCTGCTGCGCCCGCGCGTGGCCCTGGCCGAGTCGTCCGCCGCATGAGCGCGGCCATGGATTTCGAACAGGCCGGCGAACTGAAGATCGGCCAGGTCGGCATCGCCAACCTGCGCGTGCGCACCCTGGACATCGCGCGCCTGGCCGACGAGATGCGCAGCCGCGTGGCCCGCGCGCCCAAGCTGTTCGCGCGCGCCGCGGTCATCCTCGATTTCGGCGGGCTGGCCGCGTCGCCGGATGCCGCCACCGCGCGCGCCCTGGTCGAGGCCCTGCGCGAGGCCGGCGTGCTGCCGGTCGCGCTGGCCTGGGGCAGCGGCGACAACGAGAAGCTGGCGGTGGAGATCGGGCTGCCGGTGCTGGCACGGTTCCGCGCCCAGTACGAGTCCGTCGCAGGCGGAGCTGAGACAGCACCCGCGGCCGAACCGCCCCCTGCCCCGGCCCAGCGCGCGTCAGCGCCGGCCGCGGCCGCGCGCCAGGATCCCGCGGGGCCCGGCCTGGTGCAGACTGCGCCGGTGCGTTCCGGCCAGCAGCTCTACGCCGAGAACCGCGACCTGACCGTGCTGTCGCAGGTCGGGGCCGGCGCCGAGGTCATCGCCGATGGCTCCATCCACATCTACGGGCCCCTGCGCGGCCGTGCGCTGGCCGGCGCCCAGGGCAACGCGAAGGCGCGGATCTTCTGCCGCGCCTTCCACGCCGAGCTGGTCGCCGTGGCCGGTCACTACAAAGTGCTGGAAGATATCCCGAAGGAACTGCACGGCAAGGCGGTGCAGGTCTGGCTCGACAACGAAGAACTCAAGATCGCCGCACTCGATTGACGGCGACACACACAGGAGACGTGTTTTGGCAGAAATCATCGTGGTCACCTCGGGCAAGGGAGGCGTCGGCAAGACCACCAGCAGCGCCAGCCTCGCCAACGGCCTGGCGCGTCGCGGCAAGAAGGTCGCCGTCATCGACTTCGACGTCGGCCTGCGCAACCTCGACCTGATCATGGGCTGTGAGCGCCGCGTGGTGTACGACTTCGTCAACGTCGTCCAGGGCGAGGCTTCGCTCAAGCAGGCGCTGATCAAGGACAAGCGTTTCGACAACCTGTTCGTGCTGGCCGCCTCGCAGACGCGCGACAAGGACGCGCTGACGCTCGAAGGCGTGGAGAAGGTGCTCAAGGACCTGTCCGAGGACGGCTTCGACTACATCCTGTGCGATTCGCCTGCCGGCATCGAGAAGGGCGCGTTCCTGGCGATGTACTTCGCCGACCGCGCCGTGGTGGTGGTCAACCCGGAAGTGTCCTCGGTGCGCGACTCCGACCGCATCCTGGGCCTGCTGTCGTCCAAGACCCGCAAGGCCGAGGCCGGCGAGCGCGTACAGGAATATCTGCTGCTGACCCGCTACAACCCGCTGCGCGTCGAAAAGGGCGAGATGCTGTCCATCGCCGACGTGGAGGAAGTGCTGGGCATCAAGACGCTCGGCGTGATCCCCGAGTCCAACGACGTGCTCGACGCGTCCAACAAGGGCGAGCCCGTGATCCTGGCCAGCGAATCCTCGGCCGGCCAGGCCTATGACGACGCCGTTGCCCGCCTGCTCGGCGAAGACCGGCCGATGCGCTTCACCCTGGCGGAGAAGAAGGGCTTCTTCAGCAAGCTCTTCGGGAGCTGAGCCATGGGATTGTTCGATTTCCTCAAGCCGAAGCAGAACACCGCCGCGATCGCCAAGGACCGCCTGCGCATCATCGTCGCGCAGGAGCGCACCGGCCGCGGCGCCCCGGACTACCTGCCGCTGCTGCAGCGCGAACTGCTGGAGGTGATCCGCAAGTACGTGAGCGTGGACGTGGATGCGGTCAAGGTCGACCTGGTCAAGGACGGCGGGCACGACGTGCTCGACATCTCCGTCGCCCTGCCCGAAGGCCGGTCCGCGACCGTCTGATCCTGCACGCGTCGGCCCCGCGTGCCACCGACCTTCGGTGTCCCCGTCGCGGGGCCGGGGGAAGCAGTCGCCGACTGCGTCCGCGCTGTTTTCCCGGATCCACGGGCGCAGTGCGGACCGGCCCCTGGTGGCGCGACGCGGCGGCCAGGCAGACTGCTCCCGCATGCACCAGCCACACACGCCAGCCCCGCACGCCGTACTGCTGTTGCGCGAGATCGCGTTCGCCGACGCGGCCGCGCTGCTGCGACGCTACGGCCTGCAGCTGCACCGGGTCGATGATGATGCTTCGATCCCCGGCAGCTACTGGGGCGAATCCGAAGCCGGGATCATCGGCAGCGACGTGTACGTCCGCGCCGACACCCCGGTGCACTCGATGCTGCACGAGGCCTGCCACCTGATCGTGCTGCCCGCGGAACGCCGCCAGGCCGTGCACACCGATGCCACCGACTCGGTCGCGGAAGAGGACGCGGTCTGCCTGCTGCAGGTGCTGCTGGGCGACGCGCTGCCGGGCGTCGGCCGCGACCGCGTGTTCGCCGACATGGACGCCTGGGGTTACACCTTCCGGCTCGGCAGCGCCCGCGCCTATTTCGAGCGCGATGCGGATGCGGCGTGGGACTGGTTGCGCGAACGCGGCCTGGTCGACGCGCAGCGCGGCCTGATCGCGCCCTGATCCGGCTTTCCGCACTTGCCCGGCGGCGGGCGGCGCTCTAGCCTGCCGGCACCGCATCCTGCGCAGCACCGGATCCCATCGTGAACCATCGCCACGCCCTGCTCGTCCTGGCCATCGGCGCCAGCCTCGCCCTGTCCGCCTGCAAGCGCGAACCCACGCCAGCCGCAGGCGCGGACGCACCGGGCGCCACTGCCGGTGCCGCCTCCGGCGACGAGACCGCCGACGCCTTCGTCGCCCGCGTCAATGCCGAGCTCAAGGCCATGTACCCCGAGCTGACCGCGGCGCAGTGGCTCTCGAGCACCTACATCAACGACGACAGCCAGCTGCTGGCGGCCAAGGCCAACGAGAAGTTCCTGACCTCGCTCAACGGCTGGATCGAGCAGTCCAGGAAGTTCGAGGGCCAGCAGATGTCGCCCGAGACCGCGCGCGCGATCACGCTGCTGAAGCTAGGCACCGCGATGCCGGCGCCGAAGGATCCGGTGCGGCTGGCCGAACTGACCCGCATCGCCACGAAGATGGAAGGCATGTACGGCTCGGGCACGTACTGCAAGGCCGCCGGCGACAGCCAGGATTGCCGCCAGCTGGGCGAGCTGGAAGAGGTGCTGGCCAAGAGCCGCGACTACGACGCGCAGCTCGATGCCTGGCGTGGCTGGCACACGATCGCCCAGCCGATGCGCGACGACTACACGCGCTTCGTCGAGCTGGTGAACGAAGGCTCCCGCGAGCTCGGCTACGCCGACGCCGGCGAGATGTGGCGCGCCGGCTACGACATGTCGCCGGTGGAACTGTCGGCCGAGACCGACCGCCTCTGGGGCCAGGTCAAGCCGCTGTACGAACAGCTGCACTGCTATGCGCGCACCCGCCTGGACGCGCAGTACCCGGGCCAGGGCTCGGTGGACGGGCTGCTGCCTGCGCACCTGATGGGCAACATGTGGCAGCAGGACTGGGGCAACCTGTGGGACGTGCTGGCGCCGTACAGCGGCCAGCAGGCCGGCAGCCTCGACGTCAACGCTGCGCTGCAGCGCCAGTACCAGGCCCTGCTCAACGAGCGCCTGTCGCGCGAGAACGCGCTGATCGACACCGACAGCCGGGTCGAGGTGGTGCGCAAGGCGCAACTCGAGCATGCGCAGCAGATGACCCGCCAGGCGGAAGAGTTCTACACCTCGCTCGGCATGCCGGCGCTGCCGGAGAGCTACTGGCAGAAGACCCAGTTCATCAAGCCCCGCGACCGCGACGTGGTCTGCCACGCCAGCGCCTGGGACATGAACATGGGCGGCGAGGACGGCAATTCGCCGGACGTGCGCACCAAGATGTGCATCAAGCCCAGCGAGGAGGATTTCTTCACCATCTACCACGAGCTGGGCCACGTCTATTACTACCTGGCCTACAACAAGCTGCCGCCGCTGTTCCAGGGCGGCGCGCACGACGGCTTCCACGAAGCCATCGGCGACACCATCGAGCTGGCGATGACGCCGACCTACCTCAAGTCGATCGGACTGGTCGGCGAGCAGCAGCCGAGCCAGGAGGCGCTGATCAACGCGCAGATGCGCATGGCGCTGGCGAAGGTCGCGTTCATGCCGTTCGGGCTGATGATCGACCGCTGGCGCTGGGGCGTGTTCGATGGCTCGATCACGCCGGAGAACTACAACAGCGCCTGGTGGGAGCTGAAGGCGAAGTACCAGGGCGTGGCGCCGGTGACGCCGCGCGGCGAGGAGTTCTTCGACGCCGGTGCCAAGTACCACGTGCCGGGCAACACGCCGTACACGCGGTATTTCCTCTCGCACGTGCTGCAGTTCCAGTTCTACAAGGCGCTGTGCGACGCCGCCGGCCACCAGGGCCC
>JAEWZE010000034.1 GCA_023395465.1 Pseudomonadota bacterium
GCGCTGCTGTTCCTCTACCGCAAGGTGCTGCTGCTGGACCTGCCGTGGATGGAGGACGTGGTGCGCGCCAAGCGCCAGCCGCGACTGCCTGTGGTGCTGTCGCGCGCGGAAGCCTCGGAACTGCTGCGGCACATGGCAGGCCGGGATGCGTTGATGGCCGGGCTGCTGTACGGCAGTGGCCTGCGGTTGATGGAGTGCCTGCGCCTGCGGGTCAAGGACGTGGACTTCGCCCGCAACGAGATCACGGTCCGCGAGGGCAAGGGCGGCAAGGATCGCAAGACCGTGCTGCCCGGTCGGCTGCACCAGGCATTGCAGCTGCAGCTGGCGGAGGTGCGTGCGCTGCATGCGCAGGACCTCGATGCCGGCCACGGGGCCGTGCAGTTGCCGCATGCGCTGGCCCGCAAGTATCGGCAGGCGGCATGGCTGCTGGACTGGCAGTTCGTGTTCCCGGCGACGCGGCGTTCGAACGATCCGCTCGACGGGCAGGAGAAGCGCCACCATCTCGACCCCGGCGTCCTGCAGCAGGCGGTGCGCCGTGCGGCGCGGGCCTGCGGTTTCAGCAAGCCGGTCACGCCGCATACGCTGCGTCACAGCTTCGCCACCCATCTGCTCGAGGCCGGCGCCGACCTGCGCACGATCCAGGAGCTGCTGGGACACAAGGATGTCAGCACCACGCAGGTCTACACCCATGTCCTCAACCGGGGCCCCGCTGGCGTGCTCAGTCCGCTGGATCGTTGACGCCTCTACGACATGACGGCATGGCGAAGCACCGGCGGGACTGCCGACTCGCCGGGAGACGTCAGGAAGCTGGCAGGGGCAGGCCGCGGAAGGCCTTGACCGTGCGCAGCACGAAGCTGGAGTTGACGTCGGCCACGCCGGCCTGGGCCAGCAGCTTGTCGAGCAGGAAGCGCGAGAAGTGATCCAGCCCGCCGACCGCCACGTGCAGCAGGTAGTCCATGTCGCCGGTGAGCGCATGGCAGGCCACCACTTCGGGCCAGTCGTTGACGTGGGCGGCGAAGGCGGCGATGGATGCCGCATCGTGGCGCGCCAGATGCACGCGCACGAAGGCCTGCAGGCCCAGGCCCAGGCGATCGCCATCGAGTTCGGCGCGATAGCCGGCGATCACCCCCTCGCGCTCGAGCCGCTGCACGCGGCGCAGGCACGCCGAGGCGGACAGGTGCACGCGTTCGGCCAGTTCGGCATTGGTCTGGCGGCCTGCCCGCTGCAGCTCGGCCAGGAGCATCAGATCGGTGCGATCGAGGTGGATTGCCGCCATTTCATGCTCCAGATCCTGCCGTTACGCAACAATCCTGCGCCATCGCCGCGCCTGTGTGCAACTTTGCAAGCCTGTTGCGCGCCGGCCCGGCTACCCTGCGGTGAGATCCCCTCCAACGCGCCCCGTCCCGGCGGCAGGCGCCCAGCGCCGGAGTCGAGCCATGTCCCTGCAACAGCCGCGTCGCGTCGAGAACCTGCACACCGACAAGGGCAAGGTGCCGGTCTATGCCACCGGCATCGTCGCGCAGCCCTGGGACGACTACACCGCCGAGGACCACGCCACCTGGGCCACCCTGTTCGAACGGCAGCGCGAGATCCTGCCCGGTCGCGCCAGCCAGGCCTTCCTGCACGCGCAGGACGCCATGGGCATGAGCCCGCACGCGATCCCCCGCTACACCGAGCTCAACCGGGTGCTGGGCGAGGCCACCGGCTGGCAGCTGATCGGCGTGGAAGGCCTGCTGCCGGAACTGGATTTCTTCGACCACCTGGCCAATCGCCGCTTCCCGGTGACCTGGTGGATCCGCAAGCCCGACCAGATCGACTACATCGAAGAGCCCGACCTGTTCCACGATCTGTTCGGCCACGTGCCGCTGCTGATGGATCCGCTGTTCGCCGACTACATGCAGGCCTATGGCCGCGGCGGGGTCAAGGCGCACGCCATCGGCCCCGATGCGCTGCAGAACCTGACGCGGCTGTACTGGTACACCGTCGAGTTCGGCCTGATCCGCGAGGCCGAGGGCCTGCGCATCTACGGCAGCGGCATCGTGTCCTCGAAGGGCGAGTCGATCCACGCGCTCGAAAGCGATGCCCCCAACCGCATCGGCTTCGACCTGGAGCGGATCATGCGCACGCGCTACCGCATCGACAGCTACCAGAAGACCTATTTCGTGATCGACAGCTTCGAGCAGCTGATCGAGGCCACGCACCCGGACTTCACCCCGATCTACGCGCGCCTGGCCGACCAGCCGTCGATCCCGGCCGGCGAGATCCTCGCCACCGACCAGGTCCTGCAGCGCGGCACGGGTGCAGGCTGGGCCAGCGACGGGGACGTGTAGCCCGGGGGCTTGCGGGGCCGCATCGCACAGCGTGGTTCGCCGCGCGCTCGACCCTGCACCGCCACGGTCCGCCACCCGCGGACGGTCGTTCGGGGCAGCCGGCACCCGGCCGCCGACCTCGACGGTTCCGTCCGCAACCGCCCGGGCCCGCGTCCACGCAACTGCTAGAATCACGCGGTTTTTCGCCGCATGCCGGCGCCCCTCCCCTTCCTTCTGCGACGACTTGCCGTGCCCTTTTTCGCGAATGTTGAACTGGTTCCCGGTGATCCGATCCTGGGCCTGACCGAGGCCTACAACGCCGACACCCGCGCCACGCGCGTCAACCTCGGCGTGGGCATCTACTACGACGAGGACGGCCGCATTCCGGTGCTGGGCGCGGTGCAGCAGGTCGAGCGCCAGCTGGCCGAAGCCAGCAAGCCGCGCGGCTACCTGCCGATCGACGGCATGCCCGACTACACGCGCGCCACCCGCGAACTGCTGTTCGGCGCCGGGTCGCCGCTGATCGCCGAGGGCCGCGCCGCGACCACCCAGACCATTGGCGGCAGCGGCGCGCTGCGCACCGGCGCGGAGCTGCTGAAGAAGGCGCTGCCGTTCGCGCGCATCGCGATCAGCAATCCGAGCTGGGAGAACCACCGTGCGGTGTTCGGCGCGGTCGGTTTCGAAGTCGTGGACTACACCTACTTCGACGCGGCCGCGCACGGGCTCGACTTCGACGGCATGCTCGCCGACCTGCGCAGGCTCGAGGCCGGCACCGTGGTGCTGCTGCACGCCTGCTGCCACAACCCCACCGGCGCCGACCTGACCGCGCCGCAATGGGAACAGGTGATCGCGCTGCTGCACGAGCGCAACCTGTTTCCGTTCATCGACATGGCCTACCAGGGCTTCGACCGCGGGATTGCCGAGGACGCGCTGGCGATCCGCCTGCTGGCTGCCTCGCCGATCCGCAACTTCGTCGTCGCCAGTTCGTACTCGAAGTCGTTCTCGCTGTACGGCGAGCGCGTCGGCGCCTTGACCGTGGTCAGCGACAGCGCCGACGAGAGCAAGCGCGTGCAGTCGCAGATCAAGCGCCTGATCCGCGCGAACTACTCCAGCCCGTCCACGCACGGCGCGGCGCTGGTGGCCGGCGTACTCAACGATCCGGCGCTGCGCGCGCAGTGGGAGGACGAACTGGGGCAGATGCGCACACGCATCCACGCCCTGCGTGCGGGCCTGGTCGAACGACTGGCTGCGCACGGCGCGCCGCAATACGGCTTCATCGAGCGCCAGGCCGGCATGTTCTCGTACTCGGGCCTGTCGAAGGCGCAGGTGGATCGCCTGCGCGAGGAGTTCGGCATCTACGCCGTCGGCACCGGGCGTATCTGCGTGGCCGCGCTGAGCGCGAAGAACCTGGACTACGTGGCGCAGGCGGTGGCGGCGGTCAGCTGAGCGCGCCAGCGGCGACCTGGTGCCGGACTCGAGCCTCGCGGTCGTTTCCATGCGCGGTCGCGGCCCGGGTTGCACACGTCGCCCCATGCCCATCCCGCGTGACGCCCTCTGCCGGCACGGATTGAAGACGGGGATGTGGTGCACGCGTGCGCCCGGCCCAGGTGCCGTGCGATCCAGCGGTCCTGCGCAGTCCCACCACTCAGGTGGCCTGCCACGACGACCCGTTCATGCCGCGCGCCGGACACTGTCGACGATGATTCCCCGCCTCCTTTCATGATGCCCGCGATCCGTTCAGGGCACCGCCGCCGCCCCCTGCGCGGTCGGTTGCCGATGCTCCTGGCGCTGGCGCTGCCGGCCGCTGCACTGTCCGCAGCCGAGCCCGTTGCGCTCACCCTCGACCGCATCGAGGTGTCCGCCGCGCGATTGCAGCGGGTCGCGCCGTTCGACGTGCCCGCGTCCTTCGATCGCATCGAACTCGACGGTGGCGAGGCCGGCGCCGGCGTGGCGGTGTCCGAGGCGCTGGCCGGCGTGCCCGGGCTCGCCGCGCGCGAGCGGCAGAATTTCGCCCAGGACACGCAGCTGTCGATCCGCGGATTCGGCGCGCGTTCCACCTTTGGCGTGCGCGGGCTGCGGCTGTACGCAGACGGGATCCCGGCGACCATGCCCGACGGCCAGGGCCAGGTCTCGCATTTCGTGCTGGCGGGCGCCGAGCGCGTCGAGGTGCTGCGTGGTCCGTTCTCCGCGCTGCACGGCAACTCGTCCGGCGGCGTGGTGCAGATCTTCAGCGCGGACGGGGACGCGCCCACGCGCGGCCACCTGCAGGCGAGCGCGGGACGCGACGCTGCCCGCGCGATCACGGCCAGCCTGCGCGGCGCCGGCGACGTGCTGGGTTACGCGCTGGCGGCCAGCCACTTCGAGACCGACGGCTGGCGCGACCACAGCGCCGCGCGGCGCAGCTGGCTCAACCTCAAGCTGCATGCGCCGCTGCCGCGCGACGGCCGCCTGCAGCTGGTGGCCAATCATTTCGATGCGCCCGGCGCGCTCGATCCGCTGGGCCTGTCCTGGGACCAGGTGCAGGACGATCCGCGCCAGGCCACCGCGGTCGCCACGCAGTACCGCACGCGCAAGTCGGCGCGCCAGGACCAGCTGGGCCTGCGCTGGGAGCAGCCGCTGGCGGGTGGCCATGCGCTCGAGGCCATGAGCTACGGCGGGCGTCGCGAGATCGAGCAGTTCCTGTCGGTGCCGGTGGGCGCGCAGGGCAATCCGCTCAGCTCCGGCGGCGTGATCGACCTGGACAACGACTACGGCGGCGTCGACCTGCGCTGGCGCTGGGCCGGTTCGCTGGCCGGGCGTGCGCTCGAGTTCACCGCCGGCGGCAACGCCGACCGCCAGCGCCAGCACCGGCGCGGCTACGAGAACTTCGTCGGCGACACGCTGGGCGTGCGCGGCGCGCTGCGGCGCGACGAGCGCAACCGCGTCGACAACCGCGATCTCTACGCGCAGGCCTGGTGGCAGTTCGCGCAGCGGTGGTCGCTGCTGGCCGGCGTGCGCCGCAGCCAGCTGCGCTTCGAGTCGAGCGACCGCTACATCACCGCCAGCAATCCCGACGACAGCGGCCGCGTGGACTACGCCGAGACCACGCCGGTGCTGGGGCTCATGTTCGCGCCGGCGCAGGACTGGCGCGTGTATGCCTCGGCGGGGCGCGGCTTCGAGACGCCCACCTTCAACGAACTGGGCTACCGCGCCGACGGCGGCGCCGGGCTGGCGTTCGACCTCGCGCCAGCGACCAGCCGCAACCTCGAACTCGGCGCCAAGTGGCGCAGCGACGGCGGCGCGCACGTGGAGGCGGCGCTGTTCCGCGCCGACACCGACGACGAACTGGCGGTCGCGCGCAACGTCGGCGGCCGCAGCAGCTACCGCAACGTCGGCCGCGCGCGGCGCGAGGGCGCCGAACTCTCGGCGACGCTGCCGCTGGCCGAGGCCTGGTCGCTGCGGCTGGCCTGGACCTGGCTGGACGCATGCTTCCGCGACGCGTTCCCGATCTGTACCGGGGCCGGCTGCACCGATCCGTCGGTCCTGGTCGCGGCCGGGACGACGATCCCCGGTACCGCGCGACGCCAGGGCCATCTGCGCCTGCAGTGGCAGCCGCGCGACTGGCAGCTTGCGCTCGAAGCCACCGGCAGTTCGTCGATCAGCGTCAGCGACACCGGCGCCCGGCACGCACCGGGCCACGTGCTGCTGCATCTGCAAGCCGCGCGCGACTGGCGCACCGCGCACGGGCGGCTGCGCGGTTTCGCCCGCCTCGACAACGTGTTCGACCGCGCCCATGTCGGGTCGGTCATCGTCAACGAAGGCAACGGCCGGCACTACGAACCCGGTCCCGGCCGCGGGCTGCTGCTGGGGCTGCGCTGGGACTGGCAGGCGCGCGCGGACTGAACCGCGGCGACGCGTCCGCGACCGGGGCGGGCGCCTGGATGGACGCACATGCGCGGTCGGCATGGCCGCGCCAGCGCTAGAATCGGGCCGTGCATCCCCCCGACTTCATCGAGGTGTATCCGGGCGCGCTGGCGACCGAGGCCTGTGCGGCGATCGTGGCGCGGCTGCGCGCCAGCGATGCGCTGCAGCCCGGCCAGGTGGGCGGCGGCGTGCATCCCGAGCTCAAGCACAGCCGCGACCTCTCCATCAGCGACCGCCCCGACTGGGCCGATATCGCGCAGGCGCTCAACGTGGCCGTGTATGGCGGCCTGCTGGCCTACCTGCGCCGCTATCCGCAGGCCCTGGTCGCGCCACTGATGCTGCAGCAGCCCGACGGCAACGGCGGGCTGCGTCGCCTCTCGGCCGAGGACCTCGCCGCGCTCGACGATCGCGCGCTCGGCCAGCTGGCGCGCACCTGCCTGCGCCCGGGTCCGGTCAACCTGCAGTGGTACAGCGCCGGCAAAGGCGGCTATCCCTACTGGCACTGCGAGCTGTACCCGCACGTGGGCGATGGCGACACCCTGCATCGCCACCTGCTGTGGACGCTCTATCTCAATGACGGCTTCGAAGGCGGCGAGACCGAATTCCTGTTCCAGCAGCGCAGGATCGAACCCCGCACCGGCGACCTGCTGATCGCGCCGACCGCCTTTACCCATACCCACCGCGGCAATCGCCCGCAGGGCC
>JAEWZE010000005.1 GCA_023395465.1 Pseudomonadota bacterium
TCCTTGATGTCGCAGGTCTTGCAGTGCACGCAGTTGGCGAAGTTGATCTGCAGGCGCGTGTCCGCGCCTTCGCCGACGAACTCGTACACCGCCGCGGGGCAGTAGCGCGCCTCAGGCCCGGCGTACGTCGCCAGGTTCACCTCGACCGGCACCGAGGCGTCCTTGAGCGTCAGGTGCGAAGGCTGGTCCTCGTCGTGCGCGGTGCTCGACAGGAACACCGAGCTCAGGCGGTCGAAGGTCAGCTCGCCATCCGGCCTGGGATAGTCGATCTTCCTGTGCCGGGCGGCCGGCTCCAGACAGGCGTGGTCGGGGCGATCGCGATGGATCGTCCAGGGCGGATTGCGGATGCCCAGCTTCGGCAGCAGCCACTGCTCGATGCCGGTCATCAGCGTGGCCAGGCTGCGACCCTTCTTGAACCACTGCTTGAAGTTCTTGGACTGCAGCAGCTCCGCGTGCAGCCAGCTCTTCCCGAACGCGTCCGGATAGGCGGCGAGTTCATCGCGCGCACGGCCTTCGCCGATCGCCGCGAACGCGGCCTCCGCGGCGAGCATGCCGGTCTTGATCGCGGCATGGCTGCCCTTGATCCGGCTGGCGTTGAGGAAGCCGGCCTCGCAGCCGACCATCGCCCCGCCCGGGAACACCAGCTTCGGCAGCGACAGCAGGCCACCGGCGGTGATCGCGCGCGCGCCGTAGCCGATGCGCTTGCCGCCTTCCAGGTGCTTGCGGATCGCCGGATGCGTCTTCCAGCGCTGGAACTCCTCGAACGGGCTCAGGTACGGGTTGGCGTAATCCAGACCGACCACGAAGCCGACCGCGATCTTCCCGTCCTCGGCGTGGTACAGGAACGAGCCGCCGTAGGTATTGCCATCCAGCGGCCAGCCGGCGGTATGCACCACCAGGCCCGGCTGGTGCGTGGCCGGATCGGCCTGCCACAGTTCCTTGATGCCGATGCCGTAGCTCTGCGGGTCGCGTCCCTCGTCGAGTGCGAACTTCTCGATCAGGCGGCGGCCGAGGTGGCCGCGCGAGCCTTCGGCGAAGATCGTGTACTTCGCATGCAGTTCCATGCCCAGCTGGAACTCGGAGGTCGGCTCGCCGTCCCTGCCCAGGCCGAGGTTGCCGGTGGCCACGCCGCGCACCGCGCCTGCCTCGTCGTACAGCACCTCGTCTGCGGCGAAGCCGGGGAAGATCTCCACGCCCAGCGCTTCGGCCTGCGCGCCGAGCCAGCGCGTGACCGCGCCCAGCGAAACGATGTAGTTGTCGTGGTTGTCGAAGCAGTCGGGCAGCAGGAAGGCCGGCGTGGACCTGGCGCCGGATTCGTCCAGGAACAGGAACTCGTCGCGGGCGACGGCCTGCTTCAGGGGCGCGCCGCGCTCGGCCCAGTCTGGAAACAGCTCGGCCAGCGCGCGCGGATCCATGATCGCGCCCGAGAGGATGTGCGCACCGGGCTCCGAGCCTTTTTCGAGCACGCACACCGACAGCTCGCGCCCGCCCTCCGCGGCCAGCTGGCGCAGGCGGATCGCGGTCGCCAGCCCGGCCGGGCCGGCACCCACGACCACCACGTCGTATTCCATGGCCTCGCGTGGGCCGTACGTGGACAGGAGTTGTTCTGGCGTCATCGGGCTTTGCTCCTCGCGGGGCATGGCGGGGCGGGAAAATCGCGGCGCGGCACCGTCGCCGGATCCGGCGGCGGCGTACTCCCGCCAAGGGGCCGTACGCTACCGCATCGCCGAGCCAAAGCCCAAGTTCCGCGATTGCCGGGCAGGCGACGCGGGCGGACAATGGCGGCATGGAAATCTTCAAGAGCTTCACCCTCGAAGCGGCGCACCGTCTGCCCAACGTGCCGGCCGGGCACAAGTGCGCACGCCTGCACGGGCATTCGTTCGGGGTGGAACTGCACGTGGCCGGCGAGCCGGGCGCGGACACCGGCTGGGTCATGGACTTCGCCGACATCAAGGCGGCCTTCAAGCCGCTGTACGAGCAGCTGGACCACCACTATCTCAACGACGTCCCCGGCCTGGAGAATCCGACCAGCGAGCGGCTCGCGGCCTGGATCTGGGACCGGCTCAAGCCGGCCTTGCCGCTGCTGAGCGCGGTGGTGGTCCGCGAAACCTGCACCTCCGGCTGCCGCTACACCGGCTGAGCCTCGCGCGCGACCGACACAGTCCTCGACGGCAGGCCGTCGAGGCCCGCGCACAAGCTGCTGATTTCATTGGAAACTGAACAGCAACCTGCCGCTCGTCGGGTCGATGTTGCATTGCAACATAAGCGGGCATATGCTGCATCGCACAAACCGGCACATCCGCGCCGGCACTGTACGCCAAGGAGATTCCCATGAACTACCAGTACAACGAGCAGTTCGCCGCCGCGACGCGTCAGTTCGCCGACACCGCCGCGCGCATCAACCAGCTCACCCTCGACAACGCGCAGAAGATCTTCGGCCTGCAGCTGGCCACGCTGGAAGAGAACGCGGGCGCCGCCTTCTCGTTCTTCGGCGAGGCCGCCGAGGTCCGCGATTTCGACGGCTTCAAGACCCTGCTGCCCAAGGGCGTGCAGATCGCCCGCGAGAACGTCGAGCGCACCATCAGCACCGGCCAGGAAGTCTTCGGCGCCACCGTGAAGACCAACGAAGCCATTGCCCAGCTCGCCAAGGCCCAGCTCGAAACCGCCACGGCCAAGGCCCAGGCCGCCGCCGAATCCGCGACCGAGCAGGCCACCAAGCCGGCCAAGCGCCGCTGATCCGACGCGGTTCCCCTAGCCGGCGCGATCCCTCCCCTCTCGCGCCGACGCAACCCGGCAGCTCCGGCTGCCGGGTTTTTTATTGCCTGTTTCCCCGACGACCGACTGCCCGGACGACCGACGGTCTGGCCGGGGACCGGCCGCGGCTCAGGGGAAGGTGCCGCGAACACGGCGGCCACCCGCGAAGCGCCTCTCGCCGGTCACGCATCCGCGATCGGGTGGAGCAGGTCGCCCAACGCGCCGGGGGACAAAAAGCCCGCCCCTGGCAGCAGGAGCGGTCCCCGGCCTTCCGCGTGGTGCGTCCCTCAGCCCTGCGACTGCGCCGGCTGCCGCTGCGGCAGCGCCTCGTCCATCTTGTCGCCAAGCATCCTGCGCACCGCGACGAAGAACACCGGGATCAGCAGCAGGCCCAGGAAGGTGGCGAACAGCATGCCGCCGATCACGCCGGTACCGATCGCGTGGCGGGCGTTGGCGCCGGCGCCGGTGGAGATCGCCATCGGCACCACGCCCATGATGAAGGCCAGCGAGGTCATCAGGATCGGGCGGAAGCGCAGGCGCGCGGCCTCGATGGTCGCTT
>JAEWZE010000078.1 GCA_023395465.1 Pseudomonadota bacterium
GCCCGGCTCGGCCAAGGACAGCCGGCGGCCGGTCGCCTCGCCGAGGCCGTCCAGCGTCGCCGGCAATGCATCGTGCTGGCGGGCGTGGGCCCGGATCGCCAGATCGATCCGGTGCAGGTCCTGCACCCGGCGTTCGTCCAGCCGCGCCTGCCGCTGCGCATCCGGCAGGCCGGTCACCAGCAGCGCCGCCGCCACCGTCGCGGCGATCGCCACGCCGGCGGCGATCACCAGCATGCGCCCGCGTCCCGGGCCGCTCATGCCTCGCGCTCCTCGTTGCGCAGGTCGGCCAGGTACCAGGCGAAGATCGCGCCGGAGATCACCCCGGCCACCACCACCTTGAGCACGAAGCGCAGGCTCAGCTCGCCGCCGAGCAGGTTGTAGACCAGGGTGATGAGGTCGCCGATCAGCACCGCCGCGGCGATGAACAGGGTCAGGTAGGTCAGCCAGCGTCGCACCGCCGACAGTCGCCGCGACGCATCGCGCGCGACCTCGCGACCGATCCGCTGCGCCATGAACGCGAACACCGGGAACGCGACCAGCAGCGTGGCCACCGACCAGCGCATCGAACGCGCCAGGCCCTGCACGCGATAGTCCGGATCGGCCGCATCGGGCAGCGCGATCTCGATCAGGTCGAACAGCAGGCTGCCCAGGTGCCAGGCCGACAGGTACAGCGTGGTGAACAGCACCAGGTACTGGAAGGCATCGCGCGCGGACAGGTAGGGGCGCGGCCTGGGCACCGGCACGCGGAACGGGACATCCGCCCAGGCCGCGAGCGGCCGCCGGACCTGGTCCGGCGCCCAGCCGGCCGACACCAGCGCCGCCTCGACCTCCTGGCGCGAAGCGCCGGCGGCAAGTGCATCCTGGACGAAGCGTTCGAGTTCCTGTGCAGCCGATGCCATGGCGGTGTCCTGGTCGCGCGGTGGACGCCGACGCTGCGCCGGGAGACGCCGGAGGTCAAGCCGCGCCGGTCGAGTCGACGATCGCGCGACCCGCGGGTGAGCATGAAGCCGGACGCCTGCGCATCCGCCGGGCGGGGGACACGCGTGGCGCGCGACGCGCAGGCGCGGCTGCGACGAAGACGCGCCGATGGCGCCTTCGACCGCAGCCGCCGCGGACTTCAGTCGCGCGCCTTGCCGATTACCTTGCCGGTGGCCGGATCCAGGCGCAGCTCGACGTCCTTGCCCTGTGCGTCCTCGGCTTCGGCCTTCCAGACGCCGTCCTCGAATTCGATGTCATGGACCTTGGCGTAGCCTGCGGCCGAGAGCCTGGCCTCGACGTCGGCCTCGCCCAGGTTGGCGACCTGCTCGTCGGGATAGATCTCGCCGGTCTTCGGATCGATCGACAGGTCGACGCGGTTGCCGTCGGCGCTGCGCGCGTCCGCGCTCCAGACGCCGTCCTTGAACTCGACGTCGTTGACCTTGGTGTAGCCCTGCGCCTCGAGCCTGGCCCGGACCTCGGCGGCGGTCATCGCCTCCTGGGCCTCCTGGGCCATCGCCGGCAGGCCGGCCAGCAGCAGCGTGGCGGTCACGGCGAGGGTGGTACGACGGAATGCCATCGGGCTGGACATGTTCGACTCCTGGATCGTGGGAGTGCGCATGCTGGGCGCGGCCGCTTCAATCGACGGTGAAGCCGGACGCGGACGGCGGACGCGGTTCATCGATGCATGGACGGCGAGAAGGTCGGGATGCCGATCGCGTGGCCCGGCCCAAAAGGAAAGGCCCGGCATGGCCGGGCCTTTCCTGCGTCCCTGCATGACGTGGTCGCGTCAGCGGACGCTTCCGCGGCGGAACAGGTTGACGATCGCGAGCAGGATCACCGCGCCGATCAGCGAGACGATGAAGCTCATGACCGTGATGCCGTCGTTGATCGAACCGGCTCCGAGCAGCGGGCCGATCAGCCAACCGCCGATCAGCGCGCCGATGATGCCGACGATGATGTTGAGCAGGATGCCCTGCTGTCCATCGCGCTTCATGATGATGCTCGCCAGCCAGCCGACGATGCCGCCGACGATCAGCCAGATGATGATGCCCATGCGCTGTCTCCCGATGAGTTGTGGTCAGACTCCGTTCGGAGTGGGGCCATGCTGGCAGCGGGATCGTGACGGCGATGTCAGTAGGTGGAGCGGCGCGGCAGCCCCTGTCGCGGGGATCCGGGAACGCCTGCGCCGGCAGGCGCGCAACGTCATCGGCACCGCGCGTCGCCTGCCTGGGCGAGCCGCGCAGCCCGGATCCGTCAGGACCCGGCGGCGGCGTCGCCACGCAACAGGCGCAGCAGCGCCTCGCGCGGCAGCTTGCCGGTCTCGTTGCGCGGCAGCGCGGCGACGCGGCGCAGCGGCCGCGGCAGGAACACCGGATCGACGCTGCGCCGCAGCGCCTCGCGTACCGCGGCTTCGTCGAGCGTGTCGCTGGCGAACACCGCCGCGATTCGGCGCACGCCGCCGGCCCCGGGATCGAGCTGGAACATCGCGCCATCTCGCACGCCCGGCAGCGCCAGCAGGCGGCGGGTGAGGTCGGCCAGCGACGCGCGCTTGCCGGCGATCTCGAGCAGGTCGGCCTGGCGGCCGTGCAGCACGAAGCGGCCATCGTCCTGCAGCCCGACCAGGTCGGCCAGCAGTACCGGCTGCGGCAGGTGCGGCGCCGACACCAGGGTGCCGTCCGGCCGCGGCTGCAGGCGCACGCCCGGATACGGCGTCCAGGCCGCGTCGCGCGCGGTGCGGCGGAAGGCGAAGATGCAGGTTTCGGTGGAGCCGAAGGTCTCGCGCACCTCGCATCCGAAGCGCGACTCGGCCTCGGCGGCGAGTTCCGGCGGCAGCGGCGCGGTCGCGGTGACGATGCCCGCCAGCGGCGGCAGCGCGACGCCCGACTCGAGCAGCGCGCGCAGGTGCACCGGCGTGCTCACCAGCAGCCGCGGCGCGGTCGCCTCCTCCAGCGCGCGGGCGATGTCCTGCGGAAAGAACGGACGTCCCCGATGCACCGCGGCGCCACCGAGCAGCGGCAGCATCACCGACAGCTCCACGCCGTACATGTGCTGCGGCGGCACCGTGGCCACCACGTCCGGCACCGTGCCCGCCGGCCACAGGCTGGCCAGCGCGGCCAGGTTCTGCGCGGTGCTCGTGCGGAACGACCCCAGCGTCTTGGCGTTCGCCGACGGCGTGCCGGTGCTGCCGGAGGTGAAGCCGATCGCGACCACGGCCGCGTCGTCGATGTGCAGCGGCGCGCCGTCGAGTCCGGGCAGCGTCGCCGGCAGCGCCACGAAATGCCCGTCGGGGCGCAGTGCGTCGCAACCGCAGGCGTCACCGTCGCCGATGCAATAGCTGTCGGGATACTGCGCGCGCACCTCGTCGATGGCCGCGCGGGTACGGCTGGGCGGCAGCAGGTTGGCCTGGCCACGCACGGCCACCGCGCAGAACGCGACCAGGAACCGGTAGCGGTCCTCGCACAGGTTGACCGCGTACGCCGCGGCGGGCAGGCGCGCGGCCAGCGCGCGCACGTGCGCGGCGAACTGCGCGCACGCCGTGGCGCCGGCGCCGTCGAAGGCGAAGCGCGCGGTGTCCGCGCCCGCCGGCAGCGTGGCGCCAGTCGACGCCGGCTGTACTGTGCTGTGCTGGATGACTGCCGACATGCGCCCCGACCGGCGGATCCATTCACGCCGCCACGGCGGGTAGCTTACGCTGGCGCGCCGCTGCGACGAAGAACCCGCGCCTGCCGATGCCCAACCCCGAACACAGCCTCGCGATCGGTCCGGTCCGCTGCGCCTGGTTTCCCTACCGCCGCGGCGAACCCGCCGAACCGCAGGCGCGGCGCTGGCTGGCGCAGGCGCTGGCGGTGCCGGAAGCGGCGCTGGGGCTGCGTCGCGATGCGCACGGCCGGCCCCATCTCGATCCCGGCCAGGGCGGATACGACGCCAACTGGAGCCACAGCGGCGAACGGCTGCTGGTGGCGCTGGCGCACGGTGCGCGCATCGGCGCCGACATCGAATGGCTGCGGCCGCGGCCGAATGCGATGACGCTGGCCCGGCGCTTCTTCACCGCCGGCGAGGCCGACGCGCTGGCCGCGCTGCCGCACGACCAAGCCGAGTGCTGGTTCGTACGCCTGTGGTGCGCCAAGGAAGCGGTGCTCAAGGCGCACGGGCGCGGCATCGCCTTCGGCCTGGAGCGGCTGGAATTCAGCCGCGACGGCGAGGGCTGGCGGCTGAGCGCCTGCGATCCTGCCCTGGGCGCGCCCGGCGACTGGTGCCTGCATGCGTTCAGCCCCGCCCCGGAATACCTGGCCACGCTGGCCTGGCGCACGCCGGCGCCGGCGCGGGTGGACGATCGCGCCTGAGGCCGATCCGGGCGCGTCGCGCCGTCGCGCCGTCGCGGTGCGCTCTGCGGCGGGCGCCGCGCGCGGCGCATGGGTGGGGCCTCGGCCGGCAGGACGGGCGGCCTCGCAGCCGCGCCTCCTACAATGTCGCCATGACCGATCCCAACGCCGCGGCCCTGCGCGCCGAACTCGAATCCGGACTCGACGCGCTCGGGCTGGCGCGCACGCTGGCCGCGCCGCTGCTGGACTACCTGGCCCTGCTGCAGCGCTGGAACGCGACCTACAACCTCACCGCGATCCGCGACCCGCGGCAGATGGTCACCCTGCACCTGCTCGACTCGCTGGCCATGCAGCCGTTCCTGGCCGGGATCGACACCCTGGCCGACCTCGGCACCGGCCCCGGCCTGCCGGGGATCCCGCTGGCGCTGGCGCTGCCGGACCTGCGGGTCACGCTGGTCGAGTCCAACGGCAAGAAGGCGCGGTTCCTGCGCGAGGCGGTGCGGGCGCTGCGGCTGGACAATGCGCGGGTGGGCGAAAGCCGCGCCGAGGCGCTGGACGAACCCGGGCGATATGCCGCGATCACCGCGCGCGCGCTGGCCACGCTGCCCGACATCCTCGCCGTGGGCGGCCACCTGGTGGCGGCCGGCGGGCGCCTGCTGGCGATGAAGGGCGTGCGCCCGGACGAGGAGATCGCCGCCCTGCCGCCGGGCTGGCAGCTGCAGGCGGTGCACCCGCTGACGGTGCCCGGACTGGCGGCCGAACGCCACCTGGTCGTGGTCGAACGCCAGGACTGAGGCCTGCGGCCGCCCGCGCGGCCGCGGCCTGGACGAAAAAAAGCGCGCGGCGCGTCCGGGGACGGGGCCCGCGGCGGCGGGTTTGGCATCGACGCGCCGCGTTGGGCCGATGCGCGGCATAATCCCCTGTCCGGGCCGCGCCCTGCGGCCAACCCCCCGCCGCTACCAAAGGCACCCGGACCCATGGCCCGCATCATCGCCATCGCCAACCAGAAGGGCGGCGTCGGCAAGACCACCACCGCGGTCAACCTGGCCGCCGCGCTCGCCGCCACGCCGAAGCGGGTGCTGCTGATCGACCTCGACGCCCAGGGCAACGCGACCATGGGCAGCGGCATCGACAAGCGCGACCTGCAGGCGTCGACCTGCGACGTGCTGCTCGAGGAGCTGCACGCCGAGGACGCGATCATGGAGACGGTGGAAGGCTTCGACCTGCTGCCCGGCAATACCGACCTGACTGCGGCCGAGATCGAGCTGATGGACGAGGACGGCCGCGAGCAGCGCCTCAAGCGCGCGCTCGAACCGCTGCGGCCGCGCTACGACTACATCATCATCGACTGCCCGCCGGCGCTGTCGCTGCTCACCCTCAACGCGCTGACCACGGCCGATTCGGTGCTGGTGCCGATGCAGTGCGAGTACTACGCACTGGAGGGCCTGAGCGCGCTGCTGGACACGATCGATGCGCTCAAACAGCGGCTGAACCCCGCACTGGAGATCGAGGGCGTGCTGCGTACCATGTTCGACGTGCGCAACAACCTCGCCAACGCGGTATCGGCCGAACTGGTCGAGCATTTCGGCGACAAGGTGTTCCGCACCATCGTGCCGCGCAACGTCCGCCTCGCCGAGGCGCCCAGCCACGGCCAGAGCATCATCGGTTACGACCGCAGCTCGCGCGGCGGCATCGCCTACCTCGGCCTGGCCGGCGAGGTGGAGCGGCGGCGCCGCGAACGCGAACAGGCCGCGCGCGACCCACAGCAGAAGGAAGCGAACGTGACGGAGATCCCGGCATGAGCAGCGCCAAGTCCGCGCCGGCGAAGAAGCGCGGCCTCGGCCGCGGCCTGGAAGCGCTGCTCGGCCCCAAGGCCGCCGCCGAGGCGCCGAACCTGGAAGCCGCGCCGGAGGACACCCTGCGCACGCTGCCGGTCGACGCCCTGCGCGCGGGCAAGTACCAGCCGCGGCGTCAGTGGGACGCCGGCAAGCTCACCGAGCTGGCCGAGTCGATCAAGGCCCAGGGCGTGATCCAGCCGATCGTGGTGCGCGCCCTGCCCGACCGCACCTACGAGATCATCGCCGGCGAGCGCCGCTGGCGCGCCTCGAAGGAGGCCGGCCTGACGGAGATCCCGGTGGTGGTGCGCGAGGTCGACGACCGCACCGTCATCGCGATGGCGCTGATCGAGAACATCCAGCGCGAGGACCTCAACCCGCTGGAGGAGGCGCAGGCGCTGCAGCGGCTGATCGACGAGTTCGACCTGACCCATGCCGCCGCCGCCGGCGCCGTCGGCCGTTCGCGCGCGGCGGTGTCCAACCTGCTGCGCCTGCTGGAGCTGCCCGCGCCGATTCGCGCCCTGGTGGAAGCCCGGCGGCTGGAGATGGGGCACGCGCGCGCGCTGCTGACCCTGGCGCCGGAGCTGGCGGTCAAGCTGGCCAACGATGCCGCCGAGCACGGCTGGTCGGTGCGCGAGGTGGAGCACCGCGCCGCGCAGTTCGCCGCCGGCAAGCTGCCCGGATCGTCGAAGAAGAAGCCGGCCGGCAAGGCCGCGGTGGCGCCGGACATCGCCACGCTGGAGAACGAGCTGTCCGAATCGCTCGGCGCCAAGGTCAGCATCCACAACGGCCGCGCCAACAAGGGCAAGCTGGTGATCCACTACGCCAACCTCGACGCGCTCGACGGCGTGCTGGAGCGGCTGCGGAGCCGGCAGCGCGCCTGATGCCCGGCGCCGGCCGGCCGGCGGACAGGCCACGCCCGATCGGAACGGGCGGCGCGGCTCCCCGCCCCGACCACGCGGCAGGGACAGGCCCGCGCGATACTGTGTCCCCATGAGCACCTGGCGCCTGGATTCGGTGTTTTCCCCCGCGTCGATCGCGGTCGTGGGCGGCAGCCCGCGCGAGCGCTCGGCCGGGCGCGCGGTGATGCGCAACCTGCACGCGTCCGGCTTTGCGGGCCGGATCGGCTGGGTCACGCCGCGTTACCGCGAGATCGACGGCATCGCCACCGTGCGCCGGCTGCGCGAGCTGGGCTGGGTCCCGGACCTGGCGGTCATCACCGCGCCGCCGGCGGTGGTACCCGCGCTGGTCGAGGAAGCCGCCGCGCTCGGCGTCGCCGCGGCGGTCCTGCTCACCGCCGAATCCGACGCGGCCGCGCGCGAAGCCTTCCACGCGCGCATCGAGCGCGCGGCGCGCCCGCGCGGCATGCGCATCCTCGGGCCGCATTGCCTGGGCATCGTCTCCACCCATGCCCGGCTCAACGCCAGCATCGCCGCCGGCACCCCGCAGCCGGGCGAACTGGCGCTGGTGTCCGAATCGAGCGCGATCGCCGCGGCCCTGATCGAGTGGGGCACCTCGCGTTCGGTGGGGTTTTCGAAAGTGGTGTCGCTGGGCGACGCGCTGGACGTGGATTTCGCCGACCTGCTCGACTACCTCGCCACCGATCCGCGCACGCGCTCGATCCTGCTCTACGTCGAACGCATCGGCGATGCGCGCAAGTTCATGTCGGCCGCGCGTGCGGCGGCGCGCGCCAAGCCGGTGGTGGTGGTCAAGTCGGCGCGGCCGCAGCCGCCGCAGAGCATCGCCGAGATCGGCCTGCGCGCGCTGGCGCCGTCCGAGGCGGTGCACGCCGCGGCGTTCCGCCGCGCCGGCCTGCTGCAGGTCGACGCCCTGGACGACCTGTTCGCCGCCGCCGAAACCCTGGGCACGCTGCGCACCTTCCCCGGCCGGCGCCTGGCGATCCTGGGCAACGGCGGCGGCGTGGGCGTGCTGGCCGCGCAGCAGCTGCAGCGCCTGGGCGGCACCCTGGCGCCGCTGTCGGACGGGACGGTGCAGGCCCTCGACGGCCTGCTGCAGGGCGGCTGGTCGCGCGACAACCCGGTCGACATCGTGGTCGACGCCGACGGCGCGCGCTACGCGACCGCGGTCGAGGCGCTGCTCGACGATCCGGGCAACGACGCGCTGCTGGTGGTCAACGTGCCGACCGCGCTGTCGCCGCCCACCGAATCGGCGCAGGCGCTGGTCGACGCGCTGGCGCGGCGCAAGGGCGCGGCCGCGCGCAAGCCGGTGTTCGCGGTCTGGCTGTCGAGCGATCCGCAGGCGCAAGCGGTCCTGCACCGCGCGCAGCTGCCCAGCTACACCACCGAAACCGAGGCCGTGCACGGCTTCATGCACCTGGTGCGCTACCGCGAGGCGCAGCAGGCGCTGATGGAGACCCCGCCCAGCCTGCCGGCCGACTTCACCGTCGACGCCGCGGCCGCGCGCGCGCTGGTGCAGGCGGCGGTGGCGCGCGGCGAGGTCCAGCTCGATCCGCAGGCCACCGCGCGCATCCTGGCCGCCTACGGCCTGGCCTACGAAACGCCGCAGCCGGCCGCCGATCCGGACGCCGCGGTGGAGGCGGCGATGCCGCTGCTCGCGGCGGGGCGCACGGTGGCGGTGAAGATCGATTCGCCCGACATCGCGCACAAGAGCGTGGTCGACGGCGTGCGCCTGAACCTGGCCAGCGCCGGGGCGGTGCGCGACGCCGCCGCCGACGTGCTGCGGCTGGCGCGCGAGCGCCGTCCCGACGCGCGCATCCGCGGCGTCACCGTGCAGGCCATGGTCGACCGCCCGCATGCGCGCGAGCTGATCGCGGCCATCGCCGACGACCCGGTGTTCGGGCCGGTGATCGTGTTCGGCCGCGGCGGCACCGCGGTGCGCGTGGTCGACGACCTGGCGCTGGCGCTGCCGCCACTGGACCTGCGCCTGGCCCACGAGCTGATCGGGCGCACCCGGGTGGCGCGCCGGCTCAAGGCGCACCGCAACCAGCCCGCCGCCGACGAACGCGCGATCGCGCTGGCGCTGGTGAAGCTGGCGCAGCTGGCGGCCGACGTGCCCGAGATCCGGCAGATGAGCCTCAATCCGCTGCTGGCCGACGCCGCCTGCGCGGTCGCGGTCGACGCCCGCATCCTGGTCGGCCCCGTGGACGCGCTGCACAAGGGCCGCGGCCATCCGCGCTTCGCGATCTTCCCGTATCCCAGCGAATGGGAGCGCACGATCACGCTGGACAGCGGCCAGCCCGCGTTCGTGCGGCCGGTGCGGCCGGAAGACGACGAACTGTTCCGCGAGTTCTTCACCCACGTCACCGACGAGGACCTGCGGCTGCGCTTCTTCCAGTCGGTGAAGCACTTCAGCCACGAGTTCATCGCGCGGCTCACGCAGATGGACTACGCGCGCTCGATCGCGCTGCTGGCGCTGGACGGGTCCGGCGCCATGCTGGGCGCGGTGCGCCTGCACGCCGATGCCAACTACCAGGCCGGCGAGTACGGGATCCTGGTGCGCTCCGACCTCAAGGGCCAGGGACTGGGGCGGCAGCTGATGGCGATCATGATCGAGGTCGCCGGCTGGCTCGGCCTGCAGGAGGTCGAGGGCCAGGTGCTGCGGCAGAACCGCGGCATGCTGGCGATGTGCGCCCAGTTGGGGTTCGCCATGCAGCCCGATCCCGACGATCCGGCGCTGATGATCGTGCGCCTGCCGGTCGGCGCCGGCCCCGGGCCGCACCCGCCTGCCTGAGCCCGCCCGCCACTGCCCGGGCGGAAGAGGCGGGACCCGACTTGTCCACGGCCCGGCCGGCAGGCATAATGCCCGGCTCGCTGCGCCCGGAACCTTTTCAGGTTCGGGGCAAGGACCGGCCGGACACGCGCTTTCCGCCCGCCATCCCGTCCAGCGATCCTGACCCGCAACGCGTGGCAGGCACGGCTCCGGCCGCGCCCGCCGGGGCCGCCGCCTCCCTGGCCAAGGGGGGCACCATGACACTTTCGAGGTGTGCAATGTCCCGAGTCTGCCAAGTCACCGGCAAGCGTACGACGACCGGCAACAACGTGTCGCACGCGATGAACAAAACCCGCCGCCGCTTCATGCCCAACCTGCACGAGCGCCGGTTCTGGGTCGCCAGCGAGAACCGCTGGGTGAAGCTGCGCGTTTCCACGGCTGCCCTGCGCACCATCGACAAGAACGGCATCGACGCCGTGCTCGCCGACCTGCGCAAGCGCGGCGAGAAGGTCTGAGGAGTCCCACGTCATGGCAAGCAAGCGCGACAAGATCCGTCTGATTTCGTCGGCCAACACCGGCCACTTCTACACCACGGACAAGAACAAGAAGAACACCCCCGGCAAGATGGAGATCAAGAAGTACGATCCCGTCGTCCGCAAGCACGTGGTCTACAAGGAAGGCAAGATCAAGTGACGCAATGACCTGCGCGCAGCGCAGCTGACATTGCCTCACCCCCGCGAAGGCGGGAGTCCAGGGAAAACCCGCCGCAAGGCGGGTTTTCCGCTTCTGGCGGCATCACTGGCGCGGGCGCCGGACCGTCGCCGCCCCGCCTGCCCCGCCGGCGCCCGCAGCCCGCCGACGCCCGCGCTACACTCCCAGCGCGCATCAATCGGGGGAGGGTTGGATGCTGCCGGGCTGGGTTCTGCTGCTGGTGTCGGTCGGCTACGCCGCGCTGCTGTTCGCGGTGGCGTGGATCGGCGACCGCTACCCGCTGTATCCGCAGCGGCCGTGGCTGCGGCCGCTGGTCTACAGCCTGGCGCTGGCGGTGTACTGCTCGTCCTGGACCTTCTACGGCGCGGTCGGCACCGCGGTGCGCTCGGGCATCGGCTACGTGCCAATCTACCTCGGCCCGCTGCTGTTGCTGCTGTTCGGCTGGCGCATCCTCGAGCGCATGGCCAAGGTCGCGCAGAGCCAGAACACGGTCTCGATCGCCGACTTCATCGCCTCGCGCTTCGGCCGCTCGCAGCCGCTGGCCGCGCTGGTGGCCACGATCGCGCTGATCGCCGCGGTGCCGTACCTGGCACTGCAGTACAAGGCGGTCGCCATCAGCGTCGTGGTGCTGGCCGGGCAGGATCCCAACGGCCCGGCGCTGGGCGACCCGGGACTGTACGTGGCGGCGCTGATGGCGCTGTTCGCGATCCTGTTCGGCACCCGCCAGGTCGATGCCACCGAACACCGGCCGGGCATGATGCTCGCGGTCGCGCTCGAATCGCTGGTCAAGCTGGTGGCGCTGGTCGCGGTCGGACTGTTCGCCAGCAGCTGGCTGGGCGCGCGCGACATCGACTACGTGGCCGCCACCCGCGCCCTGGTCGACGTCGCGCCGCCGGTCGGTTTCGCCGCGCAGTGCCTGCTCGCGTTCGCGGCGATCTTCTGCCTGCCGCGCCAGTTCCACGTGGCCATCGTCGAATGCGGCAACGTCGCCGACATCCGCCGCGCGCGCTGGATGTTCGGCGCCTACCTGGTGATCGTCACCCTGATGGTTGTGCCGATCGCGAGCGCGGGCATGGTGCTGTTCGGCAACGCCAGCGACGTCGCGCCGGACAGTTTCGTGCTGGCGCTGCCGCTGGCCGAGCAGCGCGACACGCTGGCGCTGCTGGCCTACGTCGGCGGCTTTTCGGCGGCGACCGGCATGGTGATCGTGGCCAGCGTGGCGCTGGCGACCATGGTCAGCAACGACCTGGTGATGCCGCTGCTGCTGCGCCGCGGCTGGGCCGAGCGCCATGGCGGCGATGTCGCCGCGACCGTGCTGTGGATCCGCCGCATCGCCATCGTCGGCATCGCCGGCATGGCCTGGGGCTACTACCGCGCCAGCGGCAGCGACGCCTCGCTGGCGTCGTTCGGCCTGATGTCGTTCGCGGCGGTCGCGCAGTTCGCGCCGGCCCTGATCGGCGGGCTGTACTGGCACGGCGCCAGCCGCCGCGGCGCCGAGGTCGGGCTGCTGCTCGGCTTCACGGTGTGGCTGTACACGCTGCTGCTGCCCACGCTCACCGACGCAGGCTGGTTCGACCCGGCCTGGCTGCGCGACGGCCCGTTCGGCATCCACTGGCTGCGCCCGCGGCAGCTGTTCGGCCTGTGGGGCTGGGATCCGCTCACCCACGGCACCTTCTGGTCGCTGCTGTGCAACATCGGTGCGCTGCTGCTGGTTTCGGCGCGCTGGCGCCCCAACCTCGACGAGCGCCTGCGCGCCGCACCCTTCCTCGACCCCTACGCCCAACGCAGCGCGCTGGCGGCCGGCGAATGGAAGGGCAACGTGACCCTCGGCGACCTGCAGGTGCTGGCCAGCCGCATCGTCGGCGAGCGCACCGCGCAGCGCGCCTTCGCGCAGCACGCGCACGAACTGTCGCAGGAGCTGCAGCCGCAGGCGCGCGCCGACCGCAACTGGGTGCAGTTCACCGAGCGCCTGCTGGCCGCGGCGGTCGGCGCGGCCTCGGCGCGGCTGGTGGTCACCAGCGTGCTCAAGGGCTCGGGCATGGAGGTCGGCGAGGTGGTGGCGGTGCTCGACGAGGCCGGCCAGGAGCTGCGCTTCAACCGCGAAATCCTGTCCAACACCCTGGAGAACATCGACCAGGGCGTGAGCGTGGTCGACGGCGACATGTGCCTGGTCGCCTGGAACCGCCGCTACCAGCAGCTGTTCGACTATCCCGACGGCATGCTCTACATCGGCCGCCCGGTCGCCGACCTGATCCGCTACAACGCAGAGCGCGGCGAGCTCGGCCGGCTCAGCCCGGAGGAGATCGAGGCCGAGGTGGACAAGCGCATCGGCTACATGCGCGCCGGCTCGGCGCACGTGAGCGAGCGCGTGCGCGCCAGCGGCCAGGTGCTGGAGTTGCGCGGCCAGCCGCTGCCCGGCGGCGGCTACGCCACCAGCTACAGCGACGTCACCGACTACAAACGCGTGGAGCGCGAGCTGCGCGAGATCAACGAACACCTCGAGCAGCGCGTGGCCGAGCGCACCCGCGAGGCCGAGACCGCGCAGGAATCGCGTTCGCGCTTCCTCACCGCGGTCAGCCACGACGTACTGCAGCCGCTCAACGCCGCGCGCCTGTTCACCTCGGCGCTGCGCGAGAGCACGCAGCCGCAGGAGCAGGCGCACCTGGCCGAGCGCGTGGACACCGCGCTGCGTGCGGCCGAGGAGTTGCTCGACGGACTGCTCAACGTCTCGCGCCTGGACGCGGGCAAGCTGCAGCCCGAGATCACCGACTTCGACGCCGGCGCGCTGCTGCGCGAGCTGGCCGCACAGTACGCGCCGATGGCGGCCGCGCGCAGCATCGGCATCCGCGTGTACGCGCCGGTGCTGCCGGTACGCAGCGACCGCCGGCTGCTGCGCCGCGTGCTGCAGAACTTCATCGCCAACGCGCTGCGCTACACGCCGCGCGGGCGGGTGGTGCTGGCGGCGCGGCCGCGCGGCGACCAGGTCGCGCTGCAGGTCTGGGATTCCGGGCCCGGCATTCCCGAACACCACATGCGCCAGATCTACGAGGAATTCCACCGCTACGAACAGCCCTTCGACTGGGACGGCCGCGGCCTCGGCCTGGGGCTGTCGATCTGCCAGCGCATCTCGCGCCTGCTCGGGCATGCGCTCGACGCACGCTCGGCGGTCGGCCGCGGCAGCATGTTCTCTATCGTGGTGCCGCGCGGCGCCGCGCTGGCCGTGCAGGCCGCCAGCACCCCGCACAGGCCCATCGACCAGGACCTGCACGCGCTGTCGGTCCTGTGCGTGGACAACGATCGCGACATCCTCGCGGGCATGGAAGCGCTGCTCTCGCGCTGGCAGGTGACCACGATGCTGGCGACCACGGTGGACGAGGCGCTGGAGATGGTGGCGCGGGCGCCCGACGTGCTGCTGGTGGACTATCACCTGCACGACCGGCTCGACGGGCTGGACACGCTCGATGCGCTGCGCGCCGCGGCCGGACGCGCGATTCCCGGCGCCCTGCTCACCGCGGATGGCGGCGATGCGCTCAAGCAGGCCGCGCGCACGCGCGGCTACCGGGTCCTGACCAAGCCGGTGAAGCCGGCCTCGCTGCGCGC
>JAEWZE010000191.1 GCA_023395465.1 Pseudomonadota bacterium
AGTTCCCCGGCTGGAGCGAGAACACCCACGGCATCACCGTGTGGGACGACCTGCCGCCGGCCGCACGCGCCTACCTGCGCGCGCTGGAGGAACTGGCCGGCTGCCCGATCAGCATCGTCAGCACCGGCCCGGACCGCGAGCACACCATGGTGTTGCAGGATCCGTTCGCCTGACCGGCTGCGGCGTCCTTGCTCGCGACCCGTCTCAAGCAGGCGAAGCGACCCCAGCGAAGACGACCCGGTGAAGACGTCAACGACGGCGTTAGCGAAGGCGTCACAGCGAAGGCGTCACAGCGAAGAGAAGTCTCCTCCGACGCCGCGCTCCGCCTCCCTCCCCCGTGCGCGGGGGAGGGCCGGGGTAGGGGCCACCGGAGCCCTGATCCCAAATCCCCAGGCAATCTCCGAAGGCCCTCCCAGATGAGCCGCCTCCGCCACTCGCAAACGCTTTGCTTCACCATTGCCGCGCTGGTCCTCGCCGGCTGTGCCACTTCGCGCGCACAGACCGACGCGACCGCCGCCGCCAGCGCTGAAGCGCCCGCGACCGATGCACTCTCCCGCTTCAACAAGCCGGCGCAAGGCATCCTCACCGGTGGCCGCATCACCGCCGACGACCTGCCTGCCCTGCGCGCCGCCGGCATTCGCCACGTCATCGACCTGACGCCCGACGCCGAAACCCCCGACTTCGACGAAGCTTCCGCCGTCCGCGCCGCAGGCCTCGCCTACGACAACCTGCCCATCGCAGGCGCCTCCGATCTCGACCGTGCCTCCGTCGACGCCTTCGATCAGCTGCTCCTCGGCATTGAAGGACCTGCGCTCGTCCACTGCGCCAGCGGCAACCGCGTCGGCGCCCTGGCGGCACTGCGCGCCGCCTGGTTGAACGGCGCTGAAGAAGAAGCTGCCATCGCCGAAGGCCGCCGCTGGGGCCTGCGCAGCCTCGAGTCCGAAGTGCGGAAGCGCCTTGCGCTGGAACGCTGCCTCGCATCGGCCGAAGGCCCGGACCGGACCGAAGCCTGCAAGGGCATCTGACCGTCTCACCTGCACGCGACTTTTCTCCCTCCCCCGCTTGCGGGGGAGGGCTGGGGTGGGGCACGCAGGTCGCCGCCCATCCCAGCCTTCCCCGCGCGCGGGGGAAGGAGCAAAGCGCCGCGAAGTTCAGTATCAGGTTGCTGTTGTTGGAACGCGCGCCCGCGCGTGTACGTCCCAAGGCTTTCCCCGCCACGCCGGGCCTCGATTCCCTCCCCCGCCTGCGGGGGAGGGTTTGGGTGGGGAAAGCAGCCGCCGCGTTACCTGACGCGCATTTCCGGCACGCCGCATCCCGGCCTTCCCCAGCGAGCGGGACAAGCAGCAAAGCGCGGCGAGGCTTGGCCCAAGCTTGCCGCCGGATCGTGCGCCTGCGCGGGCATGTGCAAGGGTCTTTGTGCGCATCCGGCCTCAACATTCCCCCGCGAGCGGCGCTTCGACCGCGGCAAGTGCCGGGCAGGCCTGCAGGTGAACGCTGGGGCGCCGCGACCAACGGCCCGGGTCGCCCGGAGGCCAGGCGCGCGCATTTGGGGGCATACTCCGGCTGGGGACCGCGGGGGCGGTCGACGAGGGGATGGAAGTGGATGCACGGCAGGCTGCGACAGAGGGCGGGGAACCGGCGCCGGCACAGGCTCGACCCAATGCGATGGTGCGCTTCCTTCACTGGTACTGGGGAAAGCGGGACGAAGGCGAAAAGGGCAACCCGGTCAGCCGGACCATCATCGCCATCGCACTCGTCGTGACCGGTGTGCTGGGGGCCGAGGCCTACCAGTACGCGCGGGCGCGGGTGATTCCGCCGGATCCGACGCTTGAGGGCATCAGGCAGGAGCAAGCCGAATCGTTCAAGCGGCTCCAGGACAGCCTCGAAAGCCTGACCGCCTCCGTGGATGGCGGAAACCGCGACGCGGTATCGGAGGTCAAGGGCGCCGTTGAGGATATCCGGCGGCTCAACACTGGCTTGATGGCGCGGCTCTCGCTCGCCAACGCCGAGAACGCTCGCATGTCTCAGGCCATCGCGCTCCCCGGCGGCCTCGACCTCATCCTGACCCCGCACGCCGGCATGCCGCTGGATGCGCAGTCCGAGGTGGGTGTGCAGCAGATCAGTGCGAACGGCGCGTATGTCTCGGTGGTCTCGAAGGATGGCGAGTCGGGCCGGAAGTTCCTGCAGGCCGGCGAGTCCATTGCCTACACGGGTGGGGACGGCCGCAGCTGCAGGCTGATCCTGCGGTCCGTCGATCCGCGGAGCGCAGTGTCGCTTTCCAACCGCTGCAGCTGACGGACCCGGCGGGCGCGCCAGCTCGGGCGCATCGTTCCGGCGGGCCGACCAGGGCGTCGGGCGGCGGGACGCGATCGCGTGCGCGGAGGCCGGATGGACCCGTGTTCCACTTCGGATGCCGACTGGCTGGAGCCTCGTCCGGCCGCTCGCTGGCGGCTTACCGGGACAACGGCAGCCAGAGCCACAGCGCCACGAGCGGCGGCAGGACCGGTGGCGTCAGCTTCATGTGGCCCCCGTGATCCGCTGCCCCTTGCCTGCGAGCAGTGCAGCCACAGCAGGGTGGCAAGCGAACCGATCGGCGTGAGCTCGGGTCCCAGGTCGTTGCCGACGACGCTGGCGTACAGCATCAGCTCGCGGGTGGTCGCAGGCGCGGCGGGCGGGACATGCAGGCGCAACAGGATGGCCAGCACGATCGGCGTCAGCAGCAGCGCCGCGCCGTCGTTGGCGAACACCGCGCCGATCGCCGCGCCCGCCATAAAAGCCAGGAGCGCGACCAGCGGCGTAACGCAGGGCTGAGCCGAAATCCCCACCAAGGGGGCTGGCTCACTCCGGCTTGAGCAGGTTCGACGGCAGTCGCATCACGCAGCGCTCCAGCAGCCCGACCAGCTGCTCCTGCTCCGCAGGGGAAAGCCCCCCGAGTGCGCCGTCGATCACGCCTTGCGCCACCCGCGCGCCGTGCGTCACCAGGTCGCGTCCCGCGTCGGTGATCCGGAACGACATCACCCGTCCCAGCCACGGGTGCGGCGCACGCGTCACCAGTCCGTCGCGCGCCAGGCGCAGCAGGATCTTGTGCATGGTCTGCGGCGACACCGCGCTCAGGCGCGCCAGGTCCGCGTTCGAGGCGCCGGGGTGCTCCAGCAGGTGCATCAGCACCAGCGCCTGTGGCCGCGAGAGTTCGATGCCATGGGTGCGCAGGCTCTCCTCCATCACCACCGTCAGCCCCATGTGCAGGCGCTTGAGCAGCGACGTGGTGCGGTAGGCGGGGGAATTCCTGAACGCTTCCAGGGGGCTGGCGTCGTGATCGGCCATTGGCCACCTCCGCGGGCTTCCGCAACTTATCAGTGTGCTGATAGAGTATCAGCCTTCTGATACGAGCGGAAACCCCATGCCTGCCTTTCCCCTGCGCGCGCTGGCCGTTGCCGGACTGCTGTCCCTGGCCGCCTGCGGCGACGACGCGCCTCCCGAGGCCACGCCAAGCATGACCGTATCGCTGGCCACGCCAACGACGCGTGAGGTGGTGCGGGAAGTCACGGCCTCCGGCGCGGTGGCGGCGTGGGAGGAGGTGTCGGTGGGCGTCGAACTGTCCGGCGTGCGCGTGTCCAGCGTCGAGGTGGAAGTGGGCAGCGTGGTGGAGCAGGGCGACGTGCTGCTGCGCCTGGACGATCGCACCCTGGCCTCGCAGCTGGCCCAGGCCGATGCGTCTGTGACCGAAGCCCGCACCAACCTCGATACCGCCAGCCGCAAAGCCACGCGTGTGCGCGCGCTGGCCAACGACCGCATGGTCTCGCTGCAGGACGCCGAAGAGGCCGAAGCCGCGCGCGCCAATGCCCAGGCGCGGCTCAACACCGCAATCGCCAGCCGCGACGCGGCGCGCGTGCAGCGCGACTTCACCGTGGTGCGCGCCCCGGTGGATGGCGTGGTCTCCGCGCGCAGCGTGCAGCCCGGGCAGGTGGTGGGCGCGGGCGGCGAGCTGCTGCGTCTGATCCGCGACGGCCGCCTGGAGTGGCGCGCCGAACTGGCGGAGGGCGACCTGCTGCTGGTCTCGCCCGGCACCACCGTGCAGGTGGACACCCCGGCCGGGCCGGTGGCCGGCACCGTGCGACGCGTCGCGCCGGCGCTGGATGCGCAGAGCCGCACCGGCACCATCTATGCCGACCTCGCCGAGCCTGGCCCCCTGCGCGCCGGCATGTTCGCGCAGGGCCGCATCGCGCTGGGCCGCGCGCAGGCGTTGCTGATTCCGAACGAAGCGGTGGTGCGCCGCGATGGCCGCGCCTACGTGTTCATCGTCGATGGCGAGAACCGCGTGCGCGAGCAGGGCATCGAGGTCGGGCCGATGCACGGGGAACACATCGAGGTGCGCAGCGGCCTGGACTCCGGTGCACCCGTGGTCGCACGCGGCGCGGGTTTCCTCGGCGATGGCGACCTGGTGCGCGTGGTCGATGCGCCGCCGCCGGCCGGCGCAGCGGCAGCCAACCGCGACGGCAACGCTGCGGCGCCAGGCGCCAACGGCACGAACGCCGATGCGTCCGCGCCCGCGCAGGGTGCGGGCACGGCCGCGAACGCGGCCCGCTCCAGCACCGGCACCAGCGGTAGCGGAGCCGCCCGCAGCGCCGGGCCCGCCGACGCCGCCACCGACGCCCCGGCCGCCAGCCCATGAACTTCTCCGCCTGGTCCATCCATCGCCCGCTGCCGGCGATCCTGGTCTTCATCCTGCTCACCGCGGCCGGGCTGCTGGCCTTCAACCGCCTCGCCGTCTCGCAGTTCCCCGACCTCACCGTGCCGGTGGTCAACGTCACCGTGACCCTGCCCGGCGCCAGCCCCA
>JAEWZE010000240.1 GCA_023395465.1 Pseudomonadota bacterium
TGCAGGAACTCCTCCAAACGTGCAGCGAACGTGCTGTCAACGACCGGCCTGACGTCGGAACTGACCAGTTTTTCCTTGGTCTGCGAGGAAAAGCTGGGGTCCGGCACCTTCACCGACAGCACCGCGATCAGGCCCTCGCGCATGTCGTCGCCCGAGAAGCTGACCTTGGCCTGTTTGGCCACGCCGTTCTGCTCGATGTAATGGGTCAGGGTGCGGGTGAGCGCCGAGCGGAAACCCTGCAGGTGAGTGCCGCCGTCCTTTTGCGGGATGTTGTTGGTGAAGCAGAACATCGTCTCCTGGTAGGAGTCGGTCCACTGCAGCGCCACCTCGACGGTGATGCCGTTCTGCTCGCCCGACACCGAGATCACGTTCGGGTGCAGCGGGGTCTTGAGCTGGGCCAGGTGCTCGACGAAGCTGGCGATGCCGCCCTCGTACTGGAACACGTCGCGACGGCCCTCGCCGCGCTCGTCCGACAGGACGATCTTGACCCCGGAATTGAGGAAGGACAGCTCGCGCAGCCGCCGCGCCAGGATGTCGTAGTGGAACTCGACGTCGCTGAAGGTCTCGGACGAGGGCCAGAAGCGCAGCGTGGTGCCCTTGCGCGGGGACGCCTCCAGCTGCCGCAGCGGATACACCGGCTCGCCGAGCGCGTACTCCTGCTGGTGGTGGAAGCCGTCGCGCCAGATGTCGAGCATCAGCTTGGACGACAGCGCGTTGACCACCGACACACCCACGCCGTGCAGGCCGCCGGACACCTTGTAGCTGTTGTCGTCGAACTTGCCGCCGGCGTGCAGCACGGTGAGGATCACCTCGGCCGCCGAGCGGTTTTCTTCCTTGTGGATATCGACCGGGATGCCGCGGCCGTTGTCCGAGACCGACACCGACCCGTCCTCGTGGATCGTCACCACGACCTCGTCGGCGTGGCCAGCCAGGGCCTCGTCGATCGAGTTGTCGACCACCTCGAACACCATGTGGTGCAGGCCGGTGCCGTCGTGGACGTCGCCGATGTACATGCCGGGCCGCTTGCGCACGGCCTCGAGTCCGCGCAGCACGGTGATCCGGCTGGAATCGTAGGCCTGGCTGGGGGCAGCCGCGGGAATCTGGGTTTCTTCGGTCATTCGCACCACCGTCGCGCCGCGGCGCGGCTCGGGGCCACGCTGCACGACACTTTAGTTATTGGAACGGAAGCGCGAATTATACCGCGCCGAGGCGGCAGGCTGGGCCGGGCGCCCCGGCCCCGGCGAAGCACCGGGATCCCCGGTTCAGGCGGCCCGGATCCGCCCGTGTTCCACGTGGAACACGGCCAGCGGCCAGTCCTGCCCGCCCATCAGGACCGGCCCGGCCTCGGTTCCGGTGACGAAGACCTGGGCGCCGCTGGCACGCAGGCGATCGAGCAGGCGCGCCTGGTGGTCCTGGTCCAGCTCCGAGGCGAGATCGTCCAGCAGGAACACCGGCCAGTGGCCGCGGCTGGCGGCGAAGTCCTCCGCCTGCGCCAGCAGGCAGGCCAGTGCGGTGAGCTTGGCCTGGCCGCGCGACAGGGTCTCCCCGGCGGGGCGCTGCGCGTGGAGCACGCGCCAGTCCGCGCGATGCGGGCCGACCGAAGTGAAGCCGGCCGCCTGGTCGCGTTCACGCGCCAGCAGGAGCGCGTCGGCCAACGGCAGCTGCTCGCGGCGCCAGCCGGGGCGATAGTCGATCAGCCCCTCGCCCAGCTGCGGCGCCAGCGCGATCGACAGTGCGCCAAAGCGCGGCTGCAGGCGTTCGACATACTCGCGCCGGCGCTGGTCCAGCTGTTCCCCAGCCGCGGCCAGCTCCGCATCCCAGGCGTCGAGCTGCGCCGCGGGCGAACGCTGCTTGAGCAGGGCGTTGCGCTGCTTGAGGGCGCGGGCGTAGCGGCGCCACAGCGGGTGGAACCGGTCCTCGCCGTGTTCCACGTGGAACAAGCCCCAATCCAGGTAGCGCCGGCGCGCCTCCGCGCCGGCCGTGACCAGCGCATGGCTGCCCGGCTCGAAGCTGATGGCGGCCAGGGCTGCGCACAGGTCGCCGAGCTGCTGCACCGATTCGCCGTCGAGGCGTCCGGTCCAGGACTGCCCGCCGTGGCGGAGCCCCGCGCGCCGCCGCACGTCGTTGGGTTCGGCCCATTCGGCGAAGACTTCCAGCGCCTCGGCGCCGGTGCGGACCAGGCCATCGCGCACCCGGCCACGGAAGCTGCGGCCGTAGGCCAGCAGGTGGATGGTCTCGAGCAGGCTGGTCTTGCCGGCTCCGTTGGCGCCCAGCACCAGGTTCAGCTGCGGACCCGGGCTCAGCTCCAGCGGCTCCAGGTTGCGCACTCCCGAGACAGCCAGGCGGATCAGCCGCACCGGGAGCATCCACGTTGGTGGCAGCAGCGGGCTGCGGTTTGCCCGGCCACGAAACGACTTCGCCCGGCCGAAGCCGGGCGAAGCGCAGGTTCCACGTGGAACACCGCCGCCTGCATCACAGGCGCAGCGGCATCACCACGTGCCGGCAGCGCTCGCTGGACGCCTCGCGGACCAGGGCCGACGAGTTGGCGTCGCGCAGCTGCAGCACCACCTGTTCGTCGCGCAGTGCGGACAGGGCATCGAGCAGGTAGTTGACGTTGAAGCCCACGGCCAGGCCGTCGACCTTGGTGTCGGCCTCGACCTCTTCCTGCGCCTCTTCCTGCTCGGGATTGTGCGCATTGATCCGCACCAGGCCGGGCGACATCTCCAGCCGCACGCCGCGGTACTTTTCGTTGGACAGGATCGCGGCGCGCTGCAGCGAGGCCCGCAGCGCCTCGCGGTCGATCAGCACCTCGCGATCGGCGCCGATCGGGATCACCGCCTCGTAATCCGGGAAGCGGCCGTCGATCAACTTGCTGGTGAAGGTCACATCGTCGCGCTTGATGCGGATGTGGTTGCGGCCCATTTCCAGCACCACGGCACGGTCGCCGCCCTCGAGCAGGCGCTGCAGCTCCTGCACGCCCTTGCGCGGCACGATGATCTGGCGCTTGGTCGGCACCGTCTCCTCGAGTCCGGTTTCGCACAGCGCCAGCCTGTGACCGTCGGTGGCGACGCAGCGCAGGCGCTTGTCGGCCAGGTCGAACAGCAGGCCGTTGAGGTAATAGCGCACGTCCTGCTGCGCCATCGCGAAGGCGGTGCGCTCGATCAGCTCCTTGAGCGCGGTCTCCGGCACGCTGACCCGCTCGGTCGCCTCGACCTCGTCGACCGACGGGAAATCGTTGGCCGGCAGGCTGGACAGGGTGAAGCGGCTGCGCCCGGCCTGCACGGTGATCTTGTCGCCCGACTGGCTGAGGGTGACCTTGCTACCGTCGGGGAGGGCGCGAACGATGTCGAACAGCTTGCGCGCCGGGATCGTGGTCTCGCCGTCCTGGGCGTCGTCGACCGCGACCCGCGAGACCATCTCGACCTCGAGGTCGGTGCCGGTCAGTGACAGCTGCCCGCCCGAGACCTGGGTCAGCAGGTTGGCCAGGACCGGCAGGGTCTGGCGCCGCTCGACGACGTTGACCACTTGCGCGAGCGGTTTCAGGAGGGCTTCGCGTTGCAGGCTGAAACGCATGCGTTGGGTTCCTGTAGCAATGCTTTTAAACGGTAAGAACTTAAAAAGCGGTGGTGCTGGGGGGCCTGCACAGCGGGAACAACTCTATAACTTGTTGTTTTCGCTGGATTTTTCAGGGGTCATCGGGTGTGGACAAACAACATGGCCGGAGGGGAGCAAGCTGTGGATGGTTTGTCCCCCTCGAGCTTGTCCACAGCTTGTGCGCCTGCTGTCCACGGACACCACAACATCTAGTGTAGCGAAGGTTTCAGGGCGCGGGGCGGCGGCTTCTGCACAGGCCGGGGACGGTCGCTGCGAGCCGGTGGGAGGGGGGGCGAGGGGTCGTGCGCGGGAGGATCCCCAGCACAGGCAAGCGAGCCCCCAGGCGGGCGGGGCGGCAGAGCAATGCCTGCGGATGCGGCCATCTCCGACGATCAGCACGAGGTTGCGGGCGGAGTCTCGTGCGCACGGATGTCCGTCGGTGTGCCGTCGACCTGCAACATGCCGGCCCGGGTGCCGGCCTCGATCACGCCAGGCCCGGCGTTGAGGTAGGGCTCGCACCCGGGGATCGTGCGCGGCCCGGCAGGGCGAACAGCCCGCACCTGCCCGAAGTGGCGCTCCGAGCGCTGCGAGGTCGCCGGCAACCTGCCCCTGCACCAGCAGCCGGTCGGCGCGTCGACCATCCGCGTGCAGCGATCGTGCTGCTGTAACCCCGGAAAATGTGCTTGCCGGTCACCAGCACGCTGGCCGCGCGCGGGCGTACGGGATGCCGTGGAAGAGGCGCACGTCGTGCGGCAGCAGCGCGGCGCGGCCTGGGCTGCGACAGGGGGCGTGGGGCGGGGCGACCGCGGCCAGCGCGTCGGCCGCGACCGGCGCAAGTTCCTGCGATGGAGGGACGTGTGCCGGGGCTGCTTTCGGACCGGCGGTACTACGTCGCGTGCCTCGCACGAAGCCCGGAAACGCGCGCTGCCGACCGGCAGCCGCACGCCGCCACGGCACGGTCCGCGAACGGCCCCTTGCGGTGCGGACGGAACGCCTTCGACCACGGGCGCATGGCGCCGGCGGGACGGTCCGTCTACTCGCTCAACTTGCGAATGAGCTTGTCCCTCGCTGCCAACCGCGCCGGAGCGCGTGCGTCATCCGACTACTCACTCAGCTTGCGGATGAGCTTGTCTTTCGCTCCCTGCCAACGCACCGGAGCGCGTGCGTCATCCGTCTATTCGGACAGCTTGCGGATGAGCTTGTCTTTCGCTCCCTGCCAACAGCGCCGGAGCGTGTGCGTCATCCGTCTATTCGCTCAATTTGCGAATGAGCTTGTCTTTCGCTCCCTGCCAACCTCGCCGGAGCGCGTGCGTCATCCGTCTATTCGGACAGCTTGCGGATGAGTTTGTCTTTCGCTCCCTGCCAACCTCGCCGGAGCGCGTGCGTCATTCGTCTATTCGGACAGCTTGCGGATGAGTTTGTCCCAATCCTCGCGCAGCTTGCCGTCGGTCTCCATCAGGTTGCGGATCTGGCGGCAGGCGTGCAGGACGGTGGTGTGGTCGCGGCCGGCGAAGGCGTCGCCGATCTCGGGCAGGCTGTGCTCGGTCAGCTCCTTGGCCAGGGCCATGGCCATCTGCCGCGGCCGGGCCAGCGAGCGGGTCCTGCGCTTGGACAGCAGGTCCTTCATCTGCAGGCCGTAGTAGTCGGCCACGACCTTCTGGATGTTGGGGATGCCGATCGACTGCTGCTGCGCGCGCAGCAGGTCGCGCAGGGTCTCCTGGGCGAACTCGACGGTGATCGTTCGCCCGGTGAAGTTGGCGCGCGCGGCCAGCGAATTGAGCGCGCCCTCGAGGTCGCGCACGTTGCCGTGCATCTTCTTGGCCAGCAGGAAGGCGACCTCGTCGGGCACCAGCGTGCCGCGCTCGCGCGACTTGGCGAGCACGATCGCCGCGCGCGTCTCGAAGTCGGGCGGATCGATCGCCACCGACAGGCCCCAGGCCAGGCGCGACTTCAATCGCGGCTCCAGGCCTTCGACTTCGCGCGGATAGCGGTCGCAGGTCATGATGATCTGCTGGCGGCTGTCGAACAGCGTGTTGAAGGTGTGGAAGAACTCTTCCTGGGTGCGGTCCTTGCCGGCAAAGAACTGGATGTCGTCGATCAGCAGCGCGTCGATCTGGCGGAACTGGCGCTTGAACTGGTCGGACGTCTTCTCCTGGATCGAGCGGAAGAACGCGCTGTAGAACTCCTCCGAACGCAGGTACAGCACGCGCGCGGCCGGATTGGCCTGGCGCATCGCGTTGCCGGCGGCGAACATCAGGTGGGTCTTGCCCAGGCCGGTGCCGCCGTACAGCAGCAGCGGGTTGTGCGCGCGGTCGCCGGGCTTGAGCGCGGCCTGCCAGGCGGCGGCGCGGCCGAGCTGGTTGCTGCGGCCCTCGACGAAGTTGTCGAAGGTGTAGTGGCTGTCCAGGTGGCCTGCGAACGCCACCGCCGGGACCGGCCGGGCGACGCTGGCGCCACTTCCGGTGCCGGGCGCCGGGCTGGCGGCCGGTGCAGGCGTGGCGCGCGGCAGCGAGCCGATCTCCAGCTGCACGTCGCCGCTTCCGGCGAAATGCGCCAGCAGCTCGCGGATGCGCTGCAGGTAACGGCTCTCGACCTCGTCGCGGACGAACGCATTGGGCGCGTACAGGACCGTCCGGCTGTCGTGGCGGCGCGCCTGCAGCGGCTTCAGCCAGGTGTGCACATCCTCGGCCGGCAGTTCGGCTTCCAGGCGTTCGAGGCAGCGGGGCCAGGCATCCATAAAACGTTCGCGTCGCTGTCGTGGTGGAAAAGGAGAGCGCCCGGCGCGCGGCTGCGGCCGGTCGGCGAGGTCGAAAAGGGGAGGGCAGACTACCACCCGCCCCCGGCCGGCGCATCCGCCGGCGCCGGGTGGCGAGCGGGGCCGACTTGACCGGCGACGGGGCACGTCGCTAGAATTGCCGGTTCTTTCCGCCCGCTGCACGTCAGTACACGCCATGGCCACCAAGCGCACCTACCAGCCCAGCAACCTCAAGCGCAAGCGCGACCACGGCTTCCGTGCCCGCATGGCGACCGCCGACGGCCGCAAGATCCTTGCCCGCCGCCGTGCCAAGGGCCGCAAGCGCCTGTCGGCCTGAGCCGACGAGCTGCTGCCACCGGGTCGCATGACGGCCCGGGGCCCCACCGATCGATGACCGACGCCTGCTTCCCGAGACAGGCGCGGGTCCGCGCGAGCGCGGATTTCGACCGCATCTTCCGCGACGGCCGCCGCGTGGCGCTGCCCATGCTGGCGCTGCACTGGCTGGCCGACGGACAGGCGCCGCGCATGGGACTGGCCGTTTCGCGCAAGGTCGATCGCCGCGCGGTGGGCCGCAACCGCATCAAGCGGATCCTGCGCGACGCGTTCCGACACGACCGGGCCAGCCTCGCCGCGGGCGCGTACGTATTCGTGGCGCGGCCGCCGGCGGCTACGGCGACGTCCACCGACCTGCGCGATGCCATGACCAGCCTGCTGCGTCGTGCCGGTGCGTTGCCGCACCCGGCCCCGGACGGCACAATGCCCGCCGCGGATTCCCGCACGGCATCCCCGCCTCCTCCCACCGCGCCGCGTCCTTCCGGCGAATGAGCCTGCCTGCCCGATGAACCAGACCCGCACCTTCCTGATCGTTGCCTGGCTGATGGTAGCGGTGCTGCTGTGGATGGCATGGAACAAGGAACAGACCGCGCCGCCGGTCCAGGAGATCGCGCAGACCCTGCCCGCGGGCGGCAGCGCGGTCCCGGTATCGCCGCCGGCCGGCCAGGCCACCGTGCCCGGCGCGCCCGCGGTGCCGCAGGCCCCGGCCACGGGGCCGGAAAGCAGCGCCACGCCGCAGCGGGCCAGCGCGGTGCAGGTCGAGACCGACGTGCTGCGCCTGGTCATCGACGGCGGCAGCGTGCTGCGCGCCGAACTGCTGGCCTACCCGCAGACCCGCGACGAGGCCAGCCCGCCGGTGCTGCTGTTCGACAGCGCCCCACAGCACTTCTATGCGGCGCAGAGCGGCTGGGTCAGCACCGCCGGCCCGGCGCCCAACCATGAGCAGGGCTTCGTGCCGGCTGGCGACGCGCGCAGCTTCAGCCTCGCGCCGGGACAGGACGAACTGGTGGTGCCGTTCGTCTGGCGCGGCCCGGACGGCGTCGAGATCCGGCGCAGCTATGTGCTGTCGCGCGGGCAGTACGCCATCACCGTGCGCGACGAGGTGGTCAACACCGGCAGCCAGCCCTGGCAGGGCTTCGCCTATCGCCAGCTGCTGCGCGGCTCGCCCGACGTCAAGCGCGGCATGACCAACCCCGAGTCGTTCAGCCTGACCGGCGCGACCTGGTACGGCGACGAGGGCGGCTATGCGCGGCGCTGGTTCACCGACTACGAAGATGGCGCGATCAACGCCACCGACAGCAACACCTGGATCGCCTTCGTCCAGCACCATTTCTTCGGCGCCTGGCTGCCGGGCGAAGCCGGCGGCGCGAAGAACGCGATCACGCTCGACACCGATACCAGCAGCGGCGTGCCGCGCTACCTGATCCGCGAGATGGCCACCACGCCGGTGGTGGTCGCGCCGGGCCAGCAGGCGGTCGACAGCGCACGCCTGTGGGTCGGGCCCAAGCTGGTCGGCCAGATCAAGGCGCAGCAGGTGCCAGGCCTGGACCGCGTGGTCGACTACAGCCGCTTCTCGATCATGGCCTGGCTGGGCGAAGGCCTGTTCTGGGTGCTGGAGAAGCTGCACGGCCTGTTCGGCAACTGGGGCTGGGCGATCGTCGGCCTGGTGGTCCTGGTCAAGATCCTGCTGTTCCCGCTGGCGACCGCGCAGTACAGGTCGATGGCAAAGATGCGCAAGTTCCAGCCGCGCATGCAGCAGCTCAAGGAGCGCTATGGCGACGACAAGCAGAAGTTCCAGGTCGCCATGATGGAGCTGTACAAGAAGGAGAAGATCAATCCCGTTGGCGGCTGCCTGCCGGTGCTGCTGCAGATGCCGATCTTCTTCGCCCTGTACTGGGTGCTGCTCGAGTCGGTGGAACTGCGCCATGCGCCGTGGATCGGCTGGATCCAGGACCTGACCGCGCGCGATCCCTGGTTCATCCTGCCGGTGATCAACATCGCGGTGATGTGGGCCACGCAGAAAATCTCGCCGATGACCGGCATGGACCCGATGCAGCAGCGCATGATGCAGCTGATGCCGCTGGTGTTCGGCGTCATGATGGTGTTCTTCCCGGCCGGCCTGGTGCTGTACTGGGTCACCAACGGCGGTCTGGGCCTGCTGCAGCAGTGGTACATGCTGCGCAAGTACGGCGACGCCGCGCCGTCCAAGGCCTGACGCACGCGCCGATGCCCGAAGCCCGCCGCCCGGCGGGCTTCTTCATTCCGCAGGTCCCATGAACGTCCGTTCCGCCGATACCTCCGACACCATCGCCGCGATCGCCACGCCCGCGGGCGCCGGCGGCGTCGGCATCGTGCGGCTGTCCGGCCCGGACGCGCTGGCGATCGGGCGCCAGCTGTGCGCGCTTGCGCTACGCCCTCGGCATGCCCACCACGTGCGGTTCCGCGACGGCGACGGCGACGTGCTCGACGACGGCATCGCGCTGGCCTTCGTCGCGCCGGCCAGCTTCACCGGCGAGGACGTGGTCGAGCTGCAGGCGCACGGCAGCGCGCCGGTGCTGCGCCAGCTGCTCGCGCGCTGCTGCGCGCTGGGCGCGCGGATCGCGCGGCCGGGCGAGTTCAGCGAGCGCGCCTATCTCAACGGCCGCCTCGACCTGGCCCAGGCCGAGGCCGTCGCCGCCCGGATCGCGGCCGGCGGCGCGCGTGCCGCGCGCGCCCCCCCGCGCGCGC
>JAEWZE010000257.1 GCA_023395465.1 Pseudomonadota bacterium
CTGTAGGCCGGCTTGAGGTACCGCAGGCCGTGGATCACGTCCGCGCGGGTGAACAGGTTGGGCTCGGGCCACAGCATCAGGTCCCCTGCCCCCGCGCCGAGTCCGCTGTTGTGGATCAGCAGGTCGCGCACCTGCATCTCGCGGCTCACCCAGTCGTCGTACATGCGGAACTCCGGCAGGTGCTTCACCACCGGATCGGTCCAGTCCAGCTTGCCCTGGTCCACCAGCCGCGCCAGCACCGCGGCGGTCATCGCCTTGCTGTTGGAGGCGATCTTGAACAGCGTGTCGCGATCGACCTGCTGCCCGCTGCCTGCGGCCAGCTCGCCGCGGGTCCGCGCGAACACCACGTCGCCGTCCACCACCACGCCCACGGCCAGGCCCGGCGGGCGGTAGCGCGCGAAGGCGTCGTCGAAGGCGGCTTCGAGCGCCGCCGTGTCGGGCACGGCCGTTGCGGGTGGGTTTGCGTCCGCATGCGCGGTTGCTGCGCACAGGCCGAGCAGGCAGCAAAGGAAGCGGCCTGCCGCGTGCAGGCCGCTTCCCCGCTTGCTGGTTGCGTTGCGCGCGCTCACCAGAAGTCGTACTGGACCATCAGCGTGTACGCGCGCCCGCGCGGGTCGGCGATGCGCGGCTCCCAGCCGGCGCCGCTGGCCCAGTCGTTCTTGTGTGCGGTGAACGGCGGATCCTCGTCCAGCAGGTTCTTGACCCCGAAGGTCAGGCGCAGGCCCTCGAATCCGCTGTAGGTGGTGCTGTAGTTGTAGGTGATGTAGCGGTCGACGTCCGGATTCCACTGCGAGGGAATGTAGTGGCCGCTCGAGACGCTGGTCGGTTCCTCGTCCTTGTAGCCGTGGCGGTAGAGCTGGGTCAGGCTGTGCGACCAGTCGCCACGCGACCAGGCGAAGCCCAGCGTGTGCTTCCAGCGCAGCGGCAGGCTCCAGTAGCGGATGTACTCGCCGACCTTGTTGTCGGAGTACGGCATGAACTCGAGCAGCTTGTCCTGGTAGTTGTCCAGGTAGCTGCCGTTGAGGTTGACGTTCCAGTTGCCGCCGGCCAGCTCGCCTCGGAAGTTGAGGTCCACCTCGACGCCGCTCATCAGCGTGCCGCCGGAGTTCACGAAGCGACGGTCGACCAGGACCACCGTGCCAGACGCGTCGCGGATCCAGTTGTCGCTGTAGAGGTCGTAATACTCGCGCAGGATGTCGAGGTCGGGGCCGGTGCGGATCGTGTTGATGCGTTCGATCTGCCACCAGTCCATGCTCATGTTGAACCAGTCGACCGGTGCCAGCACGAAGCCCAGGCTCTTCTGGCGGGATTCTTCCGGAGCGAGATCGGGATTGCCGCCGGTGAGGATGTCGGGATCGATCTGCTCGCAGCCGGCCACCGTCTCGTCGACCACACCGCCCGGACAGGTGGCCGGGTCGGCCAGGTCCAGCGCGTTGTTCTGGCTCTCGGTCATGCCGCTGAAGAGCTTGCTGAACTCGGGCACCTTGAAGCCGGTGCTGTAGGCGCCGCGGATGGCCAGCGCGTCGAGCGGTTGCCATTTGAACGACACCTTCGGATTGGCGGTGCCGCCGAAGCCGGAGTAGTGATCGTAGCGCCCGGCCAGGGTGGCCTCGAAGCGCTCGAAGAACGGCAGGTGGATCTCGGTGAACACCGCCTTGACGTCGCGGGTGGCCTCCGGCAGCGCGTTCGCATCGTCGAACGGCGCATTGAAGACCGCCGGACGCGAATCTGCGGCGCGCGGGTCGCCATTGAACTCGAAGGCCTCGCGGCGCAGGTCGGCGCCGAACGCCACCTGCAGGTCGCCGCCGGGCAGTTGCCCGATGCTGCCCGAGAACACCGCGTCGAAGTTGGTCACGGTCGACTTGCCGCCGTACAGCACCACGCCCTGCGCCGATGCGGCCTGCAGCGCCGCGATCGCCTCGGGGCTCTGCTGCTGGCCGGGCATCAGGAAGGGATTGAGCAACCCGCCCGCGAACGCGGCCTGCAGGCCCTCGACGTAGTGGTAGCCGGTGCCCAGTTCGGATTCGGATTCGCTCGACGCACGCGACAGGCCGAGGCTGTAGTCCCACCCGCCGACCGTACCGTCGATCCCCGCCATGAAGCGGAAGGCCTTGGTCGTGGTCTGGATCTCGCGAGGGCCGCACTCCATGCAGCGCCAGCGGTAGGCGATGGGCGCTCCATAGGCCAGCGCGTCGGCGCCGAACTGCCCCGAGAGCGCGTCGTAGACCATGTCGTAGGTCTCGCGCGTGCGGTCGTTGAGCGGATACCAGGTGCTGGGGTTGAACACGGCCGTCGCGGTGGCCGACGAGGAGATCTGGTTGGGTTCGAAGATCCGGTTGGCCTTGGCGTTGGATCCCATGAACTCGACGTAGGCCTGGTGGGCATCGTTGAGCCGGAAGGTCGCCCGGCCGATCGCCTGCAGGGTTTCCAGCGGCTGCAACATGACCGCCGCGGCCGGATAGTCCCAGGCGCAGCCGTACTGCGAGGCCACGCTGGTGGTGGTGGTGGACCACAGGCGATGGTCGTACGGCCCCATCATGTCGCCGCCCGCCTCGCAGCCCGGCCCGCCGGGCAGGTCGAGGATGTTCACGCCATTCACGGTGGCGCCGTCCGGTGCGCTCAGGCCCGCGGCCGTGAGGCTGCCGGCGAGGTTGAAGATGGTGGCGAACGGCGTGCCGCGGGTGTCGGGCGAGAGGCCGCGCTCGGGCTGGAAGCCGTTGGAAAAGTCCCGGGCGTTGCCGCGCAGGATGTCGTTCTTCTTCGCGCCCACGCTGAGGAAGGCGTTCCAGCGGTCGCGGTCGAGGTCGCCGCCGCCCACCAGGAAATCGGTGCGGTAGATGTTGCCGCCGCCCTCCTCGGGCATGTCGACGAAGGCCGACACCTGCGCGCCCTGGTAGTCGGTGCGGGTGATGAAGTTGATCACGCCGCCGATGGCATCGGTGCCGTAGACCGCCGAGGCGCCATCGCGCAGCACCTCGACCCGGTCGATCGCCGCGAACGGGATCGAATTCAGGTCGACCGCGGTGCCGCGCAGACCGTGGGTGGCGACGCGTCGGCCGTTGAGCAGCACCAGCGTGGCGTCGGCACCCTGCCCGCGCAGGTTCGCACCGGACACGCCGTTGTTGCCGCGCAGGTCGGCCGGCGCAATGCCCGCGTTGGCCGACAGGTTGTCCGAACCGTTGCCGGCGACGTTCATGTACATCAGCAGCTGTTCGGCCGACGAGATGCCCTGCGCCTCGATCTCCTCCTTCTGGATCACGGTGACCGGCAGCGCGGCCTCGATGTCGGTGCGCTTGATGCGCGAACCGGTCACGCTGATGCGGTCGAGCGTGCGCGTGGTTTCGCTACCCGTCTCCGCGGGCGCGGTGTCCTGTGCGGCGGCAGTCCCTGCCAGTGCGAGCGCGATGGCGAGCGTAAGTGCCGACGCCGGCGCGGTGGTGATGCGGCTGTGGACTGCTGACATTGGTTCCCCCGAAATTGAGCAATGGCACGCGCGATGCGGCCCCGGCCCCTGGCCGGCGGCTTTCGTCGCTGCTTGTTCCCCCCGATCTGCTGCTTAACATGCGTGCAAGAAACATGTCAATTTCGAAAGCGGCCCGGACACGTGTGGGTGGAAGCTGCCACGGGCCCGACCCCGCGTCGCGGGATCGGGCCGGATCTGCGGCGTGTCGAAGTCCCGGGAAAAAAAGCGGCCACCCTGGAGGTGGCCGCAAGGGGGGTCAGAAGTTCCAGGTCACGACCAGCTGCGCGTAGCGCGGGGATTGCCAGACGGTCCCTTCGCCGAAGTACGGCATCTCGTTGCCCGGCGTGCTCTCGTAGCGCGAATGCACGTTGATGACCGTCTGCCTGTTGAGCAGGTTGTACACCGACAGGCGGGCCTTGAGGTCGATGCCGTCCACCGGCAACGTCCAGGTGGCACTGGCGCCGAGGTCGTAGACCCACGGCATGCGCCCGAACGCGCCCCGTTCGGTGTACACCAGTTCGCGCGTGGTCCAGTCGCTGCAGCCGGAGACGCAGAGCCAGCCACTGCCGCCGCCACTGTATTCGCCTGGACCGCCGGCGCTGCGGTTGTCGTCCGGCCAGCGGACCCCGAACGCCGTGATGGGGCCGCCGGAGCGCGCCGAGAACGTCGCACCGAAGCTCCACATCTCGTTGAGCTTGAAGCTGCCGCGCAGCTTGACCTGGTGGCGGAAGTCGTTGAACAGGACGCCGTAGCGTTCGTTGACCGCCGGGTGGTCGTAGTACTGCACCAGGTTGGTGTCGTTGTAGCCCGTATCCGAGTTGACCGGACCTTCGATGTTGCCCTCCGATTTCGACCAGAGATAGCTGGCGTTGAAGGCCCACTTGTCGTTCCAGGCGCGGTCGAGCTGGAACTCCAGCGCCTTGTAGGTGCGCTTGGGTTTCTTGTAGCCCATCACCAGATTGCTGCCGAGGGCGATGTAACCGTCCCGGGAGCTGTCGAAGGTCACCCAGTCCTGCGTGTCCGGGCACCAGAGCGTGGTGGTTTCGCCGGGATTGATGATCGGCCAGTCACCCGAATACCAGGGACAACCGTCGACGTGGTTGATGCGCGCATCTTCCACCGCCCGCGTCACTTCGCGGTAGGTGGCGTTCACGCCCCAGGACCATGCGGGATTGAGCGCCTGCTGGAAGCCCAGGATGAACTCGTCCTGGAACACCTGCTTGAGGTTGTTCGCCACCGCTGTGCGCATGTCGGTGGGCGCGGGCGCGTTGCCGTCGGTGTTGACCGGGCCAAGCTGCTCACCGATCACGGGGAACAGGTAGGGAGTGCCGGTGACCGGGTCGGTCCGCTGGTCCCAGCCCTCGAGCACGTAGTAGGTATGTTCGTCGGTGGTGCCGCCGCCGAAGTAGTCGGTGAGCTTGTTCGTGATGGGGATGTAGTAACGGCCCGCGTTGCCGAACAGCTTGGTGGTGCCGTCGCCCCGCATGTCCCAGCTGAAGCCCAGGCGCGGCGAGATCATGTCGCCGAAGTCCGCGCGCGCGAACGTGGCGCCGGAAGCCAGCTTGTTGTGGAACTTGTCGGCACGGACGCCGAGGTTGAGAAGCAGGTCGGGGGTGACGTTCCAGTTGTCTTCGATATAGACGGCGTGGGCCTCGGTGGTGACAGGCGCGCCGGTGATGTAGTGGCGGGCGTCCACGTAGGCCATCGCCCCATCCGGAACCCGAGCGCCGTTGGGTAGATCGCGGTCGTCCTCGTCCTCGATGCCCAGCACCGTGTAGCTCCTGCCGTCGCCGGGATAGACCCTTGAACTGGTCGAATCCATGACTTCCTGGTCGAAGCCGAAGCGCAGCAGGTGGTTGCCCAGCGTCCACTCGAAGTCCAGGCGCGCGGCTTCGCGCTTGTCGAAGCGGTTGCTGATGCTGCTGTTGCTCGGATGGCAGCCCTCACGAACGGAGACCGGTGGGAACAGCGCATCGTAGCTGCTGTCACGGCCCACGATGCTGCAGCTGGGGTCCCACGGACTGCCGGCGGTGGCGCTGCGTTCGTTGACGCCGTACATCGCCTTCGCGACGAAGGTGTCGGAGAAATGGCCGGTGTAGGTGACCGACCAGTTGTCGCCGCCGGAACCGGCATGGCTTTCGCCGGTCTTCGCGCCCAGCCCCGTGGTGTCCCAGCCGTACTCGTAGGCGCTGGTGGCCGAATCCGACTTGTCCGAGAACGCGAGCAGCTCCAGCAGATGGTCGTCGTTGATCTGCCAGTCCAGCTTCGCACCCCAGAAGTCGTTGCTGCTGTCGGTGTACCAGGCCTCGACCGTGTCGATGTCGCGCGGGTTGCTTTCCCGCTTCTCGTACATCGCGAAGAAGAACAGGCGGTCGCGGATGATGGGTCCGGACGCCCACACGTTGGCCTTGTAGAGGGACGCGCCGTCGCGGCTCCTGCGGTCGCGCTCGTCGATCGTCCCGTCCGAATGGAACTGGTCCTTGCGATCCCATGTCCAGGCCCGCGGTTCCATGGTGACCTGCGCCCCGGATTTGAACTCGTTGGTGCCCGACCGTGTGACCGCATTGATGACGCCACCCGTGGTGCGGCCGAACTCGGCCGAGTAGCCGCCGGTCTTGACCTGGAACTCCTCGTAGAAGCCGAACGGGACGCTGGAGAAGCCCTGGCGCCGGTAGGGATCGGTGACGTTGAGCCCGTTGATGTAGGCGGCGTTCTCCGCCACCGACGAGCCGCCGAAGGTGAGGCCGCCGAACGTGGCGCCCGAGGCCACCACGCCGGGGGCGAGCAATGCGACCGACGCGAGGCTCTGGTCGACCGGGAGCCGGGCCAGTTCCTCGCGGCGGATATTCGTGGCCGACTCGGTGGACCGCACGTCGACGCGATTGATCACGCGCGAGCCGACCACCTGGACCGCGTCCAGGTTCACCAGTGCGCCGTCGCCGCCCACGTTGACCGTGGTCGTGCCGCCGAGGCCGACGTTCACCCGGATCGGGTCGCCCACCGGCTGTCCGTTGCGCGACACCACGAGCGTGTAGTCGCCGACCGGCAGCTGGGCAAGGCGGTACGCGCCCTCCGAGCCGGCCGAGATCGTCCGGGTGAGGCCCGTGTCGGCGCTGGTCACGGTGATCTGGTCGCCGGCCGTGGCGCGACCGGCGACAGCGCCGGTCGCGCTCTGGGCGAACACCGCTGGCGAAGTGGCGGCGATGCATGCGCCGAGCGCGACCCAGAGGGCGGCGCGGCGGAACTTGGTGTGTCTTGGCATTGCGGTCTCTCCCCGGTGCGATGGTAAGGATGCGTCGGTCAGCTGCGCTGGTCGTGCGGGAGCGGCAGCAGCTCCCATTCGAAGTCGTAGTCCCACTGGTCGAAGTACAGGTTGCCGCCGTCCCACTCGGCTTCGCCGCGCTGGAGGTCGACGGTTTCGGACCGGAAATGGGTCTTGGCCGGAACGAACTCGCGGCCGTAGTCGTCGTTGAAGGCGACGCGGTAGGCGTCCATGCCGCCCAGGTAGAAGTGCTCGAGCGCGGGGTCGGCACCCCGCAGGCGGCCGAAGGTGACGTCCATCGGCATCCAGCCGTAGGGGGCCAGGTACAGCCAGCCCCAGTCGTGCATGTTGTTGTAGCTGCCGTCGGAGAAGATCCATCCGGACTGCCAGCGCGCCGGGATGCCGTTGAGCCGCAGCAGGGCGATCAGCAGCAGGGTCTGCTGGCCGCAGTCGGCGTGACCGGCCCTGAGTGCGTATTCGCCGAGGTTGGAGATGGTCGAATATTCGCGCGCGCCGGCCCAGGGAATGCGGTCGACCGCGTCGAACAGCCGGCGCGCGATGCGGTAGGGGTTGGTCTCGTCGCCCACCACCTGCGCCGAGAACAGGCGCAGCGCGTCGGTGAACAGCACGTGCGGCGCACGCTCGGACAGGTAGGGCGCCAGGTCCTGCGTCGGCACGACGGGGACCACCCGGTCCGGATCGACCGGAACGTGCTGGCCGAAGATGGTGAGCTCGTAGCTGACCGAGAAACGCGCCGGCTCCCCTGCCCTTGCCGTCCGTTCGAAGTAGGCGGTGCGCTGGGCAGCGGACTCCGGCGCCAGCCGCGGGTCGGCGGGATCGCCGCCCAGAAGGCGGATGTCCTCCTGCTGGCCGGGAATGTCGCGCGGATACGGAATCCACGCGCGGATGGTCTCGCCGGCCGGTACCGCGTCGGGCTCGACGGTGAGCGATTGCGTGATGCGGACGCGGCGCGGCGTTGCGGCCCGGCTGCCGAACGCCAGTGCGCCAGCCCGGACCTCGGCGTGGTGCGGGTGCTGCACCGCTTCCAGCGGACTGTCGTTGAATGGCCTGGGCTCGGCCCGGCGTTCGCGCGCCTGTTCGCTGAGCCGGAACAGGTTGTGCGGCGCGCGCGCGAAATAGCGCACCTGTCCATCGATCTCCATCGACTCGAACAGCCCGGCGCGTCGCCAGCGCTGGAACTCGCTTCCGCGCAGGTCGGGGATCTGCCGCTGGACAGCGGAGCGCAGCGCGGCCTCGTCGAGACTGAAGTCGAGCAGGATCCGCCGCATCCGCTCGCGCTGGAAAACGATCCCGCGGGGAATCAAGCCGTCCGCCGTCGCCTCGGCCTGGGCGATCAGGCTGTCGGCCGCGCGGAAATGCCCGCCGTCCACGTGTTCGATGATCCGCTGCAGCAGCTCGTCTTCCTGCGTGGGCGGCGGGCCTGCGGCATGGGCGGCCGCGAGGCAGGCGCCGGCAAGCAGGACCGCCAGCGTCCGCGAAGACGCGATGCGCCACGGCCTGCGGGACGGGCCCCGTCTCTGGCTTTCGCGACTGCAGGTCGGCATCTGGCGCGGCTCCGCTCGCCCCCGGGTGGCGGTCGCCGGCTGTGTAACATGGCTGCAAAGCAGCGTCAATAAATTATTCTTGACAGGTAGTCAAAATGAATGATGTATTCTTCGGCGCCGCAGCTGTCGCGCACCGCAGGAGCACTGTCTTGCACAAGCGTCTTTCGCGGGCCGGAGCACTTCTGCTGGCCTGCTTGCTGATCGCCTCGTCCTGGCCTGCGCTGGCGCAGGTGCTGGAGGACCCAAAAGCCGAAGTGTTGCCGGGCGTCGTCCAGGCGCAGCTGGACCCCGACTACTGGATCGAGCGCCTGCGCGATGCCGACCACGTCGTCCTGGACGCGGAGGCCATCGCCGCGCACAACGCCCGGATGCGCGAGCGCGAGCCGTCGCTGCACGACATCGAGCAGTTGCCGGTCACGCTCGAAGCCGAACAGGTCCGCGCCTGGATCGAAGCCGCCTCGCCGCGGCCGGAGCGGACGCTCTACGACGAAGCCGGCAAGGAAGGCAGTGCGCGCGCCCTCGACCGGCTGGTCGATGCGCTCGACCTGAAGGCGGTCCCGCAGACCCAGGTCACCCGTTACGGCATGGTGGTCAGGCGCGCGGACCTGCGCACCTTTCCCACCCACCTGCGCGTGTTCAGCACGCCCGACGACCGCGACATCGACCGCTTCCAGGAAAGCGCGCTGTTCCCGGGCACGCCGGTGGCGGTGGTGCACCGCAGCCGCGACCGGCGCTGGCTGTTCGTTCTCAGCGAAACCTACGCGGCCTGGATCGAGGCCGACGCGGTGGCGTTCGGCGACAAGGCCGAGATCTTCGCCCATACGCGACGCATCCCCTTCCTGGTGGTCACCGGCGCGCAGGTGCGGACCGTGCACACGCGCGAACGACCGCAGGTGTCGGACGTGGTGCTCGACATGGGCGTGCGCCTGCCGCTGGCGCCCTGGCCCGCGGACGAGCCGCTCAACGGCCAGCATCCCGGATTCGGCCATGTGGTCGAACTGCCTGTGCGCAACGACGATGGCACGCTTGCGTTCGCGCCTGCGCTGATCCCGCGATCTGCGGACGTGGCGGGCGATTACCTGCCCCTGACCCGCGCCAACCTGATCGGCCAGGCCTTCAAGTTCCTCGGCGAACGCTACGGCTGGGGGCATCGCTACAACGCGCGCGACTGCAGCGGGTACGTGTCCGAGATCTACCGCAGCTTCGGCCTGCTGTTGCCGCGCAACACCAGCGCCCAGTCGCGAAGCCCGGGCCTGGAGGGCGTCGTGCTGGACAGCTCAACCGGCCACGACGAACGCCTGCGCCTGCTGCGCGAGAGCCGTGTCGGCGACCTGGTGTACATCCCCGGCCACGTGATGATGGTGCTCGGCCATGTCGACGGGGAGACGTACGTGATCCACGACACCAGCGGCATGTCGCTGCTCGGCGAGGATGGCCAGCTGCGCAGGTACCATCTCAACGGCGTGGTGGTCACGCCGCTGCTGCCGCTGATGTCGACCGCCACGACCGCCACCGTGGACCGCATCACCAGCATCCAGCGGATCCGGCCATGAACGACGGGGAGATTGCGGCCGCGGCTGCAGGGGAAGACAGGGAATGAAGATCACCGAGGTGCGCCTGGGCATGGTCCGGGTGCCGTTGAAGACGCCGTTCAAGACCGCGCTGCGCACCGTGGACACGGTCGAGGACCTGATCGTGTCGATCCACACCGACAGCGGCCACGTCGGCTACGGCGAGGCGGCGGCGACCGCCGTGATCACCGGCGATACGCACGGCTCCATGATCGAGGCGATCAGCCGCGTCATCGCGCCGCGGATCGTCGGCGAGGACATCGCCAACCTCAACCGCATCGTGCGCCTGGTGCAGACCGCGCTGGAGCGCAACACCAGCGCCAAGGCGGCGGTGGAGATCGCGGTCTACGACCTGTGGGGCCAGCTGTACGAGGCGCCGCTGTACCGCATGCTCGGCGGCGGCGAGCCGGTGATCACCACCGACATCACCATCAGCGTCGACCACATCGACAAGATGGTGTCGGACTCGCTGTCGGCGGTCGATCGCGGTTTCGAGTCGCTCAAGATCAAGGTCGGCAAGGACATCGGCCTGGACGTGGAACGGGTCAAGGCGATCCATGCCGCGGTCGAGGGCCGTGCCCTGCTCCGCCTCGATGCCAACCAGGGCTGGACGGCCAAGCAGGCGGTGCACGCGATGCACGAACTCGAGGGCGCGGGCGTGCGCATGGAGCTGCTGGAGCAGCCGGTGCGGGCGCAGGACATCGCCGGGCTCAAGTACGTTAGCGACCGGATCAAGACGCCGGTGATGGCGGACGAAAGCGTGTTCGGACCTCTGGAGGTGATCAACCTGATCGAGCAGCGCGCCGCCGACATCATCAACATCAAGCTGATGAAGACCGGCGGCATCTCCAACGCGATCCGCATCGCCGACATCGCCGCCCTGTACGGCGTGGAGTGCATGATCGGCTGCATGATCGAGACCAGCATCAGCGTGGCCGCCGCGGTGCACCTGGCCATCGCCAAGTCGGACGTGATCACCAAGGTCGACCTCGACGGCCCGTCGCTGTGCGCGTTCGACCCGGTCGACGGCGGCGTGACCTTCAACGAGTCCGAGATCTCGGTGTCCGAAGCCCCCGGCCTGGGCATCCGGGCGATCCGCGGCTACAAGCCGATTGGCTGAGATGCAGCCGCTGCTGCTGATCCGCGCCGGGCGCGGGCAGATGTCGGCGATCGAACGCCGCATCGCCGACTTCATCCTCGACAACGCCCAGTTGCTGCGCGACTACTCCTCGCAGCAGCTGGCCAACGCGCTGGGCATCAGCCAGTCGAGCGTGGTCAAGTTCAGCCAGAAGCTGGGCTTCAAGGGCTATCCGGACCTGAAGTACTCGATCGGCGAGGCGATCGCGCGCAACGGCGAGAGCGGCGAGCCGGAAGGCGCGGCCGGCGCCGACGATGCGCAGGACCTGCTCGCGCGCAGCCTGTGGCAGGCCAAGTCGCGCGCCGAGGAGGAAACGCGCCTGCTCAATCCGCCCGAACACCTGCAGGCGCTGGCCGCCATGGTGCTGGAGGCGGACCGCATCTTCGTGGTCGGCATCGGCGAGGACAGCGTGATGGCGCGCGCCTTCGCCATCCGCCTGTCGCTGCTGGGCCTGCTGGCGATCCACCATTTCGATCCGGTGCTGGTGCCGGCCGAGGTGTCGAACACCGATTCGCGGGGCCTGCTGCTGGTGTTCTCCGAGCGCGGCGAGGTGGCGGCGCTGGCGCGGCTGGCACGGCTGTTCCGCGCGCGCGGCGGCAAGGTGGTTTCGGTCACCCGGCACACGGCCAACGCGCTGCGCGCGCACGCCGACCTCGGCCTGCTGGTTTCGGCCCACGACGAGGCGCGGCACGTGGAGCCCCTGCTCTACCAGGCGGCGCTGCAGCAGTTGCTCGACCTGGTGTTCCTGCGGCTGTGCAGCGACGAATCGCGCCGGCGCCGGCTCGACGATTACCGCGAGCACGTGCGTTCCCTGCTCGATGACTGAGCGGCCGCCACATGCGCGGGCCGCAGCCGGCGCGGCGCCAGGGGCAAAATTGCATGCCCGCCGCGATGCGTCCATCCCGGTCCGGCAACTGCCGCGCCGGAGGCAGGGTCGCGATTCCATGGCTCGGCCCGTCCGGTCGAGCGCGACCGGCCGGTTCGTGATATCCAGTCTGCCGCCGCCTCCACGACCAGCACTCCCAGGATCCCCATGACCGAAGCTGCGCCACGCGTCCGCACCCGCCTGTCCACGCCCGCCCGCGTGCTGGTCGCCCTGCTGCTCGGCGCGGCCGTCGGCCTGCTGCTGGCCGCGTTCGATCCGGTCCAGGCGACCCGGGTGGCCGATGCGGTGCAGCCGATCGGCCGGCTCTGGCTGAACGCGCTGCAGATGACGGTGGTGCCGCTGGTCGCGGCGCTGGTGGTGGTGGGCATCAACTCCGCCGCGGACGCGGCGGCGTCGGGCCGCACCGCGCGCACCGCCATCGTGGTGTTCCTGGCGCTGCTGGCGCTGTCGGGCGCGTTCGCCGCGATCGCCGCGCCGACCTTCCTGTCGTTGGTGCCGCGCGACGAAGCGCTCATCGCCACCTTCCGTGCCGCGATCCAGGCCCCGGAAAACCTGCCCGATGCGCCGGGCATCGGCGCCTGGCTGGCCAACATCATCCCCAGCAACGCGATCGCCGCCGCGGCCAACAGCGCGATGCTGCCGCTGGTGGTGTTCGCCATGTTCTTCGGCTTCGGCCTGACCCGGATCGAGCCCGACCGCCGCGTGCGCATGCTCGAGCTGGTGCGCACCATCGGCGACACGATGATCGTGGTCGTGCGCTGGGTGCTGTGGGCGGCGCCAGTCGGGGTGTTCGCGCTGGTGCTGGCGGTATGCGCCCGGGTCGGCCTGGACATGCTCAGCGCGCTGGGCTACTACATCCTCACCCAGTGCGTGCTCTACATCGCGATCACCCTGCTGCTGTACGTGGTCGCGGTGGTCGCCGCCGGCGAACGCCCTGCCCGTTTCGCGCGCGCCCTGCTGCCGGTGCAGGCGATCGCGGCCAGCACGCAGTCCTCGCTGGCCTCGCTGCCGGTGATGATCGAAAGCGCGCGCATGCGCCTGGGCTATCCGATCGCGGTGACCTCGCTGGTGCTGCCGATGGCGGTGTCGCTGTTCCGCATCGCCAGCCCGCCGCAGTACATCGTGGTGGCCTGCTTCATCGCCTGGATGTACGGCGTGGACCTGACCGCCGTGCAGCTGGGCACCGCGGTGGCGCTGAGCATCGTGGTCAGCATGGGATCGGTCGGCCTGCCAGGGCAGGTCAGCTTCATGACCACCAACATGCCGGTCACCCAGTCGATGGGCCTGCCGATCGAGCCGCTGGGCGTGCTGCTGGCGGTGGACACCATCCCCGACGTGTTCGCGACGGTCGCCAACACCTCGGCCGACGTGACCGCGACCGCGATCGTGGCCAGGCGCAGCGGCCAGGACGGCGCGGTCGACGTGGATGCCTGAGGCGAATGCGCCGGGACGTCCTGTTCCCGGCCGTTGCGGGCGCATCGCCCGGTCCGGAACGCCGGATGATGGCCCGGGCGTTCGCGCACGGAAGTGCTGAACAATCGGAGGAAAACACCATGTCGCGCTTTTCGCTGCTGCCGGAGAACCGGCCCGACCGACCCGGATCCGGGACGGCGCGCGTGGTCCGCTCCCTGGCCCTGCTCGGACTGCTGATCCAGCTGCCCACCCTGCCCGTCCTGGCCGCGGTGCCCGTGTTCGACGTCCATGTGCACCTGCGCGAAGGCGAGGAGTCGCTGCAGGCCTACCAGGCCGACGTGCGCGACGCCGGGATCGAACTGGCCGGCATCGGCGCGATGTGGTTCGGTGGCCCGCACCAGGCGCGGGCCGGCGATCCTGAGGCGGTCCGCGCCGGCAACGACGGCATCATCGCCCTGGGTGCAGGACATCCCTCGGTGCTGCCGGTCGCGACCGTCCATCCCTACGACGGGCAGGCGGCCATCGACGAACTGGCGCGGGTGACGGCGGCCGGGGTGAAGGTGCTCAAGCTGCATGCCCACACCCAGCGCTTCGACGTCGACGATGCGCGGGTCGAGGCGCTGGTGCGCAGGGCCGGCGAACTCGGCCTGGTCGTGCTGATGGACAACGCCGGCATCCTGCCGGGCGACAGCGAGAAGCTCTTCAACCTGGTGGTCCGCGTGCCGGACACGAAGTTCATCCTCGCGCACATGGGCGGGATGGACTTCCGGTTCTGGAACATCCTGATGCTCGCGCGCACCGCCGACGGCTTCGCGATGGACAACCTCTACTTCGACATCTCCGGGGTGGTGCTGCTGGCCGATTCGCCGCTGGAGGAAGAGCTGGTGTGGACCCTGCGCAACGTCGGCATCGGCCAGGTGCTGCTGGGCTCGGACTATCCGCAGATGGGCCTGGCGGCCGCGGTGGACGCGCTGGAAAGGCTCGCGCTGACGGCCGAGGAGAAGGCGAAGATCCGCTCCGGCAACGCGCTCGTCCTGTTCGGACGCCACGACGGAACACAGACCTCGCCGTAGCGGCGTGCAGGCCGGCGGCGGCCGGCCGCGCGCTCAGGTCAGCTTGCTGCGGCGCATCTCCAGCGTGCGCTCGGGCGGCAGGAACGAATCGGCGCGGGCGCTCGCCCAGAAGCTGCGGAAAACGGCATGCTCGGGCACGTGGTCGAGCAGTTCGCCGGGCGCCAGGAACCGGTAGAGCGCCGACAGCGAACGCACCTCGGTCGGCGACACCCGACGCAGGATGTGCTCGGGCCCGAGCTGCGAGGGATGCTCCAGCCCCGCCGCACCCAGCATGTCGCGCAGGGCCCGCAGCGTGTTCTGGTGGAAGTTGCACACCCGCGCCGCCTTGTCCTCGACGTCGAGCGCGCGCCAGCGCGCCGGATTCTGGGTGGCCACGCCGGTCGGGCACAGGTCGTTGTGGCAGCTGCGGGCCTGGATGCAGCCCAGCGCGAACATGAAGCCGCGGCCGGCATTGCACCAGTCCGCGCCCATCGCCACGGTGCGGGCGATGTCAAAGGCGCTCGCGATCCGCCCCGCCGCGGCGACCTTCACCCGGTCGCGCAGGCCGATGCCGACCAGGGTGTTGTGGACCAGCATCAGCGCCTCGTGCATCGGCACGCCGACGTGGTTGATGAACTCCAGCGGCGATGCGCCGGTCCCGCCCTCGGCGCCGTCGACGATGATGAAGTCCGGGGTGATGCCGGTGTCCAGCATCGCCTTGGCCACGCCGAACCACTCCCAGGGATGGCCGATGGCCAGCTTGAAGCCGGTGGGCTTGCCGCCCGAGAGCGTGCGCAGCCGGGCGACGAAGTCGAGCAGGCCCACGGGCGTCGAGAACTCCGAATGCGAGGCGGGCGAGATGCAGTCCACCCCGGCCGGCACGCCGCGCGCCGCGGCGATCTCGGCGGTCACCTTCGTCGCCGGCAGCATGCCGCCATGGCCTGGCTTTGCGCCCTGCGAGAGCTTGATCTCGATCATCCGCACCTGCGGGTCGCGCGCGTTGGCCGCGAAGCGTTCCTCGCTGAAGCGCCCGGCGCCGTCGCGGCAGCCGAAGTAGCCCGAGCCGATTTCCCAGACCAGGTCGCCGCCGCGCTCGCGGTGGTAGGCCGAGATCGAGCCCTCGCCGGTGTCGTGGTAGAAGCGCCCGCGCCGGGCGCCTTCGTTGAGCGCGCGGATCGCGTTGGCCGACAGCGAGCCGAAACTCATCGCCGAGATGTTGAACACGCTCGCCTCGTACGGCGTCGACTGCGCACCACCGACCAGAACGCGGAAGTCGTGCGACTCGGCGTGCGCGGGCACCAGCGAGTGGTTGATCCACTCGTAGCTGACGTCGTAGGGGTCGTGCTCGCTGCCGAAGGGCACGGTGTCGCGCTCGTTCTTGGCGCGCTGGTAGACGAGCGCGCGCTTCTCGCGCGAGAACGGCACCTCGGCCAGGTCGTCCTCGATGAAGTACTGGCGGATCTCCGGCCGGATCGACTCGAACGCGTAGCGGAAATGCGCGATCACCGGATACAGGCGCCGCAGGGTCGAACGCTTCTGCAGCACGTCCACCAGTCCGAGCGCGGCCGGCGCGGCGGCAATGGCGGCCATCCACCACCAGGCCGGGGATACGGTGAGCGCCAGTGCGATCCCGAGCAGCACGAGCGCGATGCAGGCGAGCCAGGCGGCTTTGCGATGGAACATGGGCACCGGGGGTGGCGCGCCGGAACTGGCGCCGGCCCATGATCACACAGGGGACGTGGCGCAGCCGTCAGTGCCGCGACCGCGCCTGCGGCGCTGCAGTCCAGGGTGGCGAGGTGGTGCCCGAGGCCGGACTCGAACCGGCATGACCGCGAGGTCGAGGGATTTTCGTACCACTTCGGCTTTCGCCGCCGGCCGTGGCCGTTCGTGGTCTGGAGCACGCCTTCACCTTGGCGCCTTCGCGCTGTAGGTGCCCGCCGTCTGCTCTCTACACCTTCCTCCCGCATGCGGAAGGCTTGGCTCGGCGTTGGCGCGGACCGGAGTCCAGGGCGTTCGCCGACTTTGACGGGTGCCACCCCCGCGGTTTCCCGCGGAGGGCTCAAATCTTCAAGTCCCTTGTGTCTACCGATTCCACCACTCGGGCGTGGCCGGCGATCGCGTCACGCTCCCCGTGCGGGAGATGGAGGCCTGGGTCGGAATTGAACCGGCGTACGCGGATTTGCAGTCCGCTGCATAACCACTCTGCCACCAGGCCGGTGACGCGCGCCACGGCGAACGATACACGCTCGTGGCGCCGATAAACAAAACCCCGGCGGTGCCGGGGCATGCTTGAAACTGGAGCGGGAAACGAGACTCGAACTCGCGACCTCAACCTTGGCAAGGTTGCGCTCTACCAACTGAGCTATTCCCGCGTTGAGCCGCGCATTTTACCGGGTGTCCGCGTGGTGTCAACAGCCGATTTCTCCGCCGCGCGCAGGACCGGCCAGGCCGCGCGCAGATAGGCGAATCCGGACCACAGGGTGAGCAGCGCGGCGGCGCCCAGGAGCCAGTCGCCGATGTGGAAAACCGGCACGCCCATCCAGATGTCGGTACCCGGCTGCAGCGGGTAGCGCGGGTTGATCGAGTACAGCAGGCACGACAGCGCCACCATCTGCGCGATGGTCTTGATCTTGCCGATCGTGGCGACCTTGACCGTGGCCCGCTGGCCCAGTTCGGCCATCCATTCGCGCAGCGCCGAGACCGCGATCTCGCGGCCGACGATCACCGCCGCCCACATCGCCATCCACGGCGTCGGGTGGCCCTGCACGATCAGGAACAGCGCCACCGCGACCATCAGCTTGTCGGCGACCGGGTCGAGGAAGGCGCCGAACGCGGAATACTGGTGGTAGCGGCGCGCGATCCAGCCGTCCAGCCAGTCGGTGACCGCGGCCAGGATGAACACGAAGGCGGACGCGAAGTTGGTCCACTGGGAAGGCAGGTAGAACACGGCGACCAGGACCGGGATCAGCACGATCCTCAGCAGGGTCAGCCAGGTGGGGACGGTCAGCTTCATTTCGGGGGATTGGGTGCGCCGGCGCTGCCGGCTTCCTGCAGGCCGTGCAGGGTCGCATAGATTCGCGCGGCCAGCGCCGCGTTGACCCCCTCGACCCGCGCGATCTCCTCGATGCCCGCGGCCTTGAGCCCGGGCAGTCCGCCGAAATGCTTGAGCAGGCTGGCACGCCGGCGCGGACCGATGCCGGGGATGTCCTCGAGCCGGCTGATGCTGCGCGCCTTCTGGCGGCGGCCGCGGTGCCCGGTGATGGCGAAGCGGTGGGCTTCGTCGCGGACCTGCTGGATCAGCTGCAGGCCGGGGGAATCCGCGCCCGGTCGCAGTTCGCGGCCGTCCGGCAGCAGCAGCCGTTCGTGGCCGGCGCGCCGCTCCTCGCCCTTGGCCACGCCGACGATGATGACCCCGTCGCTGCCGGCGCCGGTGGCGGTGCGGATGCCCAGCGCATCGAGCACGCCGCGCGCCTGCGCGACCTGCCCTGCTCCGCCGTCGATCAGCAGCAGGTCGGGCAGCACGCCGGCCGGCCCGGCCGCGCGTGAGGGGGTGGCGACCGCGTCGGGGTCGGCGGGCGCTGGCGGTGCGGAAGCCGGGTCCGGTGCTGGCGGCGGTGCCGGATCGCGCGGCTCGACGGCGCGACGGAAGCGGCGGGTCAAGGCCTGCTGCATGGCCGCGTAGTCATCGCCCGGCTCGATGCCGGCGATGTTGTAGCGGCGGTACTGGCTGCGCACCGCGCCTTCGGCGTCGAACACCACGCACGAGGCGACGGTCGCCTCGCCCATGGTGTGGCTGATGTCGAAGCATTCGATCCGCGCCGGCGCCCGCTCCAGGCCCAGCAGCTGGCACAGCGAATCGATCCGCGCCTGCTGCGCGGCGCGGCTGCCCAGTTCGGTGGCCAGCGACAGTTCGGCGTTGCGGCGCGCCAGGTCGACGTAGCCGGCGCGCTCGCCGCGCACGCTGTGGCGCAGCTGGACCTTGCGCCCGGTGGCGGCCGACAGGGCGTCCTCCAGCAGCGGCACGTCCTCGATCGGGCGGTCGAGCACGATCTCGCGCGGCGCCGGCTGCTCGCCGTAGTACTGCGAGACAAAGGCGGCCAGGACCTCGGCCGGGTTGTCGCTGCCGTTGGTCCGGGGGAAGAACGCGCGCGTGCCGAGGTTGCGGCCGTCGCGGAAGGCCAGCAACAGCACGCAGGCATGGGTGCCCTGCATCGCAACGGCCAGCACGTCGAGTTCGGCGGCGCGTCCGTCCACGTACTGGCGCGCCTGCAGCGAGCGCACGTTGGCGAGCAGATCGCGCAGCCGCGCGGCTTCCTCGAAGTCGAGCCGGGCGCTGGCCGCCTCCATGGCCTCGCCCAGTTCGCGGGTCAGCTCGTCGCTGCGGCCCTCGAGGAACAGCGTGGCGCGGCGCACCGCGTCGGCGTATTCGCGCGCCGGCACCAGGCCCACGCAGGGCGCGGTGCAGCGGCCGATCTGGTGCTGCAGGCAGGGCCGCGAGCGGTTGCGGAACACGCTGTCCTCGCAGCTGCGCAGCTTGAACAGCTTGTGCATCATGTTCAGCGTCTCGCGCACCGCGGTGACGCCGGGATACGGGCCGAAATAGCGGCCTGGCACGTTGCGCGGACCGCGATGCAGGGCCAGTCGCGGCCACGGTTCCTGGGTGACCAGCACGTAGGGGTAGCTCTTGTCGTCGCGCAGCAGCACGTTGTAGCGCGGGCGCAGCGACTTGATCAGCTGGTTCTCCAGCAGCAGCGCCTCGCCTTCGGTGCGGGTGACCGTCACCTCCATGCGCGCCACCTGCGCCAGCATCGCGACGGTGCGCGAGGGCTTGGGCACGTTGCTGAAGTAGCTGGCCACGCGCTTCTTCAGCGCCCCGGCCTTGCCGACGTAGAGCACGGCGCCGTCGGCGGCGATCATCCGGTACACGCCGGGCGCGGTACTCAGGCCGCGGGCGAAGGCCTTGCCATCGAAGGGAACGCCGTCGGCCTGGCCGCCGCTGCCGGGGGCGGATGGCCCTGCGGTCATTCGCCGATGGGCACGTGGCGCAGGGCGCCGGTGCGGGGGTCGAAGCGGAGCACCGCATGGGCGTCGGTGTCGGCGATCCAGATCGCACCGCCGCCGACCGCCAGCCCGGACGAGCCGTGCAGGCGCTGCGGCAGTTCGATCGTCGACAGCTCGCCGCCGCCCAGGCGCAGGCAGCGCAGCGCGTCGTTGCCGCCGTCGGCGATCCACAGCAGCGGCGAATCGGGATCCAGCGCGATCGCCAGCGGCTGCTGCAGGCGCGCCTCGCTGCGGGCGCCGTCGGCGTGGCCGAACTGCCACTGGTCCTGCCCCACCAGGGTCGAGACGGCGCCGGTGCGCACGTTCACGCTGCGGATCGCGGACCCGGCCGCGTCGCAGACGTACAGCACCTGCTGCACGGCCGCCAGCGCGACGGGTTCGGCGAACGAGGCGCCGACGCTGCTGCCGTCGGCCACCGCCAGCCGCCCGGAGCCGGCCACCAGGCCGATGCCCGGCGCGCCCAGGTCGTATTTCCAGATGCGGTTGTCGCCGGCGGTGGCGATGAACAGGGCACTGCCGCTGATGGCGACCGCGCGCGGCTGGTCCAGCGCGACCGCGCGCGGATCTGCGATCGCGCCCTCGGCGGGGGTGCCGGAGCGGCCGGCGCCGCACAGGGTGTCGATGTCGCCGCCGCGCAGCTCGATGCGGCGCACGGCGTGGTTGCCGCTGTCGGCCACGTACAGCACGTCGCGCCACAGGCACATGCCGTGCGGGCGGTTGAACGCGGCCAGCTCCATCGGCCCGTCGATGAACCCCGGGTCGCCGCTGCCGAACTGGCGCAGCACGCGCCCGGCCTGGTCGCACTCGAGCACCCGGTGGTGCTCGCAGTCGGCCACGTACAGATAGTTGCCCGAGACCACCAGCCCGGTCGGGAAGCGCAGCGGCAGCGGCGGTTCGCCGCCCCGGCGCATCTCGATGGGATCGGCATTGGGCAGGGCCGGCACCAGCTCGCCGGCCAGTTCGCTGACCCGGGCATCGAGTTCGCGGATCGGCCCGTCTCCGACGATGCGGTCGCGGATCCGGCCTTCGCCGTCGATCAGCACCACCGTCGGCCAGGCCTCGATGCCGTAGTGCTGCCACAGGGTCCAGTCCGGGTCATGCCCGATCGGGAAGCCGTAGCGCTGGCGGTTCAGCCGCTTGCCGATGCGCCGCGCGTCGCGCTCGCCGTCGAAACGCGGCACGTGCACGGCCACCACGTTGAGCCGGTCGCCATGGCGCGCGCGCAGGCGCGACAGGTCCGCCAGCCGCTGCTGGCACCAGGCCGAGCCGGCGTTGACGAAGGCCAGCGCGCAGACCTTGCCGCGCAGCTGCGCCATGCGCAGCGGCGCCATCAGGTTCAGCCATTCGATGCCGGGCGGAAACTCGGGGGCGGTGGTCGCGTCCATCGCGGACGATTATGCGTCAATCCGCGCGGTGCGGTCGGCCAGTCGCGCGACGATGGCGCGCGCGGCGTCGTCGACCAGGGTCCACACCCGTTCGAACGCTTCGGCGCCGCCCGTGTAGGGATCGGGCACCTCGGCGCCCTGCCCCATCCCGGCCCATTCGAGCAGCAGCGCGCTGCGCGCGGTGGCGTCGTCGGGCGCGCGGGCGCGCACGTCGGCCAGGTTGCTGCGGTCGGCGCACAGCAGCCAGTCGAAATGGTGGTAGTCGGCCGCGTGCAGCTGGCGCGCGCGCAGCAGGGTCAGGTCCACGCCGTGGCGCGCGGCATTGGCAATCGTGCGCGGATCGGGCGGCTGGCCGACGTGCCAGCGGCCGGTGCCGGCCGAATCGAGTTCGACGCGGTGGTCCAGCCCGGCATCCTGCAGGCGCTGGCGCAGCACGCCCTCGGCCAGCGGCGAGCGGCAGATGTTGCCCAGGCAGACGACGAGCAGGCGCAAGGGCTCAGCCACGGGCGGCCGCCAGGATCGCTTCGGCCCGCGCGAGGTCCTCGGGCGTATCCACGCCCTGCGGGAACGGCTCGGGCGCCAGCGCCACCGCGATCGGCCAGCCTGCCTGCAGTACCCGCAGCTGCTCCAGCGACTCGATCCGCTCCAGCCGGCCGGGCGGCATCTTCGAGAAGCGCCGCAGGAAGCCGGCGTGGTAGGCGTAGATGCCGATGTGGCGCAGCCATTCACCGGCCACGGTGACGTCGCCCTCGCGCGAGAACGCGTCGCGATGCCACGGCACCGGTGCGCGGCTGAAATACAGCGCGTGGCCGGTGTCGGCGACCACCACCTTGACCGTGTTGGGATCGAACAGGACCGCGGGCTCGGTGATGGGCTCGGCCAGCGTGGCCATGGCGGCGTGGCCGTCGGCCAGCAGCTCGGCCACCCGGCGGATGCCGGCTGCCGGCGCGAAAGGCTCGTCGCCCTGCAGGTTGACCACGAGGGTGTTGTCGTCCCAGCCGGCGATGTCGGCGCATTCGGCCAGGCGGTCGGTGCCCGACTGGTGGTCGGTCCGGGTCATCGCCACCCGCACGCCGCTGCCCTCGAGCGCGTGGGCGATGCGCGCGTCGTCGGCGGCCACCCACACCTCGCGCGCGCCGGCGGCCAGGGCGCGCCGCGCCACGTGCAGCACCAGGGGTTCGCCCCCCAGCAGGCGCAGCGGCTTGCCGGGCAGGCGCGTGGCCGCGTGGCGCGCCGGAATGGCGACGACGAAGTCCGGTGGGGTCATGGCGCCTGCCTGGGTTCTTCGGGGTTCGGAAGCGGAAGCCGGCCGAGCAGCGCGATCCAGAACGCCTCGGGCAGGCGCGCGTCGATGCCGACGCTGAACCACTGCTCGCCAGCGAAGGGCGCGCACTTCACCGCGTCCTTCTCGGTCAGCAGCACCGGCAGGTCGCTGCCGAAGCGCAGGTCGTCGGCGGCATAGCGGTGATGGTCGGGGAAGGCGTGCGGGACGACCGCGATGCCGTGGCCGCGCAGCATCGAGAAGAACCGCTCCGGGTCGCCGATGCCGGCGATCGCGTGCACGCGCTGCCCGGCGAAGGCCGCCAGCGGCCGCGGCCGCCCGCCGGCCATCGGCCTTGCGTCGCCCGGCTCCAGCCACATCGGCCACTCGCCGAAGCCGGCGGCCAGGTCGGGATCGCTGCCGGCGTTGAGCACGCGGAACTGGCAGTCCTCGCCGCGCGCCGGCGGTTCGCGCAGCGGGCCGGCCGGCAGCAGCCGGCCGTTGCCGTAGCGGCGGCGACCGTCGATGACCTCGATCTCGAGGTCGCGCGCCAGCCGGTAGTGCTGCAAGCCGTCGTCGCAGACCACGATGTCGCAGCCCTCGGCGACCAGCGCACGCGCCGCGGCGAACCGGTCGGCGTCGACCCGCACCCGCGCGCCGGTGCGCGCGGCGATCAGCACCGGCTCGTCGCCGCCCAGCGCCGGATCGGTGTCGGCCTGCACCCAGGCCGGCTTGCCCGCCTCGCTGCGGCCGTAGCCGCGGCTGGCCACGCCGGGGGTCCAGCCGGCCGCGCGCAACCGTTCGACCAGGGCGATGGTCAGCGGCGTCTTGCCGCTGCCGCCGGCGACGAGGTTGCCGACCACCACCACCGGGCAGCCCGGATGCCGCGCCCGCAGCAGCCCGCGCCGGTACAGGTCGCGGCGTAGGCCGGTGGCCGCGGCGTACGCGCCCGCGAGCAGCCGCGCATGCGGCGGTACCGTCGCATCGGCGTACCAGTAGGCCGGCACCTTGCGCCCGCGCCGGCTCACGCGTCGCCGCCCTCGCGGAACTGCATCCGGTGCAGGTGCGCATACAGGCCGCCCTGCGCCAGCAGCCCGGCGTGCGTGCCCTGCTCCACCAGCCGGCCCTGGTCGAGCACCAGCACCTGGTCGGCGTGCTCGATGGTCGACAGCCGGTGGGCGATGACCAGGGTGGTGCGGTCGGGCATGAGCCGGGTCAGCGCTTCCTGCACCAGGCGTTCGGATTCGGTGTCGAGCGCGGCGGTGGCTTCGTCGAGGATCAATACCGGCGCATCGCGCAGGATCGCGCGGGCGATCGCCAGGCGCTGGCGCTGGCCGCCCGACAGCATCGAACCGTTCTCGCCGATCGGCGTGTCCATGCCCTGCGGCAGGCGCTCGATGAACTCCCAGGCGTTGGCCGCCTCCGCCGCGGCGCGCAGGGCCTCGGGCGTCGCCTCCGCCGCGTAGGCGATGTTGGCCGCCACGCTGTCGTCGAACAGCATCACCCGCTGCCCCACCAGGGCGATCTGGCGGCGCAGGTCGGACAGGCGGTAGTCCTGCAGCGGCACGCCGTCGAGCGTGATCGAGCCGGAACTGGGTTCGTAGAAACGCGGTACCAGCCGCACCAGGCTGGTCTTGCCGCTGCCCGAGCGGCCGACGATCGCGGTCACCGTGCCCGGCGCCGCGGTGAAGCTGATTCCCTCCAGCGCGTGGCGCGTCTCGTCGCGGTCGTAGCGCAGGCTGACGTTGTCGAACACGAGCTCGCCGCGCGCCCGCGCCAGCGGCACGCTGCCCACGTCCTTCTCCTCTTCCGAGTCGAGCACGCCGAACAGGCGCTCGGCGGCGGCCACGCCACGGCCGATCACGCTCTGCACGTTGGTGATCCGGCGCAGCGACGGAATGATGCCCATCATCGCGGTCATCAGCTGCACGAACTCGCCCGGGTTGAGGCGTCCTTCCAGGGCCTCGTGCACCGACACCCACACGATCGCCGCCAGCGCCAGCGCGGCCAGGATCTGGACCAGCGCCGAGGACATCGCGCGCGTGGTCTCGACCTTCATGTTCAGGTGCAGGATGCGGTTGGCGAACCCCGAGTAGCGGCTGCGTTCGAACGCCTGCGCGCCGTACACCTTCACGTCCTGCTGGGCGGCCAGCGACTGCTCGGCGCTGGCCGCGAGCGCGCCCATGCCGTCCTGGATGCCGCGGCTGATCCGCCGGTAGCGCCCGCCCACGTACCAGACCAGCACGCCGATCAGCGGCGCGATCACGATCATCGCCAGGGTCACCTTGACGCTGGTGTAGAGCATCAGCCCGAACAGGAAGACGATGGTCAGGCCGTCGGTGAGGATCGCCTTGAGCGCGTCCGAACTGGCCTGGGTGACCTGCTCGGTGTCGAAGTTCAGGCGGCTGACCATGGCCGGCACCGCCTCGGTGTCGAAGCGCGTGCTGGGCAGGCGCAGGTACTTGCCCAGCACCAGCTCGCGCAGGTCGCGCACCACGCTGCGGCCGACCCGCGCCATGCCGTAGTCGGTGGCGAAGGTGGCCAGGCCGCGCAGCAGGAACAGGCCGATGATCGCCAGCGGCAGGACGATGGCCATCTCCGGCTTGGGATCGACGAAGCCGTCGTTGGTCAGTGGCTCCATCAGCCACACGAAGCCGGCGCCGGCCAGGGCCTCGACGATCATCGCCGCCATGGCCACCAGCAGGAACGGCCAGTAGACCCAGGCGTGGCCGAGCAGGCGCCGGTAGATCGGCCAGGCGCCCGGCGCCGCCGGTTCGCTGGAGGGTCCGGTCATCGCGGGCTCATGGCGCGGCAGGCGCCTGTTCGGGCGCGGTGGCGTTGGCGATGCGGGTGAAGCCGAGCTGGCCGAGCGCGTCGTAGGCCGTCACCACCGCCTGCCAGGGCGTGCGCGCGTCGGCGCGCAGCAGCACGGTGCGGTCGCGGTCGTCGCCGGCGACTTCCACGATGGTGCGCTTGAGCGACTCGACGTCGGTGCGCAGCGCCTCGCGGTCGCCGACGAAGTAGCGGCCGTCGGCGTTGATCAGCAGGCTCAGCGAATCGGTCTGGGTGTTGGCCTCGCCGCCGGCGCGCGGCAGCTCCAGCTTGATCACCGAGCGCGCGTCGAAGGTGGTGGTGATCACGAAGAAGATGATCAGCACCAGGATCACATCGATCAGTGGCACCAGGTTGATCTCGGGCACGTCTTCCGCCCGCCGGTCGCGGATGCGCATCGTCAGGCCCTAGCCCTGCGCCGGCTGCGCGTCGGGCTGGCCGTCGCCCTGCGGGTAGGCGGCCAGGGCCGCCGCCGCGGCGCGGGCGCGCGGGTCGATCACGTCCATCAGCTGGATCGCCTCGTGCTCCATGTCGACGATATAGCCGTCGATGCGGGCGCGGAACCAGCGGTGGAAGATCAGCGCGGGCACCGCCACGACCATGCCGGCCGCGGCGCATACCAGCGCCTTGCCGATGCCGCCGGCGAGCTGGTTGACGTCGCCCACGCCGTGGTCCATCACCCCCAGGAACATCTGGATCATGCCGACCACGGTGCCGAACAGGCCCAGCAGCGGGCCGGCGCCCGCAATCGTGCCGAGCGCGTTGAGGAAGCGCTCCATGCGATGGGCGATGTGGCGGCCGACGTCTTCCACCCGCTCGCGGATCTCCTCGCGCGGGCGATGGCGCACGTCCAGCGCGGCCGCCATCAGCTCGCCCAGCGGCGAGTTGCGGCGCAGCGAGTCGATATGGCTGGGGTCGAGGCGGCCGCGCGCCGCCCAGGTGCGGACTTCCTGCCCCAGCCCCGGCGGCAGCACCGCACTGCGGCGCAGCGCCCAGAATCGTTCGACGATGATCGCCAGGCCCACTGCCGAGAGCAGCAGCAGTGGCAGCATCGGCCAGCCGCCGGCCTTTACCAGTTCAAGCACGCTCTCTTCCTCCGGCCCGCAGGCCTGCCCCGGGCAACGGCCGATAGGATAGCCGGTCAGCGCGCCGCGTCTGCCCTCCGGACCGCGTCCCAGAGACGGGGATGGTCGCTGCGACGGCGTTCGATGTGCGTTGCGTCACTGATACGGATGCGTACAGCGCCGTCACGGGCGGTGTCGGCGGTCGCTGCGCCGGCATCGCGCCAGCGCTGCATGACCCGCGGGTGCGGGTGGCCGAAGCGGTTGCCGTGGCCGGTCGAGGCGATGGCCAGGCGCGCCCCAGTGGCGGCGACGAAAGCCGGGTCGGAGGACTTGTCGCTGCCATGGTGGGCGACCAGCACCACGTCGCTGCGCAGCGCGGCCGCCCGGTCGTGGACCAGCATGCGTTCGACCACCTCGCCGATGTCGCCGGCCAGCAGTGCCGAGCCCTGCGCCGAGGCGATCTTCAGCACGCAGCTCGATTCGTTGCGCATCGCCGGGAAGTGCAGGCCCGGATGCAGGAATTCGAAGCGCACGCCATCCATGTCCCAGCGCGACCCGCCCAGGCAGGGGGCGGCGCCCGCGACCCCGGCGTCGCGCGCGGCGAACACCGGCCCGCTGCGGAAGCGCCGCAGCACCGCCGCCAGGCCGCCGGCATGGTCGGCGTCGCCGTGGCTGACCACCACCGCATCGAGCCTGCGCACGCCCAGCGCGTGCAGCGCCGGCGCCACCACCCGCTCGCCGGCGTCGAAGCCCTCGGGCAGCGCAGGCCCGGCGTCGTACAGCACCGCGTGGCGCGCGGTGCGGACGAGTACCGAGGTGCCCTGCCCCACGTCCAGCGCCACCAGTTCGAACGCGCCGTGCGCGGGCAGCCCGCGTTCCGGCCACAGCAGCGGCAGGAACAGCAGCAGCGCCAGCGGCTTGCCCGGCAGCCCGCGCGGCAGCAACAGCCAAAAGGCGCCCAGCAGGGCCAGCGGCAGCGCCCACCAGGGCGCCTCGGGCAGCCACCACAGCGCCAGGCGGCCGTCCGCCAGCCACTGGAACAGGGGCCAGGACAGGTCGAAGCACCAGACCGCCAGCCGCCAGGCCGGGCCGCCCCAGCCTGCGTGCAGCGCCTCCAGCCCGGTTCCGGCCAGCGCCAGCGGCACCACCACCAGGCTCCACCAGGGGATGGCCAGCAGGTTGGCCAGCGGTCCGGCCAGCGAGGCCTGGCCGAACAGGATCGCGGTCAGCGGCAGCAGGCCGAGCGTGGCCACCCATTGCGCCGACAGGAAACCGCGCAGCAGCGGCTGCGCATGCGCCCGCGGCAGGCACCACACCAGCCAGGCGACGCCGGCGAAGCTGAGCCAGAAGCCTGCCGCCAGCACCGACAGCGGGTCGACCAGCAGCAGCGCGATCACCGCCAGCGCCAGCGAATCGGCCACGCCCATCGGCCGCCGCCACAGCCGCGCCAGCACCACCACGCCGATCATCAGCACCGTGCGCACGGTCGGCAGGGCGAAGCCCGCGACCGCGGCGTAGCCGGCCGCGCCCAGCAGCGCGCCGCAGGCCGCCGCCTGCGGGCGCGGCATCCGCCGGCCCAGCCCCGGCAGCAGCCACCAGACGCCGGCCACGAGCAGCGCGAAGAAACCGGCGACCAGGCCGACATGGAAACCTGAAATCGCGATCAGGTGGGTCAGCCCGGTCGCGCGCAGGATCTCCCAGTCGACATCGCCCAGGTCGCGCGTGTCGCCCAGCGCGAGCGCGCGCACGAAGCGCGAGGACCGTGGCGTCGTCTGTCCGCGAGCCCCGGCATGGTCCGTGGGAGCGCGCTCGCGCGCGAAGGCATCCGCGACCGGGATAGCGCCCACGGGCTGGGGACCGGCGATGCCTTCCTGTCCCAGCGAAGCCTCGATGCGGGCCGCAATGTGGTCGCGCCAGCCATCGATGCCGGCCGCCGCACGCGTCCGTTCCCACGCATCGGCCGATCGCACGTAGCCGGTGGCGGCGATCCGGCCTGCCAGCGCATGGCGTTCGCCGTCGTACCAGCCGGGGTTGCGCAGGCCGCGTGGCGCGCGCAGCCGCGCGGTGAAGCGCCAGCGGCTGCCGGGCGCCAGGTCCAGGCGCGAGGAGTCGGCGCCGTCGCGGTCGTCGTACCAGGACAGCCGCATCAGCTTGCCGCGCAGCGCCCCGGGTTGGTTCGCGCCGCGATCGACCCGGAACAGGAAGCGCGTGCGCCGCGGCTCGTGTTCCGGCAACTGCACCACCCTGCCTTGGATGGCGAAGTCGCCGCGCTCGAGCTCCGGCGGAAGCTGCCGGACGAGCACCCAGGCCGCATGCAGTCCGAACAGGGCGAATCCAAGGGCCAGCGCGCCGGCAGCGCGACGCCAGTCGCCAAAGCGCCACCAGGCCCAGGCGCCCAGCAGGGCCATGGGCACCAGCAGCGGGACTGGCGGCAGCGCGGGCAGGCGTGAGCACGCCAGCACGCCCAGCACCAGCATCGCGGCGACGGCCGGGCCCAGCGGCGCCAGCGCGGGGTGAGGAATTGCTCGACCATCCATGGCCTGTTCCGCATCGATCAGGCCTGCAGTGTGGCGGGCCTCGAGGGGCCGTGGCATCGGCGGGAATGGTGAAGGCTCGTGGGATTAATCCCACGGCATCGACGTGTGTGGCGTCGGCCTGCCCCCACCCCAGCCCTCCCCCGCAAGCGGAGGAGGGAGCAGGAAAGCAGGCGCATCGATCCACCCCGCCCTACCTGCAATGGGAAAAGCGCAGGGCATGGCTGTGCCCCGCCCTCCGCCTGCGCCCGATCCGCTCCCTCCCCCGATTGCGGGAGGCGGAGCAGGAAAGCAGGTGCATCGATCCACCCTGCCCATGCCTGCGGTGGGAAAAGCGCTGGGCATGGCTGTGCCCCGCCCTCCGCCTGCGCCCGATCTGCTCCCTCCCCGCTTGCGGGGAAGGGAGCAGGAAAGCAGGTGCATCGATCCACCCCGCCCTACCTGCGATGGGAAAAGCGCAGGGCATGGCTGTGCCCCGCCCTCCGCCTGCGCCCGATCCGCTCCCTCCCCCGCTTGCGGGGGAGGGCCGGGGTGGGGGCCACCGCCGCCGCGATCCCGACTTCACCGCCACTTCATCGTCCTCCCATCGCCGCCACACGCGGCCGCGGCACGCTGGGTCCCATCGCAACGGGCACTAGGCGGGAGCATGGGCGCAGCGGCGCAGTGGGATGTGGTGGTGGTCGGCGCCAGCTTCGCCGGTGCGGCCTGCGCACTGGCCGCGCGCCGCGCGGGATTGCGGGTGTGCGTGCTCGAACGCAAGCGCGACCCGGGCATCCGCCTGCACACCACCGGCATCATCGTGCGCGAGGCGGCCGAGGGCACGGCGCTGGCCAGGATTCCGGCATCGCTGGTGCGTCGCATCGACGGCGTGCGCCTGTACGCGCCGGGCCTGCGCAGCATGGCGCTGCAGCGGCGCGACTACTACTTCCTCGCCACCGACACGCCCGCGGTGATGCGCTGGCTGGCGGGCGAACTGGAACGCGCCGGGATCGAACTGCGGCTGATGCAGTCGTTCACCGACGCGCAGCGCGCGGGCGGCGGCTGGCAGGTGGCCGGCCTGGGCCGGTGTCGCTGGCTGGTCGGCGCCGATGGCGCGAAGTCGCGGGTGGCGATGCGCGCCGGCCTGGGCCGCGTGCGCGATTTCCTGTACGGCGTCGAGCACGAGTTCGACGGCGCCACGCTGGCCGAGCCGGATCGCCTGCACTGCTTCATCGACCGCCGGCTGGCGCCCGGCTACATCGGCTGGGCGGCGCAGAACCCGCGTGGCGTGCAGCTGGGCCTCGCCTTCCGCCATCGCGATGACCGCGCCGGCGTGCCGGACATCGACGCCTTGCGCCGCCGCGTCGGCGAGCGGCTCGGCCTCGATCCGGCCACGGCGGCGACCGCCACCCGCGCCGGCCTGATCCCCTGCGGCGGACCGGTGCGCCCGCTCGCCGCACCGGGCGTGATCCTGACCGGCGACGCCGCCGGCATCGTCTCGCCGGTCACGGCGGGCGGCATCCACTCGGCGTGGCGCCATGGCGAGGCGGTCGGTGCGGCGATCGCGGCCCACCTGCTCGATGGTGGCCCGGACCCGGCTGCGGTGGCGGCACGCGCGGCGCCACGCTTCCGCAGCAAGCGCGTGCTGCGCTGGGCCTTCGACCACCTGCAGCGGGACTGGCCGTTCGATGCGCTGCTCGGGACGCCGCCGCTGCGCTGGGCCGCGCAACGGATCTACTTCCACGCGCGTCCCGGCGGCGCGGCATGACCGCGCTGCTGGTGCTGGGGCTGGCGATACTCGCGGCACTGGCCATCGGCGTGGTTGTCGCCTTCGTGAAGGCGCCGCGCACGATGCTGGCGCTGTCCGCGGTGCTCGCGCTGGGCATGGTGTCGGCCTGGGAGCTGATGCTGCTCGTCCACCACCTGGGTCACCCGCCGGGTGCGCTCGACGTGACCCGGCGGCTGTACGTCAGCGAGGAGTCGTGGGGATTCGGGCCGGGCGGCAACGAGGCAGGCTTCCTCGCCTACGCGCTGCCGGAGTCCACCGCCAGGCAGATCGACGTCGAAGGCCTGGCCTGGTTCGATCGCCTGCGGGACGGGCGTCGCGGCGAAGGCTGGCGGGGGCGCTTCGGCGACTGGCAGCGCACGCCTGTCGTGGCGGACAGGCGATGGCAGCCCGATCCGTCCAGCGGACGCATGGAGGTACTCGACTACGTATGCGCCTACGGATTCTGCATCGACATCGACCAGGGACAGCTGCGCGCGGCCGAGGATGCGGTCAACGGTCCGGGGAGCTACTACGCGCATGGCCGCATCGGCCTGATCGTGATCGTGCCGCGCACGCGGCGCGTGTACTTCCTCTACAACGGTTGAGCCGGCGCGGCCTCAGCGCAGCTCGAACGCGTCCGCGTCCAGCATCGCCGGGAACCGCTCGCGGTGGGCGGCCAGTTCCTGCGCCAGCAGCGTCGTGGTGACCACCACTTCGGCATCGGTGCATTCGCTGGCCGGATGTCCGAGGAAGTCGATCACCGCGCTGTCGCCCGAGTAGTGCAGGCCGCCGCCGTCGGTACCGACCCGGTTGAGCCCGGCGACGTAGCACAGGTTCTCGATCGCGCGTGCCCGCAGCAGGGTCTTCCAGGCATGCGCGCGCGCCGACGGCCAGTTGGCGATGTAGACGAGCAGGTCGTAGTCCGGCGCGCCCGGCCGCTCGACGTCGTAGCGGTTGCGTGAGTACACCGGGAAGCGCAGGTCGTAGCAGACCAGCGGACAGATCCGCCAGCCCCTCCATTCCACCGTCAGCCGCTCCCTGCCGGCGGCATAGCGCTCGTGCTCGCGCGCGTAGCGGAACAGGTGGCGTTTGTCGTAATGCGCCAGGCCGCCGTCGGGCGTGGCCCAGAGCAGGCGGTTGTAGACGTCTCCGTCCACGCGCAGCTGCACGCTGCCGCAGACCGCGGCGTCGAGCCGTGCGGCCTGCGCGCGCATCCACTCGACCGTGGGCCCGTCCATGGTCTCGGCATTGCCGATGGCCTCGTTGGAAAAGCCGCTGGTGAAGGTCTCGGGCAGCAGCACCACGTCGGTGGTACCGCGCAGCGGCCCGATCAGCTCGCCGTAGTACGCGCGGTTGCCGGCCGGGTCGTGCCACAGGGTCGCGCCCTGGACCAGTGAGATGCGCAGGTTGTCCATCGCGCCAGCGTAGCCCAACTGGCGAATGCTGGGGATGGGTGCCGGCCGATGCCGACTGCCTGTGGGAGCGCCTTCAGGCGCGAAGGTCCCGGGCCGCGCAGGAATGATCGCGACGATGTTCGCGGCTGAAGCCGCTCCCACGAACGCGCGTGTTCGCGGTTGAAGCCGCTCCTACAGGTGCTGCAGGCGCTCGATGGCGGCGTCGAGGGTGGACGCGTTCTTGGCGAAGCACAGGCGCGCCAGGCGCTGGCCCTGCGGCGGGGTTTCATAGAAGGGAGACAGCGGGATCGCGGCCACGCCCTTCTCCATCGTCAGCCAGCGGCAGAAGGCGGCGTCGTCCAGGTCGCTGACCGCCGAATAGTCGACCAGCTGGAAGTAGCCGCCCGGCACCGGCAGCGGCACCAGGCGGGTGGTCCCGATCTGCGCGCGGAAGCGGTCGCGCTTGGTCTGGTAGAAGGCGCCGAGCTGCTCGTAGTGCTCCGGCTCGGCCTCCAGCATCGCGGCGAAGGCGTGCTGGGCCGGCGAGAAGGTGCAGAACACGTTGTACTGGTGGACCTTGCGGAACTCCGCACCCAGCGCCGGCGGCGCGATGCAGTAGCCGACCTTCCAGCCGGTGCAGTGGTAGGTCTTGCCGAAGCTCGAGACCACGAAGGCGCGTTCGCGCAGCGCCGGCCAGCGCAGCACCGATTCGTGGCGGGCGCCGTCGAAGACGATGTGCTCGTAGACCTCGTCCGAGAGCAGGAAGATGCCGGTGCCTGTCAGGATCGCCTCCAGCTCGCGCATGTCGTCCGCCGACAGCATCGCCCCGGACGGGTTGTGCGGGCTGTTGATCATCAGCATCCGCGTGCGCGGGGTGATCGCGTCGCGTACCCGCTGCCAGTCGGGCGCGAACGTGGCCGGATCCAGCGGCACGTGCACGGCGCGGGCGCCGGCCAGGTCGATCGCCGGTTCATAGCAGTCGTAGCAGGGATCGAGCACCACCACCTCGTCGCCCGCGCGCACCACTGCGTGGATCGCGTTGAAGATCGCCTCGGTCGCGCCGCTGGTCACGGTGACCTCGGTGTCCGCATCCGGCAGGTGGCCGTACACCCGAAGCGTCTTGGCGGCGATGGCCTGGCGCAGCGCGGGCACGCCGGTCATCGGCGCGTACTGGTTGTGGCCGGCGCGCATCGCCCGGTCCAGTTCCTCGACCAGGCGCGCCGGCACCTCGAAATCGGGAAAGCCCTGGCCGAGGTTGACCGCGGCGTGTTCCTGGGCCAGTTGCGACATCACGGTGAAAATGGTGGTGCCGACCTTCGGCAGCTTGCTCTGCAACATCGACCTCGTCCATACCGCAACCGGGAAGGGCGGCAGTTTACGGTCCGGCCCCGATCGGTTAAACCTGCGACCGATGTCGACGCTGCCAGCCCCCGATGACGCGCGTCTTGCCACGCTGCTGCGCGCCTACCTGGCCGCGGAGTACCGCTGGCAGCGCGAGGGCGACTGGCACGACCTCGTGATCGGCCTGCCGGCGCCGGGGCTGGAGATGGCGTATCCGCGGGCGCGCTCGTTCGGCCTGATCTCGGCCTGGAACCCGTCTTCGAACGAACGCAGCGTGGCGGAGAACCGGGAGGCCGACGAGATGCTGTGCGACGCGCTCGATGCCGGCGGCCACTTCTACCTGGCCGCGTTCTCGTCGGCGCGCAACCGCAGCTGGCGCGAACCGGGCTGGTTGGTGATGGACATGGACGCGGCCGGCTACGACGCGCTGTCGCGGCGCTTCGGCCAGCTCGGCGCGCTGTGGTGGCCGGTGGGCGCGCCGGTGCGGCTGCGCATGGACGCACGCCGTCCGCGCGAACTGGACGAGGACGACCGCTTCGTCGACTGGCTAGTAGAATGAGCGCGATGGCCGGTCCGCGGCCGAAGCGCGCCCGATGCCCCAGACCCCTTCCGCCGCCGCGCCGCTGATCGACGTGCGCGGCCTGAGCTTCGCCCGCAACGACCTGCCCGTGTTCGGACCGCTGGACTTTCACGTCGAGCGTGGCGAGGCGCTGCTGGTCCAGGGCGGCAACGGCGCAGGCAAGACCACCCTGCTGCGGCTGCTGGCCGGCCTGCTCGACGGCGAGCGCGGCGAGATCCGCCTGGGCGGCAGCCCCGCCGGCCCCGCCGCGCGTGCGGGCAGCCTCGCCTATCTCGGCCACCTCCCCGGCCTCAAGGCCGACCTCTCGGCGCTGGAGAACCTGGACTACCTGTGCGGGCTGCTCGGCCGCCGCCCGTCGCTGGAGCTTGAGGAGGCGCTGGCGATCGTCGGCCTGGGTGGCTTCGAGGATGCGGCCGCGCGCACGCTTTCGGCCGGCCAGCGCAAGCGCCTGTCGCTGGCGCGGCTGTGGCTGTCGCCGGCGCCGCTGTGGCTGCTCGACGAACCCTACGCCAACCTCGACCTGCCCGGCATCGAGCTGGTCAACCGCATGGTCCGCGCGCACCTGGACGAAGGCGGCGGCGCGCTGGTCACCACCCACGGCGCCTACGCCGCGCCACCGGTGCGCACGCGCCTGCTGGCGCTGGGTGCGGCGGTGCCGGCATGACGCCCTCGCCTGCCACGCCGACCCTGGCCTCGGCCGCGCGCGCGCTGGTGCTGCGCGACCTGCGCCTGCTCTGGCGCCGCCGCGGCGACGCGCTGCAGCCGGCGCTGTTCGCGATCCTGGTGGTGGTGCTGTTCGCGCTGGCCATGGGCAGCGAGCGCGAACTGCTCTCGCGCGCCGCGCCGGGCGTGCTGTGGGTGGCGGTGCTGCTGTCGGGCCTGCTGGCGCTGGACACGCTGTTCCGCGGCGATGCCGAGGACGGTTCGCTCGAGCAGTGGCGGCTGGCGCCGGTGCCGCTGGCCTGGCTGGTGCTGGTGCGCACCCTGATGCACTGGCTCACCACCGCCGCCCCGCTGCTGGTCGCGGTGCCGCTGCTGGCCGAACTGCTCTACCTGCCGCGCTCGCTGTGGCCGGTGCTGCTGCTGGCGCTGGGGCTGGGCACGCCACTGCTGAGCCTGCTGGGCGCCGTGGTTTCGGCGCTGACGGTCGGCATGCGCCGCGCCGGCGTGCTGCTGGCGCTGCTGGCGCTGCCGCTGTACGTGCCGGTGCTGGTGTTCGGCGCCGGCAGCGTGGCGGCCGCGGCGCAGGGGCACGACCCGTCCGGCGGCCTGCTCCTGCTCGCGGCCGGCCTGCTGCTGGCGCTGGTGCTGGCGCCGGTCGCCGCCGCCACCGCGATCCGGATCGCGTCGCAGTGAGGCGCATGGCGGGCCGTCGCGGGCGCGCCCGCGCCCCCGCGGTCGCGTGCGCCCGCGGTGGGGCATCCTGTCCACCCCCAAGGCTTGGCCGCACCGGTCGAGTCTGAAAAAATAGACACTTAGCCAAGGATGCCGGCGGCCAGCCCCGGCCTCCGGCCGCCTGGCGGCCCTTCCCCCAGCGAGCAGACAGCCCGATGTCCAACATGAACCCGGTGGTGCGATGGTTCCACCAGCTCGGGTCGCCCCCCTACTTCGACCGCTTCGCCGTGCGCTGGGCGCCGTGGGCGTTCGGCCTGGGCCTGGCGATGATGGCCGTCGGCGCCTACCTGGGCCTGTTCGTGGTGCCGGCCGACTATCAGCAGGGCGACAGCTTCCGCATCCTCTACATCCACGTGCCCAGCGCCTGGATGAGCATGGCCATGTTCGGCCTGATGGCGATCTACGGTGCGATCGCCCTGGTCTGGCGGATCAAGCTGTGCGAGATCCTCGCCATGGCCTGCGCGCCGATCGGCGCAGCCTTCACCGTCATCACCCTGGCCACCGGCAGCATCTGGGGCAAGCCGATGTGGGGCACCTGGTGGGACTGGGACCCGCGCCTGACCTCGCAGCTGGTGCTGCTGTTCCTGTATTTCGGGGTGATCGGCCTGTACTCGGCGATCGAGGACCGCCGCGCCGCCGCGCGCGCGGCCTCGCTGCTGGCGATCGTGGGCGTGGTGATGCTGCCGATCATCCGCTACTCGGTGGTGTGGTGGAACTCGCTGCACCAGGGCCAGACCATCCGCGTGTTCGGCGAATCCTCGATGGACGCGAGCATGCTGCCGCCGCTGCTGTGGATGGTGATCGGCACCAAGTTCTGGGCGATCAGTTCGCTGCTGGTGCGCGCCCGCGCCGACAACCTGCAGCGCGAGGCCGGCAAGGACTGGGTGCGCCGCGCCGCGGGAGTGGCGCGATGAGCTACGCCGGATACGTCACCGCGGCCTATGCCGTGTTCGCCGCGGTGCTGCTGTGGGACTTCGTCGCCCCGCGCATCCGCATCGCCCAGGTACTCCGCGCGGTCCGCCTGCTGGCGCGGCGCGATGCCGCCCGCGCGCAGCCCGCTGCGCAGGAGCTGAAAAGATGAACCCCACCCGCCGCCGCCGCATCTGGTTCGTGGTCGCGCTGCTGGCCGCCGCCGGCCTGGCCGCGACCCTGGTCGCCGTTGCCCTCCAGCGCAACATCGCCTACCTGTACACGCCGGCCGAGGTGCTGTCGGGCACGGCGGGCGCGAACGTCTCGTCGGGCGAGGCGCGCTTCCGCCTCGGCGGCATGGTCGAGACCGGCTCGTTCCGGCGCGACGAAGGCTCGCTGCGCAGCCACTTCCGCGTGACCGATGGCGACGCGCAGCTGGACGTGGTGTACGACAAGATCCTGCCCGACCTGTTCCGCGAGGGCCAGGCGGTGGTCGCCACCGGGCGCATGGAAGGCGGCCGCTTCGTGGCCGAGGACGTGCTGGCCAAGCACGACGAGACCTACGTGCCCAAGGAAGTGGCCGACAAGATGGGCCTGGCGCACAGCAAGCACAACGTCGACACGCCGACCCCGCCCCGGGCGGAGCCGTGACCGGCACTCGCGGGCGGACCGGCCGTCCTTCCAAGCGCCATCGCGCAACGCAGCCTCCCAAGGTGTCCGTCTAGTGCTCCCCGAATTCGGCCAGATCGCGCTCCTCCTCGCCCTGCTCGCGGCGCTGCTGCAGGCGGCGCTGCCGCTGGCCGGCGCGGCCGGCAACCGGCCCGCCTGGATGGCGGTCGCGCGTCCCGCCGCGCTGGCGCAGCTGCTGCTGCTCGCCTTCGCCTACGTGGTGCTCACGCTGGCGTTCGTGCGCCAGGACTTCTCCGTCACCTACGTGGCCAACAACTCCAACACGCTGCTGCCGCTGGTGTACCGCTACACCGCGGTCTGGGGCTCGCACGAGGGCTCGCTGTTGCTGTGGGTGCTGATGCTGGGCGTCTGGAACGCGGCGGTGGCGCTGTGGTCGCGCGCGCTGCCGCAGGTGGTGGCGGCGCGGGTGCTGGGCGTGATCGGGCTGGTCGCGATCGGCTTCCTGTCCTTCATGATCTTCACCTCCAACCCGTTCGAGCGCCTGCTGCCTGCGCCGCTGGAAGGCCACGACCTCAACCCGTTGCTGCAGGACCCGGGGATGATCATCCATCCCCCGATGCTCTACATCGGCTACATCGGCTTCGTGGTGCCGTTCGCGTTCGCGATCGCGGCCCTGCTCGAGGGCAAGGTCGATGCGCGCTGGCAGCGCTGGACGCGGCCGTGGACCAACGTGGCCTGGGG
>JAEWZE010000293.1 GCA_023395465.1 Pseudomonadota bacterium
CCAGCGGCCTGCCCGCCACGCCGGCGCCGGCCGGGTCGGCGCGGCTGGCCGATCATCTCCTCGCCCTGGGCGCGGCGGTGGCCGCCCATCCGCGCGCGCTGGCGCTGCTGGTCGCGGCGGCCCTGGCGGTCTGGCTGCTGCTGGGCTGGGCGGTGAACGTCAACGAGTTCAGCCTCAACGCCTTCTACCGCAACCGCCTGGTGCGCTGTTACCTCGGCGCCAGCAACCTGCACCGCAATCCCGAGCCGACCACCAACTTCGACCTGCAGGACGACCTGGTGCTGGCCGACGTGGTCGAGGTGCAGCGCCTGGACGGCGCGCGCCCGCTGTATCCGCTGGTCGGCACCGCGCTCAACCTGGTGGCCGCCAAGCAGCTGGACTGGCAGGACCGCAAGGCCGCCTCGTTCTGCCTGTCGCCGGGCTGGTGCGGATACCTGCCGCCGGACTCGCGCAGCGGCGAAGCGCCGATCGGCGACCGTGCCGCGGCCACCGCCGGCACCGCGACCGCCGCCACGGCCGGCCGCAACGATCCGCTGGCCGGTTCGCTCACCCTGGGCGCGGCGATGGCGATCTCCGGCGCGGCGGTCAATCCCAACATGGGCTACCACAGCTCGCCGGCGGTGACCTTCCTGCTGACCCTGTTCGATGCGCGGCTGGGCTGGTGGCTGCCCAATCCCCGCCATCCCGAGCGCCCGTCCGCCGACAGCGCGCCGTTCTTCGGCCGCTGGCTGCTGGCCGAACTGCTCGGGCGGACCCACGCCGGCGGCAAGTTCGTGCACCTGTCCGACGGCGGCCATTTCGAGAACCTGGGCCTGTACGAACTGGTGCGGCGCCGCTGCCGCTTCATCCTGTGCGTGGACGCAGCGGCCGACCCGGCGCGCGCGTTCGGCGACCTGGGCAATGCGGTGCACAAGTGCCGGGTCGATTTCGGCGCCGAGATCGACATCGACGTGTCGGCGCTCGCACCGGGCGAGGACGGCCTGTCCGAGCGCAGCTGCGCGGTCGGACGCATCACCTATGCCGACGGCAGCGGCGGCACCGTGCTCTACCTCAAGCCCACGCTCACCGGCGAGGAGCCAGCCGACATCGCCCACTACGCGCGCAGCCACGCCTGCTTCCCGCACGAGCCCACGTCCGACCAGTTCTTCGACGAGGCGCAGTTCGAAAGCTATCGCCGGCTCGGCCAGGACATCGCCATGCGCGCGCTGGCGCCGGTACTCGAGCGCAGCGGCGCCGAGCCGGGCGCGCCACGCCACGACGAGCTGGGCGTGCACGACTCGGCGCTCAAGGAAAAGCTGCTGATCGCCCTGCGCCAGCGCTGGGTGGCGCCGGTGCCGGGCGTGCCGGACCGGTTCGCGCTGCATGGCCAGGCGCTGGCCGACCTGCTGCGGCAGCTGCGCGGCAACCCGGCGCTGGCGGTGCTCGATGCGCAGTTCCACCCGGCCTGGACCGACCTGGTCGCGGGCGCGCCACCGGCTGAAGGCCAGCCGCCGCCATCGCCGCTGGAACGGCGCACGCGGCTGCCGGCGCCGGAGGACTTCCGCGCCTGCTTCTACTTCTGCCAGGAGCTGATCCGGCTGATGGAGGCGGTCTACCACGACCTCGACCTGGAACACGCCTGGGACCATCCGGACAACCGCGGCTGGCTCAATGCCTTCCGCCACTGGAGCTGGGCGCCGATGTTCCGCATCGCCTGGCTCATCGGCGCGCCGATGATCGGCGCGCGCTTCGTGGCGTTCTGCCAGCAGCGGCTCGACCTGCCGCGCCTGGACAACGATGCCGGCGACCGCCAGCGCGTGCTGCGCATGGAGAAACTCGAGCCGGCCGCGGGCGAGGACTGGCGTGGCCTGTGCGACCGGCTGCTGGCGCGCGGCACGATCAACCACGTCGAGCATTCGATCCTGCTGTCCGATCCGCTGTGCGCGCATGCGGTCCGGCCCACCCACCTGTACCTGCTGCGCCTGCGCTGGTCGGCCGCGCTGGTCGGCAACGACGAGCGCCTGGGCGACACCACGCTCGGCGTGGCCGCGCTGGCCGAGGGCACGCTGCGCCTGCTGCGGATCCAGGACCACGTGCGCCGCCTCGGGCTTGCCACCGAGTTCCTGCGCCTGCTGATCAACCGGCAGGTGGTCGATGCGGTCGATATCCGCGGCGGCTGGTACGGGCTGGGCGGCGTGTGCCGCAACCGCACCGCGACGCGGGTACGGCTGTGGCTGGAGGACGCGCTGGCGCTGGCGCGCAGGCGCCAGCGCGCGCGCATCGATGCGGTCCATGCCGCGCGCCAGGACCGTCGCGCGCGGCGCCGGGCGCCGCCGGCCGGATGAGCGCAGGACCTGTGGCACGGTTGCGCGCGCGTGCCACGCGGCTACCCTCGGAGCGGACCCTCGCCCGCCGGACCGCGCCCATGCGCCTGTTCGCCACGCTGACGTTCCTGCTGCTGCCGCTGATGGCCGACGCCGCCGACAGGCCGCCGTCCGGGGCCGAGGTGGCCCGCTTCGCCGCCGACGCGCTGGCGCGCAACTGCGATCCCGCCGCGCCAGGGATGGCGGTGCTGCTGGCGCGCGGCGACGACGTGCTCTACCGCGGCGCCTGCGGCCGCGCCAGCCTCGAGCTCGACGTGCCGCTGTCGGCCGACCACGTGTTCCGCATCGGTTCGGTGACCAAGCAGTTCTCCGCCGCGGCGGTGCTGAAGCTGGCCGAGGAGGGCAAGCTGTCGCTCGACGATCCGCTGACCCGGTTCGTGCCCGGCTACCCCGGCGGCGACGCGATCACGGTGCGCATGCTGCTCGACCACACCTCCGGCCTCCGCAGCTATACCAGCATCGAGGCCATCATGGCCGGCGGCGGGATCATGCAGGACCTGTCCACCGCGGCGCTGATCGACAGCTTCAAGGGCGAGGCGGCCGACTTCGCGCCGGGCCAAGGCTGGGCGTACAACAACTCCGGCTACGTACTGGTCGGCGCCGTGATCGAGGCGGCCACCGGCAAGTCCTGGCATGCCTACCTGGAGGAAGCGTTCTTCGGGCCACTGGGCATGGAGCACACCGGCTACGGCAGCGAGGCCGAGGCGGTGATCCCAGGGCATGTCAACGGCTACACGCTCAACGGCGAACGCTGGGCGCGCGCCCGCTACCTGAGCATGACCCAGCCGCATGCGGCCGGCGCGCTGGTGTCGACCGTGGACGACCTGCTCAAGTGGAACCGTGCGCTGCACGAAGGCCGCATCCTCAGCCAGTCCAGCCACGCGGCCATGACCACGCCCGCCGGCAAGGCCGCGGAGAACGCCTACGGCTTCGGCATCAGCACCGGCACGCTGCGCGGACAGCCCAAGCTGGAGCACGGCGGCGGCATCTTCGGCTTCAGCGCCTACCTGCTCTACCTGCCCGGGGACGAGGTCAGCGTCGCGGTGCTCTACAACGCCGACGCGGGGCGGCCGGACATGCTCGGCACCGGCCGCGTCGCGCAGCTGCTGGCGGCCCACGCCATCGGCAGGCCCTATCCGCAGAAGAAGGCGATCGAGGTCGACGAGGTCACGCTGCGCGGCTACGAGGGCGTGTACCGCATCGACGAGGACAGCGCGCGCACCCTGCGCGTCGCCGGCGGGCGCCTGACCTCGCAGCGCAGCGGCGGCCAGGCCTATCCGCTGGTGCCCGTGGATGAGGACACCTTCCTGTTCGAGGAGGGCTTCTCGCGGATGGTGTTCGAGCGCGGCGACGATGGCGCGGTGGTGGCGATGCGCTTCTTCCCGGAAGACGAGGGCGAGGGAGAGCGCATCGCGCGCAGCGACGAGCCGCTGCCCACGGCCCGCACCGAAGTCGACCTGCCGCGCGCCGCGCTCGAGCGCATCGCCGGCGAGTACGTGTTCCAGGGCGCCGTGCTGAAGGTATTCCTCGACGGCGACACGCCCAGGGCCCAGCTCAGCGGCCAGCCGGCGTTCGAGATCTTCGCCGAGTCGGC
>JAEWZE010000297.1 GCA_023395465.1 Pseudomonadota bacterium
CTGCTGCGCGATGCGCGCGCGCTGCTCTCGCTGTGGGCGGCCGGCCTGCTGGCCGCCGCGCTGCTGGTGTCCTGGCCGTTGCTCGCCCTGCTGCGCAGCGGCGGCCTGGGCGCGGTGCTCGGACTGAGCGCGCTGTCGGGACTGTGCGTGCTGGGCCTGTGGCGGACCTGGCCGGTGTGGCAGGCGCTGGAGCGCGACGGCGGCAGCCTCGCGCGCCACTGGCAGGGGCTGGGCGCGCGCGACGCCTCCGGATGGACCGGCGCGGCCGCGGCCGCCTGCGTCGCCGCGATACTGGCCTGCATCGTCCTGCTGTCCTGGCCGCAGCTGCTGGGCGACACCGCGCGCTGGTCGCTGGCGGTCGCATCGGCGCTGGCCTGGCCGCTGCTGCACCTGCTGCTGCAGCGGTTGCCGGCTGCGGCCGATGCCGAACGCCCGATCCCCGTGGTGGAGATGGAAGGCGAGTCGTCGAGCCTGCCGCTGCCCGCGCTGGACGGAGACCTTGACCGCGCGCTCTATGCCGCCGCGCGCGCCGGTCGCGTCGACCAGGCGCTGGCCCTGGTCGAGGCCGGCGCCGACGTGCGCGCACTGCCGCTGGCCGAGGAGCGCGACCAGCGCGGACTGCCCGTGCTGGCCGCCGTACTGCCGGACCTGCGCCTGCTGCGCGCGCTGATCGCGCGCGGCGTCGACCTCAATGCCGCCCATGCCGGGGTCACGCCGCTACTGGCCGCAACCCGCGACAGCTGGCACGGGCGTCCCGAGGCGGTGATGACCCTGCTGGCCAACGGTGCCGACCCGCGTGCCGCCGACCAGGACGGCAACACCCCGCTGCACCATGCCGCCCGCAGCTCCGATCCGGGCGTGGCGGCGCTGCTGCGCGACGCCTCGGCCGAACTGGACGTGGCCAACCACGACGGCCTGACCCCGCTGGGCGTGGCCTGCGCCGCGGGCAACTGGCGGCTGGCGCGGTTCCTGCTCGAACGCGGCGCCAGGCCGGTCCTTGCCGACGGCACGCCGGCGCTGCTGGCCGCAGCCGGCGGCGACGAGGACGATCCGGCCGGCGTGCAGCTGCTGCTGCGGCACAAGGCCAAGGTGGACGCCCGCGACCGGGACCAGCGCAGCGCGCTGCACGTGGCCGCCTTCCAGGGCCATGCGGCCATCGTCGCGGCGCTACTGGATGCAGGCGCGGACGTACAGGCGCGCGACGGCGCCGGCGCGACCGCGCTGCTGGAGGCCGCGCGCGGCGGCTCGGCCGCAGCCTTCGAAGCCCTGCTGGCGGCCAGGGCCGACCCGAAGGCGGTCGATGCGCAGGGTCGCAATGCCCTGCTGCTGGCCTGCATCGCCGAAACCCCGTCCTCGGCCCTGGTCGGGCGCCTGCTCGAACTCGGCCTGGATCCCGGCGCCACCAGCCGCGACGGCAGGCGCGCGGCCGAACTCGCCGCCGAAGCCGGCCGCTGGCGGCTGGTGGCGATGCTCGATCCCGACTACGCCCTGCCTGCCAGCGTGCGCCCCGACGCCGGCGAAGCCGTCCCCGAGCAGCGCGCGCCGATGCTGCTGCTGCGCGAAGGCCTGGATGCGGGCCGCCATGACGACCTCGAGCGCGTGGCCGCCCTGGTCTCGCCGGCGGAGCTGGGCAGCCTGCTGCTCGATGGCGAGGCGATTCCGTCGCCGGCGCGGATCGACTGGCTCATCGCCCAGGGCGCCGACTGCGAAGCCCGCGATGCCGACGGCGATACCGCCGCGTTCCGCCTGCTCGCGCGCGGCCCGGTCGCCCTGCCGGCGCTGCAGGCGCTGCTGGGCCATGGCGCCTCGCCGGCCGGCAGCGGCGGCCTGGCCCGCTTCCTGGCCGCCTGCGTCAAGGGCGACCAGGCCGGGCGTGCGCTCGAGCAGTCCGCGCTGGACCTGGTCGAACGCGGCGCCGACCCGTTCGCGGCCTCGCCGGCCGGCGATCCGCCACTGTCGCTGGCCGTGCACCTGGGCTGGACGCGGCTGATCGAGCGCCTGCTTGCGATCGGCGTCGACGCCGACGCACGCGACGCTCGCGGCATGACCGCGCTGCACCTGGCCGCCGCGCTCGCCCGAGAGGACGTGCTCAAGACCCTGGTGCGCCACGGGGCCGCGGTCGACGTGCGGGCGCAGGACGGACAGACCCCGCTGGGCGTGGCCCTGGCCAGCGGCCGCCGCGATCTTGCCGACTGGCTGGACTGGCGCGGCTGGACCTTGCCGCGGCGCACGCTGCAGCCGGCCGACGTGCCCGCTGCGGCCATGGCCGGCGATGCCGACGCGGTGCGTCGCCTGATCGACCTCGGCCTGCCCGTGGACAGCGCCGACGCGCAGGGCTGCACCGCGCTGCTGCGGGCCTGCGGCGGTGGCCATCGCAGCGTGGTCGAGCTGCTGCTGGCGCGCGGTGCCAACCCGCAGCACGTCGCCCACACCGGCGCCACGCCGCTGTCGGCGGCGGTGAGCATGCGCCACGGCGAACTGGTCGATCGCCTTCTGGCCGCCGGCGCGCAACTCGAACAGCGCCTGCCCGGCGAGGTCACCGTGCTGATGCTGGCCGCAGCGCTCGGCCTGCCGGACCTGTGCGCGAAGCTGATGACCGCCGGCGCCAACGTCCACGCCACCGATGCCCAGGGCCTGACCCCGCTGCACTGCGCGGCGCTGTACGGATTCACCTCGCGCGACCGCACCCGCCTGGTGGCGCTGTTCGACACCCTGCTGCTGGCCGGCGCCGAGGTCGACGCGGTCGCCGCCGGCGGCGTGACGCCGCTGCTGCTGCTGCTGGGCGCACGCGCCGAACCCGGCACCGCCTGCGACGAGGACGTGCTGCTGGCGGTACTCGAACACCTGCTCGACGAAGGCGCGGCCCTCGATGCGCGCGATCCGCGCGGCTTCGGCCCCCTGCACCTGGCCTCGCTGCACGGCCTGCTGCGCCTGACCCGCCGCCTGCTGCGCGCCGGCGCCGACCCCGAGGCACGCGACGCCCTCAACCGCACCCCGCGCGAGATCGCGGTGATGCGCGGCTTCGTCGACGTCGCCCACGAGTACGTTCCCACGCCCACCGG
>JAEWZE010000298.1 GCA_023395465.1 Pseudomonadota bacterium
GACCTGCGCATCGGCTACTTCGCCCAGCACACGGTGGAGTCGCTGAAGGAGGGCACCTCGCCGATCGACCACCTGCGCGAGCTGTCGCCCGATTCGCCGACGCAGGCGTTCCGCGATTTCCTCGGCAAGTGGTATTTCCCGGGCGACCGCGCCTTCGAGAACATCGACGGCTTCTCCGGCGGCGAGCGCGCGCGCCTGGCGCTGGCGCTGATCGCCTGGCGCCAGCCCAACGTGCTGCTGCTCGACGAACCCACCAACCACCTCGACCTCGACATGCGCGAGGCGCTGGCCGAAGCGCTGAGCGATTTCGAAGGCGCGATCGTGCTGGTCTCGCACGACCGCCACCTGATCGGCCTGGTCAGCGACAGCTTCTGGCGCGTGTCCGACGGCGTGGTCAAGCCGTTCGACGGCGACCTGGACGAATACGCGGCGTGGCTGCGTTCGCGACCGTCCAGCGAACAGGCGCGCGCGCCGGCGATGCCCAGGGTCGCCGAGCCGGCGCCGGAACCCAAGGCTGCGCAGAAGATCAATCCGCACCGGCTGGGCAAGGCGGAGGCGCGGGTGGCCGAGCTCGAGCGCGCGCTTGCCGACCTCGAGGCCGAGCTGGCCGAGCCGGCGGTCTACGCCGATGGCGCCAGGGTCATCGACCTCGGCCAGAAGCAGGCCGCACTGCGCGCGCAGCTGGACGAGGCCGAAGGCGAACTGCTGGCACTGTATGGCTGAGCGTGCTCGTCGGCTTGCCGGCGCAGCGCGGCGCGGTTACGGTGCAGCGATGAACGCATCGAACCGCCCTGGCGGACGCAGGTTCCAGCCCCTCGTCGCGATCGCATTGTCGGCGGCCGTTGGCTTGTCCGCGTGCAAGGTCGAGGTGGAATTGCCGGCCCCCGATCCGGCCGCACAGGCCGACAGGGCCACGGTCACGATGGAGAACGCGCCTCCGGATACCGGCCGGCAGGCGCCTGCCGACGCTTTCCTGGCGGCGCTGGCCATGCACTGCGGCCAGGCCTTCGAAGGACGCATCGCCGCCAACCGTCCGGCCTCGTCCGAGCCCGATGCGTTCGCCGGCAAGCGCATGGTGATGCACGTGCGCGGTTGCGAAGACCCCGCGCGCGAACTGCGCGTGCCGTTCCATGTCGGCGACGACCACTCGCGTACCTGGGTGCTGACCCGCACTGCGGACGGCCTGCGGCTCAAACACGACCATCGCCACGAAGACGGCAGCGAGGACGCGGTCACCATGTATGGCGGCGAAACCACCGCACCCGGCACCGCAGTGCGACAGGAGTTCCCGGTCGATGCCGAATCGGTTGCGATGTTCGAGCGCGAGGGTTTGACGGCATCAGTCACCAATACCTGGGGGATGGAGATCGATCCGAGGCGACGTTTCGCCTACGAGCTGCGGCGCCCTGACGGCCGCCAGTTCCGGGTGGAGTTCGACCTGACCCGTCCGGTCGAGCTGCCGCCGGCTCCCTGGGGCAGCACGCCGCAGGAATAGGTCGATACGCGGCCCGCGGCGAAGCTGCCGCGGGTCCACCGCATCGGCTGCACCGGCGTGCGCCACCCGCCTTGAATTCGGCTGCGCCGTCCCCACACTGCGCGCCGAGACGAATCCTCCATCCCGACATCGCCATGCCCATCTATGCGTTCCGCTGCGAACAGTGCGGCCACAGTTTCGACCGGCTGCAGAAGCTTTCCGACCCGGATCCCGAGACCTGCCCGTCCTGCAGCGCGGCCTCGGTGAAGCGCGCGGTCACCGCGCCTTCGTTCCGCCTGGCCGGCGGCGGCTGGTACGAAACCGACTTCAAGAAGGACGGCGACCGCAAGCGCAACCTGGCCGGTGACGACGGTGCCAAGGCGCCGAAGGCCGATACGCCCTCCGCCGAGGCCGCCAAGCCGGCTGCCGCGCCAGCCGCCGCGACGCCTGCGGCCAAGTCCGGCGACGCCTGAGGCGCAACGCCGTCCTCCGGCCACGCGCGCGGCGCGGCGAGCGTCGCGCCCGCCCGGCTCAGGAGCGCGATCGCGGCGCGGTGCGCACCATCGCCAGGCTGTCGAGTTCCATGTACTCGGCCCAGTCCAGCCAGGCGCGGAACTCGAGGTCGTCGATGGTGTCGTCCACGCCGATCTGCAGGCGGATCGGCCCGGTCGGACGGCGCCCCCTGGGCTGGATCCACTCGCGCGCGACCACGCGTCCGTCCGAGGCCACGGCTTCCAGCCAGAACGGATGGGTCGGCCACTCGCGCGGGCGCACCCGCAGCTGGTACTGGCCGGCCACCACTTCGGTTTCGTGGCCCAGCCAGATCGCGCGCCGCGGCCGCGGCCGCGGGCCGCTCGCCGCTTCCAGGGGCGCATCCACGCGCACGCCCCGCTGCAGGGCCGCGTCGGCGAACAGCTTGCGGTTGTTCTGCGCATCCACCAGCAGCGCGCACCACTCGCCGCTCAGGGCATCGCCGTCGAAGGCGGTGCAGCGGTCCACGTAGGCGCGCACGTTGGCCGGATCGTCGATCCCGAACTGTCGCGGCGCGTCCTCCATCGTGATCGCCTCCAGCGCCCAGTCCTCGTCGTACTCGATCATCACCGGCGGCTGCACGTGCTGCAGGCCGATGCGGATCTGGCCGTCGTCGATGCGCAGGGTGCGCGCGTCGCCACCGGTCCACAGCTCGCGCGCGTACGCCAGGTAGGGCGCGTAGTCCGTCCCGGAGCCGTCCAGCGCGGCCAGGCTCGCGCTCGGCGCCGCGCCCGGCGCCAGCAGCGAGCGGCCGAAGCCGAGCGCGTCGCGGGCCGGGTCGATCAGCGACAGCAGCGTGGCGCCCGAGTCGAGCGTCGTGCCCGGCACCGCCATCTGCTGGCCTTCGATCCCCGGCCCGAGGAACAGCAGCAGGTTCTCGCGACGCATCCCGGCCAGCACGTCGCCCAGGTCGTTGGGCATCGCCAGGTGGTCGGAGGCGAGCACGATCAGGGTGTCGTCGGCGTAGGGGCTGGCGCGGATGCGCTCGACCAGCCGCGAGATCAGCATGTCGCTGCACTTGATCGCGTGCAGCAGCCCGATGTCGCCCAGCGCGCTCTCGTAGCGCACGTCGCGGCACGCCACGGGCAGGTGGCCTGCCGGGTGGTGGGTGTCCATGGTCAGCGCGTTGAGCATGAACGGCGTCCCGGCCGCCGACAGCCGGAGGAAGGTGTCGAACGCGTCCTCCAGCAGCACGTCGTCGTGCAGGCCCCAGTTGGAGAAGTGCGCAGGGGCGATGCCGGCCTTGCGGTAATGCGCCAGGTCGCGCACCTCGTCGAAGCCGTGCTGGCGCAGGAACCGGCCCTTGGCCGCGAAACCGGAATCCGCGCCGCCCAGGAACAGGTTGCGGTAGCCCTGGCCCTGCAGGAAATCGCCCAGGCAGTGCGCGCCAGGCAGGAACTCGCGCATCCGCCCCAGGCTGTTCTCGTCGCCGCGCGCGGCGGTGAGCGGCAGGCCGCACTGCGAGGTGACCAGTCCGGCGATCGTCCAGCCGCCGCCTTCAGGCGAGGCGATGTCGCGGAAGTCCAGGCCCTGCCGGACCAGCTGCGAGAGCTGCGGCATCAGGCCCGGGAACACCGTGTCGTCCAGGTAGGTCCGCTCCAGGCTCTCGGCGTAGATCCAGACGATGTTGGGGCGGCGCGGCAGTTCGCCGCCCGGCACGTGGTACTGGCCGGCGATGCCGGTGGCGTCCACCGGCGCCAGATGGCGCTGCAGGCGCTGGGCGTCGGCATACAGCGGGCTGGCCACGACGGCCGCGACGAAGATCGCCGCGAATCCCGCCGAGACGGCCGGCGCCGGATGCCGGCGGCGGAAACCCTGCAGCCGGCCGCGCAGCAGCGGCACCAGCGCCAGCGGCAGCAGCGACAGCAGGGCCAGTTCGAGGAAGCGTGCGATATCGCCGCTGAAATCGCCCACGCCCGCGCCCTGCAGGCCGGCCTGCAGGTGGTAGAGCGTGGCCGGGTCGATGCCGTTGCCGCTGAGCCGGTCGACCAGCCACCAGGCGCTGAGCCCCAGCAGCAGGATCGAGAGCAGCCCCGCCTTGAACCACGCAAACCGCTCGGAAGCGACCAGCAGGTAGGCCAGCAGGGACAGCGAGAGCAGCAGGATCATCGTCATGCGGACGGGCTTCCTCAAGAGGACGGGGCCGGTGCCCGCATGACGGGACCTCGTGACACGGTGCTGTCATATTGCTGAACGGCACGTCGACAGCGGCCGATTGCCGTCCCGTCGGGGTCGCCGTCGTTCACGTCCCGTCGCGCCTGGCGAAAAGCCCTTTAAACTTCCCGGTTTGCCGGCGCGCCCGGCACGACCTGCGGAGTTCCCGTTCCATGCGTACCCATTTCTGTGGCCTGGTCGACGAATCGCTGGTCGGCCAGACCGTGACCCTCTGCGGCTGGGCCGACGTCGCCCGCAACCTCGGCGGCGTCTGCTTCATCGACCTGCGCGACCA
>JAEWZE010000058.1 GCA_023395465.1 Pseudomonadota bacterium
TTACCGGCTGCCCGCCTTCCCCGGTACCAGTGGGTGGCCCACTGGCAACCGGTCTACCGCAGGTAGCCCGAATGGCGTTTGGTCGAGTTCCCCAGACACCGCTCGCAGTTACCTGTCGGTAAGCTACGGCGGGCACGTTAGCGAATTGGATACTTGGCCGTCAACCCCTTTTAACACCTTCACCGCGAAGCTGAACCGGGTTCTCAAAGATCACACGCAAGTCGGGGACGCAACAAATTTTTTCTGAATCAGACAGCAATGTCGTTGGCGCTGGTGATGGCCAGGATGATGCCGGTCATGATCAGGCCGATGACGCCCCCGATCAGCAGGATTGCAATCGGTTCCAGCAGCGACAGGAACTGCTTCATCCGGGCGCGCCCGGACTCCTGGTAGAGCTTGGCCAGCGAGGACAGCATGGCCGGCAGCTCGCCGGAGCGCTCGCCCACCCGCACCAGGTTGTAGCCTGTCGCCGACAGCGTGGCCTGCTCTTCCAGGGCATCGGCCAGGGTGCTGCCGCCCCGCACCGCACGCGTGGCCTCGTCCAGCCGGGCGCGCCGGCGCGGGGAGTTGACGCTGTCGGCCGCCAGTCCCAGCGCGTCCAGCATCGGCACGCGGTTGCCCAGCAGGGTGGCGAGCACCCGGGCCCACGCCGCCACCTCGCCCTCCACCCGCCAGACGCCCAGGACCGGCACCCGCTCCAGCATTTCCAGCATCTGCGCCCCCGCGCCCGGGCGCCGGAGCGCCCATGCGGCCAGCACGCCCGCCGCGGCAACCCCGCCGGCCAGCAGCCAGAAGTGCTCGCGCGCGAACATGCCGGTGTTGAGGACCGCGGACGCCAGCCAGGGCAGGTCCTGGGCGCGCTTGAGCAGGACCGCGAACTTCGGGACCACGTAGGTGAACATCATCAGCACCGCGCCCACACCCGCCAGCACGAGTACCGCCGGGTAGGTCAGGGCCTGGCGCATCTCGCCGCGCACGGTCCGGTCGTAGTCCATCTGCGAGGCGGCGTCGCCCAGCGCCCGCGCAAGCAGGCCGGCCTTCTCGCCGCTGCGCACCAGGGTGTCGACATAACGGGGCATGGGCAGACCGGCCGCCGCTAGGGCCTGCGAGAACGGCTGCCCCTGGCGCAATGCAGCGGCAATGCCGTCGAAGGCCTCGCGCAGGCGCGGGTGCGGGCTGGAGCGCGCCTGCGCCGCCACCGCGTCGGCGAGGCCGACGCCGGCGGTGAGCAGAGTGGACAGTTCCTGCAGCGCCAGGATCACGTCCTGCGCGCGCAGTCGGGCACGCCGGCCACCCGGCATGCGGGGCGACGCAGCACCGGCGCCGCCCGCCTTGAGCGCCAGCACGACCAGCCCGCGCTGCTCGATCGCGCGCGCCGCCTCGCGCTCGCTCGCGGCGACCACCTCTCCGTCCAGCGCAACGCCATCGGCGTTCATGGCCCGGTAGCTGTAGCGCTGCACCTCAGCGGCTCCGCCGCGGGGCTGCGCGGGGCAAGCGCATGGCCGTCATACGGCGGTCACCCGCAGCACCTCGTCCACGCTGGTCACGCCCTGCCAGGCCTTGAGCAGGCCGTCCTCGCGCAGGAAGCGGCAGCCCTCGGCCCGCGCCATGGCGCGCAACTGCTGATGGGTAGCCCCGGCCACCACCGCCTGCTGGATGGCCTCGGACACGGGCACCAGCTCGTAGATGCCCACACGCCCCCTGTAGCCGGTGTGCTGGCATTGCGCGCAGCCCGGCGCCGCCATCCAGCGCGCCGGCTCACCGGGCAGGACCTTCGCCGCCCAGTGCCCGGCCTCCTCGGCGATGGCGGGCAATACGTGCGCATTGGGCACGGCGCAGTGCATGCACAGCCGGCGCACCAGCCGCTGCGCCTGCAGCCCCTTCATCGGCGCGGCCACCAGGAACGGCTCCACGCCCATGTCGATCAGCCGGGTGAAGGCGCCGATCGCATCGTTGGTGTGGAGCGTGGACATCACGAGGTGGCCGGTGAGCGCGGACTGGATCGCGATCTCGGCGGTTTCGCGGTCGCGGATCTCGCCCACCATGATGACGTCCGGATCCTGCCGCAGTATCGACCGCAACACGTTGGCAAAGCTCAGGCCGATATCGGCGTGGGTCTGGATCTGGGTGATGCCGGGGAGCTGGAACTCGACCGGATCCTCCACCGTGATCAGCTTCTTCAGGCCATCGTTGCTGGCCGCCAGCGTGGCGTAGAGCGTGGTGGACTTGCCCGAGCCGGTCGGCCCGGTGACCAGCACGATGCCGTGCGCCTCGCGGCTCCACTCCTGCAGCAGGGCCAGATGGTCGGGCGCCATGCCCAGCCGCTCCAGGGCCAGGTCCTTGCGCTCCTTGGGCAGCAGGCGCAGCACGATCGACTCGCCATGCACGCCCGGCAGGGCCGAGGCGCGCACATCCATGGCCTGGCCGCTGGCGCGCACGGTGAGCCGGCCGTCCTGCGGCAGGCGGCGCTCGGCGATGTCCATGCCCGAGATCAGCTTCAGGCGCGAAGCCACGGCGTTGAAGCGGTCCCGCGGCAGGTGCAGGCGGCTGTAGAGCACGCCATCGATGCGGAAGCGCACCACGAAGTCGTTCTCGCCCGGCTCCAGGTGGATGTCGGATGCGCGCTGCTCGACCGCCTGGGCGACCAGGCTGTTGACCAGTTCGACCACCGGAGCCTCTTCGGCCAGTTCGCGCAGGTGGCGCACGTCGTCGGTCCCGGCGATCGAACGCTGCACCTGCGACAGCGCGTCCAGCAGCCGTTCGACCAGCTGGCCTGGCGCAAGCGCGAAGCGCGGCGACCTCCCTCCGAACAGGTACGCCATCACCTCGCGCAGCTCTGTGGAATTGGGATCGCGGCTGGCACAGAACACCTCGCCCTCCGCGTCCTGCCAGACCAGTGCCTGGCGATCCATCATCCAGTCGCCGGGAAGATCGATGCCTTCGGGCATGCGCCATTCGTGGACCGGCGGGGGTTGCAGGTCCCGGCCCAGCACGGGCAACCCCAGCTGCACCGAAAGCGCATCGACCAGTTGCTCCTCGGAGATCGCGCCGATCCGCATCAGCAGGCTGCCCAGCCGGCCGCCCATCTCGCGCTGCAGGTCGAGCGCGCGGTCGAGGTCGGCAGGGCGGATGACTTCGCGCGCAAGCAGCAGCTGACCAAGGGGCTGATGCGGGGCGGCGTGGGATGGTGTCATGGCAGTGCTCAAAGCAGATCGGCGAAGCCACGGCGGAGCAACTGGAAGCAGTACATGCCCAGCAACAGTACTACGGTGGCACTGGCCGCATACATCGACCAGTCGTGCAGCGGCGGCCACTGCCCGTGCAGCAGCGCGTCGCGCACGGCGGTGACGGGCCAGGTGATGGGGTTGTACGCGACCAGCGCTTCAACCGCCGACGGCACCATGTCGCGCGGGAAGAATACCGGTGCGGTGAACAGCACCATGAAAATGAGCGCGGAAATGACCTGCGCCAGGTCGCGCAGGTAGACCCCGAACGCCGCCGCCATCAGCGCCAGCCCGTAGAGCATCGCAAGGTAGGGAAGCAGGATCCACGGCAACGCCAGGGCGCTGGCGTGGAGGGTGCCGTGGAACAGCGCGGCCACGATTCCCAGCAATACGAAGCCTGCAGCGCCGTGGGTCAGCGCGGCGCCGAGCGGAACTGCTACCAGCACCGGCAGCGGGAACACCATCTTGCGCACGAAAGCGCTGTTGTTGTGCAGGAGGGTCGGTGCCTGCCCCAAGGATTCGGACAACATGCCATGCACCAGCAGCCCGCAAAACAGGTTGAGCACGAACCCCAGATGGTCTCCCTCGCCCAGGCCCGGCCAGCGCGCACGGAACACCGCCCCAAACACGAAGCCGAACATCGCCAGGCTCAGCAGCGGCAGCAGCACCGGCCACAGTCGCCCGAACAACGTGCCGCGGTAGCGCACCGCCAGGTCCTGTGCCACCAGCGTGCGCCACAGCGACCAGTTGCGCTGCAACCCCTGGAGCAGGCGCCTGGGTGCGGAAGGCTGGACTGGATGCATCGGAAGGGTGCGGAAAATCGGCATAGGATAGCAGCCACCCGCTCCGGCGCTGTCGGGCACGGGGTCTGGATTCAGCCGGGAGCCCACTGCCGGCTGTACACTCCCCCCGGTTTTCCGCCCTTCCGGATCCCTGCCGTGCCACGCCTCCACCGCCTGCCCCGCAAGCACGCCGTTCGCGGTTTCACCCTGCTGGAAATGATCGTGGTACTGGTCATCATCGGGCTGATCATGGGCCTGGTGGGACCGCGTCTGTTCGGCCAGGCCGATCGGGCCAAGGTGCAGACGGCCGACACCCAGGTGCGCATGCTGCGCGGGGCCATCCAGACCATGCGCCTGGACACCGGCCGTGTCCCGAACCAGGAAGAAGGTCTGGAAATGCTGGTGCGCCCGCCCAGCGACCCGCGGATCAGCAACCGCTGGCAAGGCCCCTACCTGGAAGAGGAGGTTCCGCTGGACCCGTGGGGCAACCCGTTCCAGTACAGCCCGACCTCGAGCGGCAGCCTTCCGTTCTCCCTCTATTCGCTGGGAGCGGACGGGCAACCTGGCGGGGAAGGCAATGACGCGGACATCGGAAACCCGCCCGACCGGCAATAGGCTTATGGACCAGCGCGGATTCTCCCTGCTGGAGATCATGGTGGCGCTGGCGATCATGGGCCTTGCGATGGCGCTGGTCGCGCCAGCCAGTTTCCGCATGGTCGCCGCCTGGCAGGAGTCCAGCGACGTGAGCCGGATCCTCGGCCGGCTGGCGATGCTGCCGCTGGACGCCCGCCAGGCGGGGCAGGCGTTGCACCTGGACCCGTCGACGCCTCCGGAGCGGATCAGCTCGCTCCTGGACCTGCCGCAGGGCTGGCGATTGGAATTCGAGACTGAACTGGTCGTGCTGGCGAACGGCGCCTGCCGCGGCGGAAAGGCGACGCTGGTGACCGAACGACAGAGCATCCCCGTGCAGATCCATGCCCCGTTCTGCCGCCCTGAACGTGGGTGATCCCCGGGCGGATCGACTGCGGGCCGGGGCTGCCGGCCTGCCTCCCTGTTCGACGGGATTGGCAGGGCAGGCAGGATTTACCCTGCTCGAGGCGATCGTGGCGATGGTGATCATGGCCACCACGATGCTGGCGCTTTACGCATGGCTCGGCAGCGCTACGATCGGCGTACAGCGTGCGCGCTCGGTAGCGCAGGGGTTGGCGGACGCGCGGGTCGCGCTGGCGGTCATCGAAGGCATCAATCCGATGGATGGCGAGCGCGGCAGCCGCGATGTGGGTGATCTCACGGTACGCTGGTCCGCCGAAACCATTGCCGACCGGCGCGCCGGGGTGACCTCGGCGGGCGTCGCCGCCCCTTACGATTTCGCTCTGTACGACATCGAGGTCGAAACGCTGCGCGACGGCAGGCAGACGTATGCGTTCAATGTACGACGCGCGGGCTGGGTGGCGACCCAAGTCTTGAGCATAGACGATCTATGACCATGCGGCGCACGCTCCCGTACGGCTTCACCGTGGTGGAAATGCTGGTGGTGCTGATCATCATCAGCATGGCACTGACGCTCGGGTTCCAGTCTCTCGGCCAGTGGCAGATTGCCCACGCCACGCTGGAGCGCATGTCGGCCAACACACGCGCGCGCGCCCTGACCACCACGTGGTGGGCGGACTCGATGCGCGGCCTGACTCCGGTGGACGAACGCCCATTCCGCGGCGATGCCGAAAGCCTGGATGGCCTGACCCTTGCGCCGGTGTTCGGCCAGTCCGGTGCGATGACCGGTGTCCGCTGGTCGATCGCGGACGATCCGGACCGGGGCCTGGTCCTGGAGCTGGAAGAAAATGGCCAGACCTGGCAGTTCCCGCTGGACGACAGCCAGGAGGCCCGGTTCCGTTACCTGTCGGTCGATGGCAAGGTCTCGGACGCCTGGCCTTCGGAAGGACTCGGGCTGGAGGGAACCAACCTGCCCGCCTACGTCGAGCTCCTGGTCCGCGACACCTCCGGCCGCGAGGATGCATGGACGGCGCACGTGATCGGACCGCTGGAACAGCCCTACAAACCCATGTACTTCGATGACGAGTAGCGCGCCCCGCCCTCCAAGACGAGGCGTCGGCCGGCCCGGGCGATGGGCGGCGCAATCGGGATTTGCGCTGATCATGGTGCTGATCCTGGTGGTCGTGCTGACCCTGCTCGCGGGCATGGTCGCCCTGTCGAGCGACCGTGCGTTGACCGAGGCGCAGGCCGAACGCGATGCGTTCGAGGGCGAACTCGACATGCTCTCGACCCGTGACACTCTCCTGTTCATGCTGTCGACCCAACGCCAGACGGTAGGCGGCCTGACGGTCGAGGAGTACACCGCGCCACCGCGCGTGTCGACCGACGACGTCGGCTTCGAAGCCGTCATGCCCATCGGCACGGAAATCCGCCTCGATGGCCGCGTCTACGGGGGCCTGGGCAATGCGCGCTTCTCGTTCCAGGAGGACCGCGGGCTGGTCAGCGTCGCCTGGCCCGGCCCATTGCTTGCCGCGTACCTGGAATCGCTGGGCGCCTCGCCTGAACGCCACGCTGGCTACTTCGACAAACTGACCGACTACCAGGATCCGGACGACCTGCGGCATCTGGACGGCGCCGAACGGGACCACTACGAGCGTGCCGGCATGCCGGAACCCAGCAACCAGCCCCTTGCGACTCCGCTGGAACTGCGCAACGTCTTGGGCTGGAACGAACTGCTGGCATCCCAGCAAGACTCGGATCTGTTGCGAAAACTGACGATCAGCAGGGGCGGTGCGTTCAACATCAACACCGCGCCGGCCGAGGTGCTGGCGCTGATCCCGGGCATGGACATGGCCAACGCGCAGCGGATGGTGGACGTACGCAACCAGACCCCGTTCACATCGATCTACGCGGCCCAATCGGCATTCCCGCTGAACGCACTGGGAGACGAGGGGTTGAACCTGTTTGCAAACCGATCCGGGAATCTTATGCTATGGGATCGCCGATCCGGCCCGAGGCGACTCGTGCACTGGACGCTCTCCTCCGCGCCCACCGGTCTTCCTCCTTGGCGAATCGACTACGAAATCCGACTTGCGCGAGATGAAGACCCCGATCAGGCAGTGGTCACGACGCCTGCTACTCCGCTTTTCGCCTCGGCGAGTCCGCCTGGGTCTTGAGGGCCCTACGCCCATTCCGGGCGGTGAAGCGAAGCAGCTGCAGGTGCTAGTGGGCCGCGAACTGTGTCTGTTCCTGTCGGTGGATGCCACGAGGGTCCCGGCCAAGCAGCGCGCCAGCTTCATTGCACTTGCGGTGAGACGAGCGGCCCCATTCCCTGATCCGGCGCACGAAGCCGCCTGGTCCGGTGCACATGCCGGGGTCTGGTACTGGTCGCGCAGCCGGGTGGCCGAACTGCTTGGCCCCCAGCCGTTGCGGGTGGCGCGAGTGGTGCCGGAAGCCCAGTACTGCGGTGAACCCATGGCCGAAGGCGCCCAACTGCTCGCGTTGGCACGGGGCTTTGAGGGTCGTGCATGGAAGGATGCGGGGCTTGTGGCCGACCGGTGGTGGGCTGTTCCGCCGTCGGGGGAGGACTGGGCGGCGTTCCTGCGGGGGGCGGGGCTGCGGGTGATGGAACTGCCCGATGCAGTCGAGGCTCCCATCGGCCAGACTCCGTGGGCGCAACAACGTCAGGGAACCCGCCTCGCCCTTGACGATGCCGGAACCTGGCTCCGTCGCGGCGCCGTGGCTGCTGGCGCCATTGCCTGCCTGGCCATCGGTTTTGAGTCGGGGGCGGGACTTCGCGGCCTGACCGATGTGCGCGCGTCGGAACGGGCCCGGCAACAACTCGATGCACCACTGACCCGCATCCTCGAAGCACGTGCCGATGCGGAACGTGGAGTGGAGGACCTGCAGCAGATGATGGCCCTTCGTGCGCCGCGGGGCCAGATGGCGATGCTGGCGGAGATCCGTCGCATCATGCCGTCCCAGGACTGGCGGATCGTGCAGTGGCAGCAGACCGCCGTCGACCGGCTGGAGGTGATCTTCGCAGTGGAGAGCGTGGATGCGACGGCGCTTGTCTCGGCCTGGGAAACCTCGCCGATGTTCACCAACGTGAGCTCCAGCGTCGAGGAAGCAGCGAAGCGTGTGACCATCCGTGCGACGGTCGTCGGTACCGTTCCGCCTGCCGGGATGGCCCCCGATAACGCCGGAGCACTTCAATGAAGGGCCAGTTGCAGTCGCTGTCCCAGCAACTGGCAGGCAATCGCCGCTTGCAGATCGGGCTGGCCCTCGTCGCGGCTCTGCTTTTCGGCTTTCTGTTGCAGTCGCTGCACGACTGGCGGACCACCCAACAGAAGAACGCGATTGCCGCGGAGATCGACCTGCGCCAGACACGGGGCCTGCGCGGCCAGGACGTCTGGCTGCGCCGGGCCGAACAGGTGCAGACCGCGCAGAGGGCGCTGCTTGGTGAGATCCCGATTGTGGCCACGCCGGGGCTGGCGCAGGCGACAATGCAGAACTGGCTGCGCAGCGTGGCGAACAGCATCCGTACGGCCAGTCCGATGACGATCGAAGTCGGGGAACCGGTCGAGATGGAGCAGCATCCCGGGGTCTACCGCGCGCGCGCAACCGTGCGCGCCGAGCTGACGCCGCGTCAGGCCTTCGACTTCATGGGCACGGTGGAAGCCGCTCCCAATCTGGCCATCGTGGAAACCGCCCAGGTTCGCGCCGGCCAAGGTCGGGTGACCATGACGATCGCGGGGTACTATCGGACCGGCACGGACGAAGCAGCCGGCCCCGATGCTGAGGTCGCACCGTGAAGCGGTTGAACACATGGTGGGCCTGGTGCCTGGGGGCGCTGATGACCGGTCTTGCCATAGGCTGGGCCAGCCCACCGCCGCCGCTGCCCAAGCAGGCGCCTGCCACGGACGACTGGACGCTGCCCGAGGATCCAGTCCCGAGCCGCGCGCTGGCTGCCGAGACACGCAATGCTCTGCAGGCCGTCCGCTGGGATGGCGAGGAGTCCGGTACAGGTGCGGAAGGCCCCTGGCGTCTGGCGGGTGTCGCCACAGGTCCCGTGGCCCTGATCGAGATGCTCACTGAGCGCAAGATCATGCGATTGGAGCGCGGCGCGACGCTCGGAGACGCGACGCTCCTGCAAATCGGCCACGACCGGATCCGTATTGAACGTGGCGGTTGCGAACTTGTCTACCAGCTCTACCGGTCCGAACCGGTCAGCGCCGAAGGAGACAACTGCCCCGAGCCGCAAGCGGCTGAAGATGCAGCCGCAGCGAAACCCTCGGCGCGGAATACAAGAACTCGGGCCAGGCGCCGGTGAAAACCCGGGCCTCCCCGCGTAACCAGCAAGGAAACGATTGATGAGATTGCGGCTATATACCCCTTGCCTGATGGCTCTGTCGGCCATGCTGCTGGCGGGCTGCGCCTCCATCGCGCGATATCCCAAGGAGAGCCTGCCCCCGCTCGGCATCCCGCCTGTCCCCGACCGGGACGACTCGGCGCTGCTCGAGGTGCAACAGCGGGCGGAAAGGCGTACCGAGTTGCGGGAGCTGCCAACGCCGAGAATCGGCGCCACCGGGACCGCCGTCGCGGGTTTGCGGGCCGATTCGGATCTGCCTCCCCTGCCCAACCGCGGCCCGTTCGTGATCAACATCGAGGGCGTGCCGCTCGCAACCTTCGCCAACGAAGTGTTCGGCAACATGCTCGGTCTGACCACCAAGATCGACCCGGAGGTGACCGCGCTGGAGGAGCTGGTCACGGTGAACACCGCGGAGCGCCTGGACGCGGCGGAAATGTTCCTGGTCGCACGCCAGGTCCTGTCGGACTATGGCGTGGCGGTTCGCCAGGAAGGTCGGGTGACGCGGATCAGCGTCGCTGCGTCCAATACGGCGGTGATGCCGCCGCTCATCATCAGTGGGCGTGCGCTGCCCGAGGTCCCGGTCACCCATCGGCCGGTCTTCCAGCTCGTAGAAATGGACGTGGTGACCACGAACGACGCTCAGCGCTGGTTGTCCACCATCTACGGTTCGGAGATCCAGATCACAGAGATGCCGGCCCGCAACGCATTGTTGCTGAGTGGCAAGCCGAACATGGTGCAGCAAGCACTGTCCGCACTTTCGGTATTCGACCGGCCCACCATGCGCGGCCGCGTGAGCGCCCGGCTAGAACCCGCCTTCCTGCCTCCGGAACAGCTTGTCCAGCGCCTTTCCGACGTGCTCAACGTGCAGGGTTACTCCACCGCGCGGGCTCCCAACGCGCCGGGAAGCGTGGTCATGCTGCCGGTCCAGGCAGCCAATTCCGTACTGCTGTTCGCCACCAGCCAGGAGGTCATGGATTACGCCATCGCCTGGGCACGGGAACTCGACAAGGCCAGTCCGACGGCCGGTGACCAGTCTCTGTTCTATTACCAGGTTCGCAACACGAAAGCCGCCGACATCGCGGCCATTCTCAACGGCAGCAGCATCACCGAAGATCGCGAAGAGGAGGCGGCGACAACAGCTGCCGCACCGGGGGCCGCCCCTGCGGCGCCCGCACCCACCCGGCGCCCTGCGGCACGTTCGTCCCGGGCTGGCCCGCTGATCGTCGATGAGCCGCGCAATGCGTTGATCTACCAAGGCGACCCCGCGCAGTGGGAACGCATGCAGTTGCTGATCCGACAGATCGACCGTGCACCTCGCCAGGTGATGATCGAGGTCACGATTGCCGAAGTCACTCTGGGCAATGAGCGGTCGCTGGGCGTGAGCTGGTTCGCCAAGAGTGGATTCGGCCGCTTCAACGGTCGCCTCTCCTCCGGGCAACTTCCTACCTCCGGCGGGGGAGATGACGATGACGATGACAGCGGTGGTGGCAGCAGCGGGTTGACGTATCTGCTCGATGTGGCCGGCGTGAATCGTGCTGCCCTCAACGCCTTTGCCAATGACAGCCGTGTGACCGTCCTGTCGCGCCCGCACCTGATCGTCAAGAGCGGCAGCGAAGCGAACATCGACGTGGGTACCGAAGTACCGACCGTGACCATGCAGACGACGTCCAACCAGCAGACGGATGGCAACACCAATCTTCTGCAGTCCATCCAGTACCGGAAAACCGGCATCATCACCAGGATCAAGCCTACGGTCTATTCAGACAGTCGGGTGGATCTGGAAATTTCACAGGAGGTCAGCGAGGCGTTGCCTCTGTCGGCCGGCGGGGGGATCGGCGGGTCCCCGGCAATCTTCAACCGCTCCCTGAATACGGAGGTCAGTCTGCGCGATGGCGGGTCGATCGTGATGGCTGGGCTCATCTCCGACCGGCAGACCCGCGGCAACAGCGGCGTGCCGCTGCTCAAGGACATCCCGGTGCTCGGATCCCTGTTCCGGAACACTTCGAGCGATCGTTCGCGCACCGAACTGGTCATCATGATCGTGCCATACGTCATCGAAACCGATGAACGGATCCAGGCGATCAGCAACGCGATCATGAATACGATGGGCTCCATCGAGATGCCTGCTCGCGAGCCACCTTCAGTCCAGGTACCACTCTCCGAGCCTTCACGACCCTCGCCGCAACAATTGCCGCCTCCCCCACCAGTGAACTGATTGCCCGCAGGAGTTCCTATGCGCCACTACACCCGATTCTTCGCACCCGTTCTCGCTGCCGTGATGCTTCTTGGCACCTCCTGCGCGCGCCAGGGAAGCGAGGACGACGTTGCCCATGACATGGACGAGGGCGGGACTGCGCCCGCGCTTGACGAACAGGCCGCGATCGCTGCGCAAGAAGCCGATCTGCGCAAATCTCTGCCGGCCGCGCAGATCACGCCGGTAGACATTTCCGTGACCTTGTCTCCCGCCGCCAAGGCTGCGTTTGCCTCCAATGGCGAGACAATCCAGCTTGAGGTGGTCTACGGCGGTGACCCCACGCAGGAAGGCCAATCACGCATCAACGAGCTCGGCGTGGTCGAGCTGGGCCGTGTCAGGCGCGAGGTGAAAGACGGCGAAACAGTCACTTTGTCCGAAGATGTGCTCGACAAGCAACTGCTGGATCTGACCATTGGGCAACCGCAGGTGATGGTGAATGTCACCTCGGGTCGGAAGACGTCGGCCGACAACCTGCTAGCATGCGACTTCTACTGGGAGACGTTGTCCGTCGCGGGCACCAGCGGCGTCAACATTCCCTGCAAGCTGCTCAGCGAAGTCGCGCAGTAAGCGCGTCGCAGCGGCCACCCCTCCCGCGAAGCGGCGGGGTGGCTTTCGGAGAAACCTCAGAGGAAGAAGTCTGATGCCGCCTGTCTGGACATTATGGCGACAGGACGCGGCGTCAGCGTAGAGCTTCGTCCAGATCGGCCCGCAGATCGGGCAATGCCTCCACCCCCACGCTCAACCGCACCAGATCATCGCCGATCCCCAGCCGCGCCCGCGTCTCCACCGGCACCGACGCGTGCGTCATCACCGCGGGATGGTTGACCAGGCTTTCCACCCCACCGAGCGACTCGGCCAGCGTGAACAGCTGCGTGCGTTCGCAGAAGCGCTTGGCGGCCTCGAAGCCGCCCTTGACGCGGAACGAGAGCATGCCGCCGAAGCCGTCCATCTGCCGTTCCGCCAGCGCATGCTGGGGATGCGAGGACAGGCCGGGATAGATCACGTCCTGCACGGCCTCATGCTCCTGCAGGAACTCGGCGATCGCCTGCGCGTTCTCGCAGTGCGCCTTCATGCGCAGGTGCAGCGTCTTGAGGCCGCGCAGGGCGAGGAAGCTGTCGAACGGCCCCTGCACCGCGCCGGCCGAGTTCTGCAGGAAGGCCATGCGTTCGGCGAGATCGGCGTTATCGCCGACGACCACCATGCCGCCGACCATGTCCGAGTGGCCGTTGAGGTACTTGGTCGCCGAATGCATCACGATGTCGGCGCCGTGTTCGAGCGGTCGCTGCAGGATCGGCGAGGCGAATGTGTTGTCGACCACCACCAGCGTGCCGTGGCGATGGGCGATCTGCGCGATCGCCGCGATGTCCACGATCTTGAGCAGCGGGTTGGTCGGGGTCTCGATCCACACCAGCTTCGTCTTCGGTGTGAGCGCGGCCTCGAAGGTCGCCGCGTCGGTCATGTCGACGAAGCTGAAGTCCAGCCCGGCGCTGCGCCGGCGCACGCGCTCGAACAGGCGGAAGCTGCCGCCATACAGGTCGTCCATCGCCACGACGTG
>JAEWZE010000091.1 GCA_023395465.1 Pseudomonadota bacterium
CTGTAGCTTCGACCAGCGCCGGGGCGTCGTTGATCCCATCGCCCACCATGCCAACTTTGCGGCCGTCCTTCTTCAGCAGGTGCACCTGAGCGGCTTTATCTTCCGGCAGGACTTCTGCCAGCACATGGGTGATGCCTACCTGCCTGGCGATTGCCTGGGCGGTGCGCTCATTGTCGCCGGTCAGCATGATGACTTCCAAGCCCATCTGCTGCATAACCCGAATGGCTTCCAGCGAGTCTTCCTTGATCGTGTCCGCTACAGCGACGACGCCGGCGGCCTGACCGTTCACCGCCACATACATGGCTGTCTTGCCTTCGCCTTGCAAGCGTTCGACTTCCTGATCGAGGACCGCTGGATCAACCCCAGCCCGCACCATCAGCTTGCGATTGCCCACCAGCACCGGCCGGCCCTGGACGGTGGTTTCTACCCCATGACCGGGGACAGCATTGAAGTCGCTTGGATCTGTTAGCTCAAGGCCTTTCTCCCGCGCCCCGTTCACAATGGCTTGCGCCAGGGGATGCTCGGAAGGCAGGTCGGCACTTGCAGCCATTTCCAGCACTGCCTCCGCTGCAAAGCCTGGGGCTGAGATGAAGTCGGTCAGCTCAGGCTTACCCTTGGTGATCGTACCGGTCTTATCCAAGACGATGGTCTTTAGCTGCGCCGCACTCTGCAGCGCTTCTCCGTTGCGGATCAGCACGCCGTGTTCGGCGCCCTTACCTACCCCGGCTACCATCGACAAAGGCACTGCCATCCCGACCGCGCACGGGCAGGCGATGATCAGGACGGTGACGGCAGTCACGACAGCATAGGCTAGTACTGGAGTCGGTCCAAAGTTGAACCAGGCCAGGAAGGTCAAAATGGCAATGATCATCACCGTAGGCACAAAGTATCCGGAAACGATATCGGCCAGACGGGCAATTGGAGCTTTGCTGCCCATGGCGTCCTGGACCATCTTGACGATCTGGGCCAGGGCGGTATCTTTGCCGACTTTCGTCGCCCGGAACTTGAAGCTGCCGGTGGTGTTCATCGTGGCGCCGATCACCTCATCGCCGGTGCTTTTATCGACCGGCAGGCTCTCCCCGGTAATCATCGATTCGTCCACAGCTGAGTGACCTTCTTCAATTACACCATCTACCGGGATCTTTTCCCCAGGGCGGACGATCACCAGGTCGCCAGACTGAACGTCTTCGACGGGGACTTCGACTTCTTGACCGCTGCGGACAACCCGGGCCGTCTTCGCCTGCAATCCGATCAGTTTTCGGATTGCTTGGCTGGTCTGGCCTTTCGCCCGGGTTTCCAGGGCCTGGCCCAGCACGACAAGCGCTGTCACGACTGCTGCCACATCATAGAATGGTGTGGCAGTTCCTTTAGGGAAAATACCTGGGAACAGCACGGCAACCGTCGAGTACAGCCAGGCTGCCGTGGTACCCATAGCAATCAAGGTATTCATGTCGGCTGAATGATGCTTGAACGCTGCCCAGGCGCCAGTGAAGAACTGCCTGCCGGAGTAGAACAGCACCGGCAGGGTGATCAAGCCGGAGAGCAGGAAGAGCAGGCGCATAGTGCCTTCCGAGACCTGCTCCATAAAGAGGTTTGGCAGGTACAGCCAGGGAATTTCTGGATAGCCGACCAGCAGCACCGGAATGGAAATCGCCAGGGCAAACCAGAACTTGCGCATCAGGCTGGCATACTCCCGCCGGTGAGCGGCTGTTTCACTGTCGACCGTCTCGCTTGTAAGGACATCCTCTGCCAGCTCAGCCTGGTACCCGCTGGCCTCAATCGCTTTCTTCACATCGGCAAATTCCACCTGGCCAGGCACAACCTGGACTGCTGCCAAGTTGGTCGCCGGGTTCACATCTACCTCGAGTACTCCAGGGATGGTTTTCACCGCCCCAGCTACCGTTGTGGCGCACGAAGCACAGTGCATGCCACCGACCCGAACCCGCAAATCACTGCTTTGAGGACTGTGCCCATTGGCTTCCACTGCATGAGCAGCAGGTGAAGCCTGGCTGTTTTCTACAAAGTGAGCGTACTGGTGAGGGTCCGCATCAAACTGATCCACACAACCTTGAGAGCAAAAAGCAAATTTCTGCCCCATGTGTTCACGTACAGCGACCGCTGAGCGTTCATCGACTTGCATTCCGCAAACTGGATCTCTTAACATCGTTTTCTTCCTTTCAAAAGGGACTAAGTTGATCCTTATTCCTCTTATATTTATGATTCTGGTCATAAATATACCCCTAAGAAGAATTCAAGGTAAGCGTGGTTTGGCTGGTCTATCATTAAGGATTTCCACCTAATCTGATATGAGCAAAACTGCCTATGGAAAACGAGAAATTAAACGACCATGCGGGAGGAAGTGAACGCTCGTTCACTTCCTCCCGCATGGGTTCGTTAGCAAGAACAATTAATTGGCTAAATCGCGGCGCATCTCCTCATATTCTTCCCGGCTGATTTCCCCCCGCGCATAACGCGTCTTCAAAATCTCCAGCGGCTCAGACTGGCTCATATGAGGCGGCTGCGTTTGCTGGTTAAACTGCGGTCGCCAACCCAGTGCATAGGCGATCACGGCGATCAGCAGCAGCGGGATGATTAATCCAAAACCCATCATCGAAATTTCTCCTTTTTAGGCAGGCGAGTGATAACTCGCTTGATCTACTGTCCTGTTTTCTAAGGTCATTATAGAACAGCGCTGTAAAGGAAATTTGAAGGGTGTTTAAAGATTATTTAAAGGATTTATTCTGATACGTAATGGCGAGCGGGCGTTTCCAAAGTCATTCTAAGGTTTTCAGATAGGCAATCAGATCATCTAATTGCTCGCCAGTCATATCCCAGCGCGGCATCACCCACTCCAGGGGATCGCCATCCGGACCAACCCCTTCTGTAATCGCCCGCTTGAGGTCAGCCTCGGTATAGGTTTCGTGTTCTTCATGGTCATCGCCATGCGCCTCCCCGGCGAGGGTCTGGAACTGGATGTTCGGCGCTTCATAGGTGCCCATCATCATCTGGACCGTGCCGCCTTCCCCGTTTTCCCCGTGGCAGTCCACGCAAGCCATTCGTCCAGTGGACATACGGTGCATGCCTTCCATCTGAGCTGTGATAGGTGGGCCGGTGGGGCTCGTCCCTGTCCAGTAGATCTGCTCGCCATTTGTTTCATACGACCGGGGGGTGAGGCCATATCGCCCGGCTCCGCCAAAGAAGAGGCCGGCAATCACCCAGGTGCCAGCAATCAGGATCAAGATCGCCAGAACGACAATGGCCCCCGCCGCCCATCTGCGTCGGTTTACAGTCATCCGCTTCAAGTCTCCAAATCGTGTTTCATTTCCAGGTACTGCTCCCGGGTAATCTCTCCCCGGGCGTAGCGCTCCTTCAAGACTTCAAAGGCATCTCTGTCCCGAGGTGGCAGGCTGCGCTCCTGATCAGCCCTGTCCGAACGCCCGCTCTGCATCAGCCAGCGGATAGCGAAAAATGCCAGGGCAATCACGCCGCCCCAGAAGAGCAGCATCAGCAGACCACCCACAATCATCCCACCCCAGCCCCAGCCAGGGCCCATATGCCAACCATTCCAGGGTCCCATCTCAGGACCTCCTTTCTATGCTTCAACCACTTTCACGTTGCGCATCATCCCCAGGTCTTCGTGCTCCAGGTTGTGGCAGTGGTTCAGATACAGCCCGGTGAATTCCTCGAACTTGAGCAGCAGCTTCACCCGTTCGCCGGGCATCAGCAGCAAGGTGTCCTTCCAGCCCTCATCCACATACCCCTCGCGGACCGTCTCCCAGGCGTCCCGGTAAGCCCGGTCAATCTCCCGCTCCACGATCTGGAAGTGCACGCCGTGGATGTGCATGGGATGCGGCATCCCGCCCATCATCCCCATGCCGGCGCCCCCGTTTTCATAGATCCAGGAAATCAGGGTATCTACCGGGACGATTTCTTCTTCAGCCACATCTCTCATCTCAAAGGTACGCCCGTTGATCGTCCAGGCCATCCGCTGCATGCCAAGCCGGAACACGCGCGGGTCCTGGTAATTCGCAGCCTCCCTTGCTTGATAGCGGGGAATATTGGACAGCCGCTGGGGTAAAGAAGGGGCATCTTGCGCCTTTCCTTCAACCTTGATCCTGAGGACCGGAAATTGGCTGCCATTCGGCAGGTCCGAGCGCGCCTGGTCTGCCGGGGCTCCCCGGCTGCGCAGGCCGCGACCGCCCATGCCCCCCATTGGACCCCCCATCCCCCGTCCGCTCATCCCGGGGCCCATGCCTCCGGAGCCACCCATCATCCCGCCCATCGTGGGCAGTGTGAAGGGTAAGCTGACCAGGTTTACTTCTTTTCGATTTTCAATGGCAGAAAAATCCGCCCACAGGTCGACCCGCTCTCCGGGCGCCAGGGTAAGGTAAGGACGCCGGACCGGCTTCTCCAGCAGGCCGCCATCGGTCGCAACCACCGTCAGTGGGCTGCCATCCTCCCAGGCCAGCTTGTAGATCCTGGAATTCGAGCCGTTCAAGAGGCGTAGGCGGTAAGCGCGCTTTTCCAGGGAGAGCTCTGGGTCCACCTGGCCATTCACCAGGATCTGGTTCCCGAGGGCTCCCGACATCCGTTCCATCTGCCCGCCGGTAAGATAGACCAGCTGGTTATTATGGTCTAAGGTCCGGTCCTGAATGACGATTGGCAGGTCGTACTTCCCCGTCGGGAGCCCGAGGCCGGCCTCTTCCGGGTCTGAGACCAGAAACAGCCCGGCTAACCCATAGTAGACCTGCGGCCCGGTAAGCTGATGCGGGTGGGGGTGGTACCAGTAGGTGCCGGCGCGGTTGCGCACCTGGTACTCGTAGGTATAGCTTTCCCCCGGTTCTATACTGTAGATCGGGTGCCCATCCATTTCCCAGGGCACATGCAGGCCATGCCAGTGGACCACCGTCCGGTCTTCAATTTCATTCGTAAAGTGGATTCGCACCCGTTGTCCCTTGCGAACGTGTAGGATCGGGCCCAGGTACGAGCCGGGCAGCTCTTGAAGCGCCCCCGCCTCTCCTTTGACAATTTCGCCCTGGTAAGACCATACCCGGGTCGGCGGACCGGGTAAGATCTGCACTTCCGCCGGGGCGGCTCTGAGCCGGAGCTCTAGGTCAGCTTCTCCAGCCGGAAGCTTCTGGCCCCGGCTGGCGGACTGCGCCTCACGCTCATCTTTCTGTTCTTGCGAACACCCCCCGATCAGCACGCCGGCTGCCCCCAGTGCAGCCAACCCGCTGACCTTCAAAAAGTCCCTCCGCTGAATGCGGGTTCTGTTTCTCATAATTCCCCCCGGAATGCTTCTCCTTTATGCCGCCAGCTTATGCCCTCTCAGCAGCTGGGCATTAATGGCAACCACAATCGTACTGATCGACATCAGGGCCGCCCCAACTGCTGGCGAAAGGACAATCCCTACTGGCGCCAGGATCCCGGCTGCCAGGGGCAGGGCGATGACGTTGTAGCCGGTCGCCCAGATCAGATTCTGGATCATCTTTCTGTAGCTGGCCCGGCTGAGGTCAATGACATTGACCGCGTCCATAGGATCGCTCTGTACAAGGATAATCCCGGCCGACTCAACCGCTACATCCGTCCCCGAGCCGATGGCGATGCCCACGTCCGCCCGGGTCAGGGCCGGGGCGTCGTTAACTCCATCCCCCACCATCGCCACTCGCTTGCCCTGCTTCTGCAGCTGGGCCACCTTTTGATCCTTATGCTCGGGCAGCACTTCGGCAAAGTAGGTATCGATGCCCAGCTCTTCCGCCACGGCTTTAGCAACCTCCTGGCTGTCGCCGGTCAGCATGGCGACTTCAACGCCCATTTCGTGCAGCTTATCAACCGCCTGGCGGCTTTCCGTACGGATGACATCGGCCAGGGCGAAGCTGGCGATCGCTTCCCGGTCGACGATCAGGTTGACCACGCTCTGCCCCTTGGCGGCTGCCCGGCGTTCAAAGTCCGCGATTTCTTCCGGCAGCCGGACTTCGAGCATTTCCAGCATGCGCGGCCCGCCAATGTAGACCGGTTTTCCCTGCCAGCGGGCCTGAACGCCCCGCCCCTTGATCGCTTCGAAGTTCGTCACTTCGGGCAGCTGCAGACCGCGCTCTTCTGCCGAAGCCCGGATCCCCCGGGCAATGGTATGCTCCGAGTCGCCCTCCACGGCTGCCACCAGGGCCAGGGCCCGGTCTTCCTCCCACCCCTTAACTGTCTCGATCGCGACCACGCCAAACTCGCCCCGGGTGAGTGTGCCTGTTTTGTCGAAAATCACCAGATCGATCTCGCGGGCGCGTTCCAGAGCCAGCCGGTCACGAACAAGGATGCCGTTCTTTGCTCCCAGGGAGGTGGTGATCGCTACCACTAACGGGATCGCCAGGCCGAGGGCGTGCGGGCAGGCAATGACCAGCACCGTCGCCACCCGGGCGATGACTTCGTTGTTGAAGCCGATCGCAATCGTCCAGGCGACGGCAGTAATCAGCGCCACCCCTATGGCGATATAAAACAGCCAGCCGGCGGCCCGGTCGGCCAAGAGCTGAGTGTTCGATTTGGACTGCTGGGCCTCCTCTACCAGGCGCATGATCCCTGCCAGAGCGGTTTCCTCGCCGGTAGCAGTGACCTTCACCCGCAGACTGCCGTCGCCGTTGATCGTCCCGGCAATCACCCGCTCGCCCGGCTCTTTGGAGACCGGCTTCGACTCGCCGGTGATCATCGCTTCGTTGACATCCGATGAACCTTCCATCACTTCCCCATCCGCCGGCACGCTCGCCCCCGGGCGAACCAGCACGCGATCGCCAGTCTTCAGGCTGCTGACCGCCACCTGCTCAGTGCTCCCGTTAGGCAGGATCCGTTCCGCCGTATCCGGCATCAATTTCGCCAGTTCATTCAGTGCGCCCGAAGCCTGGCGGACGGAGCGCATCTCTAGCCAGTGGCCTAAAAGCATGATGTCGATCAGGGTTACCAGCTCCCAGAAAAAGGTCTCGCTGTCGGGGATGAACAGGGCCGCCATGCTGTAGACGAAGGCTACCGTAATCGCCAGGGAGATCAGGGTCATCATCCCCGGCTGGCGGTTGCGAATTTCCGGGCGGGCCATATCCAGGAAGGGCAGCCCGCCGTAGATAAAGACGATTACGGCGAAGACTGGAGTGATCCAGGCGCTGAAGGGGAAGTCCGGCAGGCTGAAGCCCAGCCAGTCCTGGATGGTGGGGCTGAAGACCAGCACCGGAATGGACAGGACCAGCGAAATCCAGAAGCGCTGGCGGAACATCTGCTCGTGCCCGGTATGGTCGACGTGCTCCGCATGTCCGTGCTCTCCGTGGCCGGCCTGCTCCCCATGTTTCGCGTGCATGTTGGGGTCTGCGTGTTCCATATGCCCGGCATGCGTCGCACGATCTATAGCAGGACCGGCAGCTGCATTCAGGTCATCCCCGGTTTCTTCATCCGCCGGGTGCTCGTGCTCGATGTCCCGCCCGTGGGCGGCATGGTCCATGGCTTCGTGCTGCAGGCTTTCGTCTTCCGGCTCGGGATGGTCGTGTTCGGGATGCTCCTTCATGGTTTCAGGATGTTGGACCGGGCCCGCTTCTGCGGCACTTTCCATGACTTCTTCTACCGGAACATCCTCGTTATCTTCCCTGTGACTGTGATGTTGGTCGTGATCCTTCGCTCGCTCGCTTTCTGCCATCAAACTCTCTCCTCTCCCCCGGATCATTCCCTTATTGATGATAACTTCCATTCGGTAGAGGGTTTTCGCTGGATAATTTTCGGTAAAACCGCGAAATTCCCTAACAAATCCATTATCCCGTACTGATGTTTTTACAAACTTGCTGAGGCTCGCTCTTCGTTCCTCCAATACACTTCCTCAAAAGGCTGCTCTTCACTTTCTTGCGATCACCAGAGCTAAGTCTCCTAAGGGTCCGCTGAAGCGCCTGTCCCTTTGAACGCCAGGGAACTGGCGGACCTCCTTGTTGCGGACAAGACGGGCGCTGAAGAACGGGTAGACACGATCGACCAGCCGGCTCAGCCAGGAACCGGCTTCCACTTCAAACAGCAGCACCAGGTGGCCTCCCGGTTTCAGCTGCTCCCAGGCTTTCTCCGCCACCAGGACCGGATCTGGCAGATGTTCAAATACCCAGGTGGAAACAATGAGGTCATAAGGCCCCCCGGGAAGCGCATCGCGCATCAAGTCAACCTGCTGGAAACGCACATCGGGCCCGGCGCCATAGCGCGCTTCGGCCTGGTGGAGCATGGCTCCGGTAAGGTCAACGCCCGTATAGGACCCGTAAGGGAGCCCAAGGGCTTTGATACGCGCCAGGTTTGCCCCTACGCCGCTGCCAAGATCCAGAACTCTCCCGACAGCAGGAAGATAGCCCACCAGGGCCTGGTCAAAGGCCTGGTGTGCTTCAGGGTAGAACCACTCCCGCCAGCCCGGATCGATAGCTGCATATCCAGCAGCCAGGCCCTCATAGAGCGATTGGACATCGAAAGGCGCCCTGTTTAACAGGGAAACACCAAGGGCCGCCTCAACTGCGCCGGCCGAATGCAGCTGCCAGGCAGGCAAATCCAGGAGCCCTTCAATGGCCCTCCGGTAAAGACTGGAGCGTAAACCAAAACGGAACAAGCGGACATACTTCCGTCCGAAAAGCAGCGTACTCAAGCCATCCAGGAGGAAGCAGGTTCCTGCCAATCGCACCCACTTCTTATGCATGATTATCCTCAACCTGGGAAACGGTCCTTACCTTTTCAATGCGGGGATTCCAAAGCTTCAGGTAGACGCTTAGGCCTCGTGAGACAGTTTCCCTCCTGATGGGTCTCATTCCAGTCCGACACCGTTCACTGAGCACAACCAAGCCGGTCAGCACAACTTCACCCTCCACCGGCTCGATCGTAAAACGCTTCACAAATGATCATAGGCTGATTCATATGCAATGGATATACGGAGTTTCCCTAGATAGGATCAGGGATTTCCCCTACTGTAGGTCGACCTTCATCCGTTCGTACTGCTGGCGTGTAATTTCACCCCGCGCATAGCGCTCGTTCAAAATACTGATGGGATCTTTTTCCTGGCTCTGCCTTGGAGGCATCCCAGATCCCGGGGAAAACAGACGCTGCACCAGGAAAACGGCGGTGAAGATGAGGCCGCCCCAGAACAGGAGCATCCCCAGTCCCATGCCCACCATACCCATCCAACCCAATCCCATCATCATACCTTCTCCAACCTGGATCAGCCGGTACGGGCCAGGCAGCGGAGTTCGCTTCCTACGACCCTGTACCGGCCATGACTTACTTGATTTCTTCGAAAATCCGCTGATACTCTTCCCGAGAGATCTCTCCCCGGGCATAGCGAGCCTGTAAGACTTCAAGGGCGGGTTGGCCGGATAAAATCTGAGCTTCATGATGAGACGCTCTTCGAAACAGCCAGACAGCCAGTAGAATGATTCCGATGATCAAAGCGGTCCACAACAGCATGCCCGCAATCATTCCACCCCAACCCCAGGCCCCCCAACCTGCAAAACTACCCGTATGACAAAATGGAAACATATTTTTCCCTTTCTTCGCTTTTTGTTAGAAATTAAATCGTCCAGATAACAATCTTCTAGAGAAAAGAATACAAGATGGATTTAAAGACTATATATAGGCTTCATAAAGGTTTTGTAAAGATTACGGCAGATCGAACCAGGAAGTACTGACAGTCCATTTGAGATAAGACAAAGGATAACGTCCTAATGCGACCTATACCTGATATTGCTAAGTCCGTCAATAAGGGACATCCCTAATAGAATCAGGGGAAATCCCGAATATCGCTCAGGAAACCTCCTGAAGTATATTTATGTACAGATCAATCTCTGAGCTGTGTACGGGGGTAAGTCAGTCCATTCCTGCAACTCCTCCATTCAGATCTTTCGAGACAACTGACCTCCCACCAAGACCGGCGTTGAGCATGGTCTTTGCTCCAAATGAATGGGAGAAGTTATTCAGAGACGAGGGTGTTGCAGCCCTCAACAGGAACACCAAAAGGGAGGTACCAAGTGTTTTACCATGTGAAGGAACTGCAGTTTAATGCCCGTGTGGAGAAGGCCGATCCCGCCTTTGCCAGCCTGCTGCTTGAGCAATTTGGCGGCGGAAACGGTGAGTTAAAAGCGGCTATGCAGTATTTTGTCCAGTCTTTCGGGGCGAGAATGCCTTATCCAGACAAATATGATCTACTGATGGATATTGCAACAGAGGAACTCAGCCATTTAGAGATCGTTGGAGCTACCATCACAATGCTTTGCGACGGCATTAACGGAGAGCTGAAAGATGCGGTCGAAAAAACATACCTGGCACGCCTGATGAAGGGGAAAGCGGAGAAAGAATCTTTGATCCATGAATCCGTGATGAATCCTCAATTCCTGGTACTATCTGGCGGTGGGCCTGCTTTGACCAATAGCCAGGGCGTTCCCTGGACCGGTGCTTATGTTACTGCGAACGGGGACTTAACTGTTGATCTACGTTCGAACATTGCTGCCGAATCAAGGGCCAAGATTGTTTATGAATATTTGCTGCAGTTCACGGACGACCCGGGCGTACAGGATACGCTGCGTTTCCTGATGACACGCGAAATTGCTCATTTCCAGCAGTTTTCAGCCGCTCTGGAGACGATTCAACCCAACTTCCCACCCGGAATCCGTCAGGGCGATCCGCGCTACTCTCACGTAACCTTTAATCTTTCGAACGGTGACAGCGTTACTGGACCCTGGAATACGGGACAGGGCCCGTGGCCGCAAGGTGAGCAGTGGGAGTATATTGAGGATCCGATTGGGCATGTGATGAAAACAAAGGGGATGATCGACCAGGGTATCCAGGGGACGAAAAAGACGCAGGAAGATATTGAGAAGACGAATAAAGAACTGAGCAAGAAGCGCAGTCAGGAAGTGAAGGCGGCCGTTCCCAAGGGTGAGAAGCAGTGGTCAAACTACGATGACGGGAAGTAGGTCTATCTAAAATTCCTCGAAACGTCGAAGAATGACCTGTTCTAGCCTTACTGGGGTTGTCCTAACGTAATATGGGACAACCCCAAGTATTTTATTGATCCGCCTGGTCCTTCTCTTGATTGATGTTTGTACCCAAACCGTTCTGCCAGATTTCCGCCCGGCGAAGCGTATCTTCAATAAAAGGAGCTTTTTCCTGCATGTAACTGCGCAGGTCTTCTGGAAACCGCCTGATCAGCTCCGCCTTATAGAAACCGTAATATTCCGCTTCCCTGCTATGAGTGATCAAATAATCACGCAGGATAAGCATGCGGTAAATTTCCGGGTGACCTAGCGGAAAGATATATACGTTGTGCGTGCGCCCCTGCACCGCATCATTCTTAATGAAAAAACGTCGGCCTGGAACGCCATGTTCTCCTACTGCGGTGTAACCCAGGTCTTCCAGCTTCTGGTTAAACGCATCCACCTGCTCAATGTCTCGCACTTCCACCAGAATGTCGATCACCGGTCGGGCGGTCATGCCAGGGACTGCAGTACTGCCGACATGATGGATGATTACGGCCTGACCCCCTAAAGCTTCCGCCAGGGTTTGTGCCTCTTCTTCAAATTGTTTCGTCCACTCTGGATCATAAGTCTCGACCGCAACGGATGTCATCTGAAAGTTTCCTCCCTGGCATATAGTTTACCGTAAATTGCCTCGCCACTCAGGGAAGAAAGCTGCAGTTTAACTGGCGATTGGAAGGGTAAACTTGAAAGTACTGCCTTTGCCGGCCCCCTTGCTGTCCGCCTCAATCCTGCCTCCCTGCGCTTCCACCAGGTGCTTCGCCACCGTCAATCCAATCCCGCTACCACCTTGGACCCGGGAGCGGGACTTATCCGCCCGGTAAAAGCGGGTGAAGAGATGCGGTAGATGTTCGGGGGCGATTCCGGCGCCTGTGTCCTCAACGAAAATCTCTATCTGGCCCTGGATTTTGCGGACTGAAACCCGAACCTGGCCTCCGGCGGGGGTATACATCAAAGCATTCCCAAGAATGTTGATCAGAACCTGAGTGGTGCGGTCCACATCGGCCCAGACAGGGGGTATGTTTTCTGGTAGCTGGGCCTGCAGGTCTACCCCTTTTTCGGCAAACTGCATCTGAAAACGCTGAAGCACCGATCGAACCAAACCAGATATTTTCAGGCGCTGGAAATGCAGCTCATAGGCGCCGGCTTCAACCCGGCTCAGCTCCTGAAGATCGTTGACCAGGCGCTGGAGTCGATCCGCTTCGCGGTAGATCTGCTGGTAGGTTTCTTCGGTCGCAGGCAGCACCTCATCGATCAGGCCTTCCATATACCCCTTGATCGTGGTTAACGGGGTGCGCAACTCATGAGACACGTCACCGATCAGTTGGCTCCGCATGCTCTCGGTTTGTTCCAGCTTTGTCGCCATCCGATTGAAGCTCAGCGCCAGGATGCCTAATTCATCCTGTTCGCCAACGGCTATGTTTCCAACGACCGGGACCCTCTCTTCATAATGCCCTTCCGCAATCCGCTGGCTGGCTGCCGTCATTTTCTGAATAGGAATAGAGACTTGCCGCGAGATGAACAGGCTAGCTAAAATAGCCGTCCCACCTGCAGCCACAGCAGCAGTAGTCAGGGCACTGGTAACCGCCCGGCGAAAGCTAATATACAAATCTGCTTGCAGTTGGTCAGGAAAACCTCCCATCATCCCCATCATCGTGCTCATATGGCTCAAATGTTGATCGAACGCATTGGGAACGGCAAATTCAGCAGTAGAGGCCAGGACGGCGACCCCGACCAGAATAACGGCCAAATAAGAGAGGAACAGCTTTGCAACCAAATGCCTGCGGATGTAGCTAAGCATCTTATTTCCTCCGATCCTCGAATCGGTAGCCTACCCCCCGAACTGTAGTAATCAGGTCGTCCCGGCCCAGTTTCTGACGAACATGGCCCAGGTGGACATCGACGACCCGCACTTCACCGAAGTAGTTTGCTCCCCAAACTTTTTCCAACAGCTGTTCCCGGCTGAGCACCAGGCCGCGATGTTCAGCCAAGGTCTGCAGCAGATCGAACTCCGTGGTGGTCAGCTCAACTTCTTCCCCATCCACCCAAGCCCGCCGGCTGCCCGGGTCAATGCGGATATGATCAAAATTAAGACTGGGTTCTGGCTGTGGACTGCCACCGGACTGCAGGCGGCGCAGCGCGGCTTTGATCCGGGCTACGAGCTCGCGCGGGCTGAAAGGCTTGGTTACATAATCATCTGCGCCAACGGATAGGCCCACAATCTTATCTGTCTCCTCGGTCCTGGCGGTTAAGAGAATGACATAGACATCTGACTCGCGCCTCAGGCGGGTCAAGACCTCGATTCCATCCATGCCGGGGAGCATGACGTCTAACACGACCAGATCCGGCTTGTGAGCGCGAGCCATCTGGAGCCCAGTAGCCCCATCGGTCGCGGTAAGGACTTCGTAGCCTTCCGGGCGCAGGTAGGCTGTGACCAGATTTATGATGCTGGGCTCATCATCTATCACCAAAATTTTTTCTTTCGGCATTTCCATTCCACTCAAGCTTGACCGGTTCGGTTGCTTAACCTAAGAGTTCTAATTTATTTCTATGCTCAGCAGTCAGGGAGAAACCCTGGATGCTCGAAATGATATGGGTTAACTGACATCCAGCCGGCAATCCCTTCTGTTTGCCTCCAGTTATTCTATTGAAAGATTATAAAGCGATTGTAAAGGGGGATTGTTGATAACGTAAAGAAAACTTACTTTGCAGGAAAAAGTTGAGCAAAAAACTCCCCTGGACACATTCACCACCGAAAGGCCGGTTAAACTGCAGCATGCAGCTTCCAAATCCTGCCGCCCAAAGTTCAGGAAACGCTGCGGACTTCTCGTATCTCAAAAGTCTTTTGAGAGATATAACGACCAGGATCATTTATGCGCCACCAGCGTTGTATAAAGCTGGGTCGGTTGGGGTTTGCCCGCTTGGATCCCAGACATACACCCAATCCCCTTCTTCGGCCCACTGATACAGCCAGTTCGCATCCCCTGGAGAAAGGTTTACACAGCCGCGCGACTGCGGCCAGCCAAAGCGGTTGTGCCAGAAGGTCCCATGCAGCGCTCTTGCCTGGTCGAAATACATTGTCCAGGGCACATCTTCCAGGTAATAGTAGTCCGAACGATCGGCGGTGAAGGAACCTTGCATCGTCTCAGCCTCTGCCTTTTTATATATTTGGAACAGGCCGGGCTGGGTCCATGCCCCTTCGCGGCCAGTTGCCACCATTGTGGCAAACACCAGCCGGCTCGCCTCGTAAACCGCCACGGTTTGCTCGGCCAGGTTGACTTCAATCCAACGCCCGTTGTTCACCCCTTGCGGAGGCGTGGGATTAGGGAGCACCCGGCCCACCTGGCGGCCTTCCACCCACTCTTCCGGACCAACCAGGTACCAGTCCATGTCCGCCACCCGGCGCACCTCATAAATTTTTACGACCTCATACCGGTAATAGGTCTTGCCGGAATAATTTTCCGGCAGATAACCGGGTGTGCGTTTTGCCCGCACTTCGTTTCGCACCCAGCCAAATGGGACTTTCGGTGTTCGTGAGAAAACCAATCCTTGAAAGGAACCGGTTGCTCCCAAGCGTGAAAGATCTTTACCCCGCATCCAGATCCCAGGATCGATCATGTAATAGCGTTTCCCGTCCACTTCTGCAGCGTCGATATAGGTCACAAAGTCAAATCCCGCCTCGATCCGGCGCAATACAGGCTCACCCTGGATAGCAGCATCCAGCGATGCGAATATAGGAGCATTCGGGGTGGTCACCTGCGCATACAAGAAAGGTACAGCCGCAAAGGATGGATCCGCGGGTTGGCCTGAAAATGGTCTCGAGAATCCTGTCGGTCTTTTACGGTTCCGGTACTCCATGCGTCCAAGAGACTCGCAGCTTTCAAGCTCCTGCCCTTCCGCTCTCGGACTGCAGGCCGGAAGTCGAAAATACTCGCTCAAGTTACTGTTTGCAAAAGCGGACGAGGGGAAAGAAAAAGAAACAACCAGCAGCACTAGAAGGACAACCAGTCGTTTTGGTACTCGTTTCATACGATTCCTCGCTTACTTGGCAAAGCTTCACTTACACCAAGCGGTTTTGTCCACTTCTCCATCAACCACAACGCTCCTAAGAGAACGAACAAGCTGATCACCTGGGCGGATCGCAAACCACCCATCCAAAGCAGGCTGTCCCCCCGAAAGGCTTCGAGAAACAATCGTAAGCCTGCGGAAAGAGCCACCAGGATCAGAAACTGCGCTCCTGGCCGGCCAGGAGCATAGGAACGGCGAACCAGAATTCCCAAAGTGATTACCGCAGCGGTAATTTCATAGATTTGGGTTGGATGGCGGTACTCTGTCCATAAGTAGATGGCCCAGGGCAGCTGCGCAGGCATACCGTAGTCTTCTCCACTAAGCAGATGAGCAACCCCCAGGAAAATCTGCATCACAGCCAAACCTGGGGCCAGTATATCCAGGGTCGAGCGTAACGGCAGCTCTCGCCTCTTTCCGTAGAAGAGAGCCATAAGGACGCCGGTGAGGATGCCCACCATAGGCGAGAGCGTGTTTGCATTCAGGGCAAGTAAGCTGATTGGGTTCTGCAGATAAGGGGACGGATAACGAGCCGCATACCCAATCCGGGCGCCAACCAGTCCTGTGAGAGCTGCGAAAAAAGCCAGGTTGTATATTTCATTTGGATTGGCGTTGCGCCTTTTGGCTTCTCGCTCACTAACGGATAGGCCCAGCCAGAAACCTAAAAGAAGGGCCAGGCCGGAGAGCTGTAAGAGAAAAGGACCAACTCGCAGGTAAGGGAGCATCAGGGCTCTTCCGAAAGCAGTTCTTCGACCTTCGTTTGAATCAGGGTCTCACTCATCGGCCCGCCCACGACAACCGAGCGAATCACCCCTCTGCGGTCGACAAAGAACGTCGTGGGCAGACCCCGCAGCTGGTAAGCCGTGCTGACCAATCCTGGCCGATCGAGCGGAATCGGGAAGGTCAGGCCCAGGTCGTTGACAAAAGCGATGACATCCGTTTCCTGGTCCTGGTTGGTGGTGTTCACCGCCAGAACTTCGAGCCCCAGCCCACGATAGCTGCGATACACTTTTTCGATGGCCGGCATTTCTTCCCGGCAGGGGGGGCACCAGGTGGCCCAGAGATTGACCAGAACTACTTTCCCCCGCAAGTCAGAAAGGGTAACCTGCCCGCCCCCTAGAAGCTCCAGGGTAAAATCTGGGGCCATAAAACTTTCGCGTGGGCTGGGAGGCGGCGATCCCAGAGTAGATGCTTCCGTTCCCGGGACACGCGAGAAGAGGATCCAGGTAGCGCCAACCCACGCCACGATAAGGATGAACCGCCGCCAAGATGCCGGATCCTGAAGGCTAACTTGGACAAGGGGCTGCTTGATCATGGTCTCACTTTTGGCCAAAAGCATGCCCGCTCAGGTAGCCAACGTAAGCGGGGACCAGGGGCAGTACACAGGGGGAGAGAAAGGAAATCAGCCCGGCCAGAACGGCGATCAGGTATGTTGGCACCGCAGCCCCGCCCAGGGGCAAATCCAGGAACAGCCCATTGCGCTGGGCCCAAATCGCAATCAGGGTGATCTGATCGGTCAGGATCATCAGGCCAATGCCAATCAGGAACAAGCCACTGAAGATTTGCACCTTTCGCAGGTGTTTTTGAAAGCGGCGAATCGCCTGGGAAGCCCGGTCCATCCCCAGGCCGATGCCGAGGAAGGGGATACCCAGACCCAGGGCATACCCGCTGGAAAGCAGCATGGCTTGCCCGCTGGTATCCTGACTGAAGCCGAGGGTCAGGATGGCCCCCAGGGTGGTTCCCACACAAGGGGTCCACCCGGCGGCAAAAAAAACGCCCATTAAACCCGAAGCGAGGAACCCCTGGCGTCGCCGCCCGCTCCACTCTGGACGGGTGTCATAATTCAGCCAGGGGATTTTGAGCAGCCCCAGGGTCGAGAGGCCGAAGAGGATGACCACAACTCCACCCACTTTGCCGAGCAGGTCTCTATAGACCCCAAAGAGCCTGCCTAGCAGGGTGGCTGCGCCCCCCCAGCCGAGGATAAACACCACCGAGAATCCGAAGACAAACAGCAGGGCGTGAGCAAAGACTAACCACCGGCTCCACTGCTGCTGGCTTTCTTTTTCCTGGCTAACCGGTAAGGAGCTTGAAGAACGCATCCGCCCGCCTACACGCCGCAGCCGTTGCCGCCGCCTGGCGCTTGCTGAAGCAGACCATTATCGGCCAGGTACTGGTGGACATTGCGGAAGCCTGAAATCGAAGAGAAATTCAGCCCAACCAACTCGCGACTGTTCGCTTCTGCAAAATCCACTTTTTCTTTGGCATGAAAATACTGAGCCAGTTCGAGTGTCTGGCTTGGATACCAGTACGCATTGGCATACTTGGCAGCCGTAAACATCTCTTCCACGCTGGCATCGTTCGCCGCCATCAGGGTGAGCAGGCCGAGCATCGCCATGCCATGGTTGCAGTCTGGAAAATGAGTCGGGTTGTCACAGCAAGGCCGGTACACGCCCTGGGTAACCTCTTCCAGCCGCTGCTGCTGTTCAGCCGTAAGTTTGATGATCTCTGTGCTGGAGTAGAGCTCGGCTACCGGGCGGGCTGCCAGGCTCCATCCACCGGTTGAGGCAAAATTTACCGCCTGTTCTCGGCCGTTTTGGACCATAGGTCCTTCGTCCAGAACTGGGTTTTTGTTCGTCAGTCCCAGTGCCCAGAAGAAGTTTAGCAAAAAGTAAGCGTTTTCCCGGGTAAAGGTGACGGTGGCCGGGCTGCCGTCCCGTACGATCTGCAGCTGCTCTTCGTTCAGGGGTTGCCCAGCCTGCTGGTAGACCTGGATGAAGTCATCCAGGCGAAAAGCGCCGGCCGCCAGCATTTGCGGACCGATCTCACCAAAAGACACATTCACAGAATAGCCATCGGGCGGGTTGACCTGCCGCGCCAGCTCGGCTACTTTCGCCTGCCCGGCGGCAGCCTGGTTCTCCATGTCCGCTTCATGAGCATGAACACCGGTAAAGTACCCCCCGAAAGAACCGCCCAAAAAAGCGATCAGGGTTACCAGGGCCCACAGGCGGGTGTTCATACGCTGCTTTGGCCGATCTGCCCGCTCTTTTTGATCTGTCGAAAGGCTATCTTGCAAACTTTTCTCTACACCATTGGTTTCAGATTCTTGATTCTGCATGATTGCTCCAGGTTGGATGTTCATCGGGTTACGTACATGCTGGGATCGTGGGGATTTTTTGCATGCAAACGCTCGCCAAAACACTCGCGATTTTCTCTGAACTATGTAAGTCATAATTTTGTATTCGTGCGGGAAGGCTCCTTCTTCGGAGCCTTCCCGCACCTTACACTGTACCTGTACTGCGCCGGCACACAACCGGTGACTACCTGATCCTTTTAGTGATGGCCGTGATGTTGAGAGTGGCCTTGTTGGCCTTTTATGTACTTTTCAGGATCTTTTTCAAAGGCAGCCTTACAGCCGGGGGCACAGAAATAGTAGGTCTTTCCTTGATATTCGTACGTGGCCGCAGCCTTCTTTTCGTCAACTTGCATTCCACAAACAGGATCTACTGCCATATCGTTTTCTCCTTGTATAAATAAGTTGTGATCCAGCAAATAGCTGGTTTACAATTTCTCGTAGAAGCTGAGGTCGACGTAGTTTCTCCTTGAGGTTCGGCCTCGTTAGAAAGACTGTCGCCTCAGCGCTACGAGAGGTCTCGAATAAGCAGGTTGCAGTTTGGCTACGCAACACCTACAAGGCTGAGAGGCTCGTAGCGATCTGAGGTCGCCTCACTTCCAATCTGAGAGAGGAGCCTGTCATGCTGTACTGTGGGATTGATGTGGCCAAACACAAACATGCGGTTGCGCTGCTGAATGAGAAGGGTCAAGTCTTCCAACCTGTCTTCACCATCACCAACACCCGGGCGGGCTTCGACCAGTTACGGCAAGTCCTCCACGGGTTCGGCGAACCACTCACCATCGGCCTTGAAGCTACTGGCCATTACTGGCTGGCACTCTATGAAGAGCTGATCCAGCCAGGAGATGGCGTGACCGTGATCGTGCTCAATCCCTTGCAAGTGGCCGCCTACCGCAAGAGCGGGGTGCGCAAAGTCAAGAATGACCGCTCGGATGCGATCTGGATCGCCGATTTCGTGCGCATCGCTAACTTGCCACCCACCCACCGGGACTTGCCGGTTCTGCTGCAATTGAAGTTACCCCGGTTTAGTAGACAGTCAAGTGCTTGGCGAACTTGACTGCTGCTGCTGAGCCAACTCATAGCGAAGTGGCGACAAGTAGCCGAGGGCTGAGTGACGCCGGTGAGGATTGTAC
>JAEWZE010000095.1 GCA_023395465.1 Pseudomonadota bacterium
CTCAGATCGCGTCGCCGTCCAGCTCGCCGGTGCGGATCCGCACCGCGTGGTCGAGCTCGTAGACGAACACCTTGCCGTCTCCGATCTTGCCGGTGCCGGCGGCCTTCACGATCGCTTCGGTGACCGGCTCGACCTGGTCGTCGGTGACCGCGATCTCCAGCTTGACCTTGGGCAGGAAGTCGACCACGTACTCGGCGCCACGATAGAGCTCGGTGTGGCCCTTCTGGCGGCCGAAGCCCTTGACCTCGGTGACGGTGATGCCGGTCACGCCGACCTCGGCCAGCGCCTCGCGCACGTCGTCGAGTTTGAACGGCTTGATGATCGCCATCACCATCTTCATCTGCAGGGCTCCACGGTCCGGTCGGCCGCCGCGGGTTCGCGGCGCAGCGTTAGCATACCCCCGCCGGCGGTCGGAGTTTTCCTACAGCCGGCCGCGCCACGCCCCGACTGCGCCCTCACGCGGCACGGACGAAGCTGGACGCATTCCACGCACCGGAGCAGCGGCATGATCGACCTCAACCACATCGACGACCTCGCCCGCCGCCTCAGCGGCCTGGTCCCCCCCGGCCTGCGCGAGAGCCGCGAGGAACTGCAGGAGAACTTCAAGGCGGTGCTGCAGTCGGGCCTGGCCAAGCTCGACCTGGTCACCCGCGAGGAGTTCGAGGTGCAGCGCGCGGTGCTGCTGCGCACCCGCGAGAAGCTCGAACAGCTGCAGGCCGTGGTCGCCGACCTCGAGGCGCGGCAGGCGTCCGCGGCCGGTCCGGCGCCCGGCACCCCGGCCCACTGAGCCGGCCACCATGGGACTCGCGCTCGTGCATGGACGCGCGCGCGCCGGGGTGCGTGCGCCCGCGGTCAAGGTGGAAGTCCACCTCGGCGGCGGATTGCCGTCGATGTCGATCGTCGGCTTGCCGGAAGCCGCAGTGCGCGAGGCCAAGGACCGGGTGCGCGCGGCGATCCAGTGCGCGCAGTTCGAGTTCCCGGCGCGCCGCATCACCGTCAACCTGGCCCCGGCCGACCTGCCCAAGTGCGGCGGCCGCTTCGACCTGCCGATCGCGCTGGGCATCCTCGCCGCCAGCGGGCAGATCCCGCGCGAGGCGCTGGCTGACTACGAATTCATCGGCGAACTCGGCCTGACCGGCGAACTGCGGCCGGTGGACGGGATCCTGCCGGCCGCGCTGGCCGTGGCCCAGACCGGGCGCAAGCTGGTGGTGGCCGAGGGCAACGGCCCGGAAGCCGCGCTGGCCTCGGGCGTGGAGACCTGCACCGCACGCACCCTGCTCGAGGCCTGCGCCCTGCTCGGCGGCCAGCGCGCGCTGCCGGCCGCGGTCGCGCCCCCGCAGCGGCGATCCGAACGTCCGGACATGCGCGACGTGCGCGGCCAGTCGCAGGCGCGGCGCGCGCTGGAGATCGCCGCGGCCGGCGGCCACCACCTGCTGCTGGTCGGCCCGCCGGGCTGCGGCAAGACCCTGCTGGCCTCGCGCCTGTCCGGGCTGCTGCCCGAGGCCTGCGAAGCGGAGGCGCTGGAAACGGCGGCCATCGCCTCGGTCAGCGGACGCGGGCTGGATCCGGCCTGCTGGCGCGAGCGGCCGTTCCGCGCGCCGCACCACACCGCCAGCGCGATCGCCCTGGTCGGCGGCGGCAGCGAGCCGCGGCCGGGCGAGATCTCGCTGGCGCACAACGGCGTGCTGTTCCTCGACGAGCTGCCCGAATGGCAGCGCCATGCGCTGGAAGTGCTGCGCGAGCCGCTGGAATCGGGCGTGGTCACGATTTCGCGCGCGGCGCGGCAAAGCGAGTTCCCGGCGCGCTTCCAGCTGGTGGCGGCGATGAATCCCTGCCCCTGCGGCTGGGCCGGCGACGCCTCCGGCCGCTGCCGCTGCCCCGGCGAGGCGATCGAACGCTATCGCGGCCGCATTTCCGGGCCGCTGCTCGACCGCATCGACCTGCACGTGGAGGTGCCGCGGCTGGCCCCGGCAGAACTGCGGCCCGACGCGCCCGAGGGCGAATCCAGCGCCGCGATCCGCGCCCGGGTCGAATCGGCGCGGGCCATCCAGCAGCAGCGCGCCGGCGGCCTCAACGCCCAGCTGTCGCAGGCCGCGACCATGGCCTGGTGCCGGCTGCAGGCGCACGACCAGGCGCTGCTGGAGCGCGCGATCGAGGCGCTGCACCTGTCGGCGCGCTCGATGCACCGGATCCTGCGCGTGGCCCGCACCATCGCCGACCTGGCCGGCAGCCCGGCCATCGCCACCGCGCACCTGACCGAGGCGCTGGGCTACCGGCCGGCCGAGCGCGGCAGCCGCCGGCAGGCGGCCTGACCGCGGCGGCGCCAGCGCAACCGCGGGCGCCTTGGCCGTATCCTCGCTGGCTCACCCAGCCTGGAACCGCCCATGCATCGCCTCCTGCTCGCGTCCGCCATCACCTTCGCCCTGTCGGCCTGCAGCAGCGGCAAGGCCGACGAAGTGCCTGCCGATGCCAAGGCCGCCACTCCCACCTCCCTGGAGCAGGTCGAGCTCATCCCGCGCGAGGCGCTGTTCGGCAATCCCGAGCGCGCCAATGTCCAGCTCAGCCCCGACGGCAGGTACCTGAGCTGGGTCGCGCCGCTCGACGGCACGCTCAACGTCTGGATCGCCCCGGCCGACGACCTGTCCGCGGCGAAGGCCGTGACCCGCGACACCGCGCGAGGCATCCGCAACTACTTCTGGTCCTACCGGCCCGACACCCTGCTGTATCTGCGCGACAGCGGCGGCGACGAGGACTTCCACCTCCATGCGGTGGACCTGGCCTCCGGCGAGAGCCGCGACCTGACCCCGTTCGAGAAGACCACCGCGCAGGTGGTCGGGGTCAGCGACCGGCACCCGGACACGATCCTGGTGGGCATGAACGACCGCGACCCGAAGTGGCACGACGTCTACCGCGTCGACCTCGGCAGCGGCGAGCGCACGCTCGTGGAGAAGAACGACCAGGAGATCTCGGGGTACATCGCCGATGCCGACTACGGCCTGCGCTTCGCCTCGCGCGCCCGCCCGGACGGCGGCGAGGACCTGCTGCGCCGCGCCGGCGAGACCTGGGAGAAGTACGACGAGATTCCGTTCGAGGACGGCATGACCACCGGCTACGCCGGCCTGACCAAGGATGGCGCCACGCTGTACATGCGCGATTCGCGCGAGCGCAACACCAACGCGCTGTTCGCGATCGACACCGCGACCGGCCAGAAGACCCTGGTACACGAGGACCCGCGCGCCGACATCGGCGGCGGCCTCGCCGATCCGGCCACGGGCAAGGTGCAGGCGGTCGCGGTGAACTACCTGCGCGAACAGTGGGCCGTGCTCGACGATGCGATCCGGGCCGACCTGGAACGGCTCGACGCGATCGGCCCGGGCGAGGCCTCGATCAATACCCGCACGCTCGACGACAGGACCTGGATCGTCGCCTATTCGGCGGCCGAGTCGCCGGTCGAGTACTACCGCTACGACCGCGACGGCAAGGGCGGTGGCGAACTCACCCGGATGTTCTCCGGCCGGCCCGCGCTCGAGGGCAAGCCGCTGGTGCCGATGTGGCCGCAGGAGCTGACCTCGCGCGACGGCAAGACCCTGGTCAGCTACCTCACCCTGCCGGCGCACGCCGACGCCAACGGCGACGGCAAGGCCGACCGGCCGGTGCCGATGGTGCTGCTGGTGCACGGTGGCCCCTGGGCCCGCGACGCCTACGGCTACAGCAGCTACGACCAGTGGCTGGCCAACCGCGGCTACGCGGTGCTGAGCGTGAACTTCCGCGGCTCGACCGGCTTCGGCAAGGACTTCACCAACGCCGGCGACGGCGAGTGGGCCGGCAAGATGCACGACGACCTGATCGACGCGGTGCAGTGGGCGGTCGACACGGGCGTGACCACGCAGGACAAGGTCGCGATCATGGGCGGCAGCTACGGCGGCTACGCGACGCTCGTCGGCCTGACCTTCACCCCCGACACCTTCGCCTGCGGCGTGGACATCGTCGGCCCGGCCAACCTCAACACCCTGCTCTCCACCGTGCCGCCGTACTGGGCCAGCTTCTACAAGCAGCTGGTGCGCCGCATGGGCGATCCCGAGACCGAGGAAGGCAAGGCCTGGCTGGCCGAGCGCTCGCCGCTCTCGCGCGTGGATGCGATCAGCAAGCCGCTGCTGATCGGCCAGGGCGCCAACGACCCGCGCGTGAAGCAGGACGAGAGCGATCAGATCGTCAAGGCCATGACCGCGAAGAACATCCCGGTCACCTACGTGCTGTTCCCCGACGAGGGCCACGGCTTCGCCAGGCCGGAGAACAACAAGGCCTTCAACGCCGTCGCCGAAGGCTTCCTGTCGCAGTGCCTGGGCGGCCGCTCGCAGCCGATCGGCGACGAGTTCAAGGGTTCGAGCATCACGGTGCCGACCGGCGCCGAGGGCGTGCCGGGCCTGGCCGAGGCGCTGCAGTCGCATACGCAGGAAGTGCGCAAGTAACGCGGGAGGCGACACGCCTCTTCGAGACGATGCCGCGTTGACCCGCATCAGACCCTCCCCCGCATGCGGGGAGGGAGCGGCGACGTCCACGCCTGGCCGCGCGCAGTAGAACTCCCGACTGCCGCCCCTGGGCGCCTTGGCGGCGGCTGCTTCGCCTGTTTCCTCACCGGCCTGCGGGAGTGGGCCGGGGAGGCGCAGGTCGCTACCGGAACCACGACGCCAACGCCCGCCCTCCGGCGCCGAGCCGTCAGCCCGCGAATCCCCGCACCAGCTCCTCGTTGTCCAGCGACGCCGAGAACAGGAACCCCTGCGCGCGCTGCACGCCGCATTCGCGCAGGGTGCGGGCCTGGGCCTGCGTTTCCACGCCTTCGGCGACGATGCCGATGCCGGTGCGCTGCGCCAGGGTGGACATCGCCTGCACGATGGCCAGGTCGTAGGGGTCGTCGGGCAGGCCGCCGATGAAGCAGCGGTCGAGCTTGATCACGTCGATCGGCAGGCGCTTGAGATAGGCCAGCGACGAGTAGCCGGTGCCGAAGTCGTCCAGCGACAGCGTCACGCCGAGCTGGCGCAGCGTGTCCATCTTCTCGAGCGTGATCTCCATGCGGTCGGCCATCAGGCTCTCCGTCAGTTCCAGCTTGAGCAGGCGCGGCGCCACGCGGTGCCGGCTGATGCTGGCGATGACCTGGTCGACAAACTCGGGGTGGCGGAACTGGCGCACGCTGACGTTGACCGAGATGCTCAGCTGCGCCGTCTCGGGCCGCAGCGCCCATTGCGCCAGTTGCGCGCAGGCCTGCTCCAGTACCCAGGCGCCCAGCGGCAGGATCAGGCCGGTGTCTTCGGCCACGGGGATGAATTCGGCCGGGCTGACGGCGCCGCGCTGCGGGTGCTGCCAGCGCAGCAGCGCCTCCAGGCCGACGACGCGGCGCTGCCGGTCGAACAGCGGCTGGTAGTACACCCGGAACTGGTCGCCCGCCTGGAGCGCCACTCGCAGATCGGCCCCCAGCGCCGCGCGGGCGCTGACGGCGGCCTGCATCGCCGGGTCGAAGAAGGCGATGGTGTCGCGGCCCATGGCCTTGGCCTGGTACATGGCCAGGTCGGCCTGCTTGAGCAGCTCGCTCACGCCGTCGTGGCGGGCACCGAAGCCGGTGACGCCGATGCTCACGGTGCAGTAGTGCTGGTAGTCGCCCAGGTCGAACGGCTCGCTCATGCGCAGCAGCACCTTGGTGGCGACCCGGTGCGTCTTGGCGGCCGAGGCCACGGGGTCGGTGCCCAGGCCCTGCAGCATCACCACGAACTCGTCGCCGCCGATGCGCGCCACGGTGTCGGACCGGCGCACGCTGCGCCGCAGGCGCTCGGCCACGCGCTGCAGCAGCAGGTCGCCGCGCGAGTGGCCCAGGGTGTCGTTCAGCACCTTGAAGTTGTCGAGGTCGATGAACATCAGGGCGCCGGACTGGCCGCTGCGCTCGCTGTCGGCCAGGGCGGCTTGCAGGCGCTCGATCAGCAGCAGGCGGTTGGGCAGCTCGGTCAGCGGGTCGAAGTAGGCCAGGTGGTGGATCTTCTCGTCGGCCTGCCGGCGCGCGGTCACGTCGCGGCCCACGGTCACCCAGTGGGTGATCCGGCCGTCGGCGGCGCGCACCGGCACCACGTCCAGGTCCATCCAGTAGGTGCTGCCGTCGCGGTGGCGCAGCAGCATCTCGCGGCGGCGCAGGGTGAAGGCCTCGGGGTCGGCCATGCTCTTGATCAGCTCCTGCAGCGCGTCGGTGCCCACGGTGCGCACCAGCACCCCGGTGTCGTGGCCCACCACCTCGTGGCGCGAGAGCCCGGTCTGCCGCTCGAAGGCGTCGTTGACGAAGGCGATGCGTGCCGCCTGGCCGCTGTGGCCCTTGACCACCTCGGCAATGAGCACGATGTCGTTCAGGTGCGCGATGCCGGTTTGCAGCAGCATCAGGCGCTCCTGCGCCAGCCGCCGCTCGGTGACGTCGCGGAAGTACACCGCCAAACCTTCGGCATAGGGGTGGGCGCGCACTTCCAGCCACTTGTCGAGGACCGGGTAGAAGTCCTCAAACTCCACCCGCTGGTTGCGCGCCAGCGCGTCCTGGAGTTCCCTTTGCAGCAGGCCCGGCGTCTGGCCGAGCAGCCAGCGCTGGATGGGTTCGCCCAACAATTCGCGGGTGCTGTGGCCCAGCAGCTGCTCGCTTTCGCGGTTGACGTACATGAACCGGCTTTGCCGGTCGAGCGTGACGAAGGCCTCGTTGATGCTCGCCAGCGTCGTCGTCAGCCGCATGGCCAGGCGCACGGTTTCTTCCTGCGCCTGCCGGCGCGTGCTGACGTCCTGCACCGCGCCGTGGATCTCGTGCGTGCTGCCGTCGGGGCCCTTCGACGCCTCGCCGATGAAGCGCATCCAGCGCCGCGTGGCGGCGGCGCCGGCGAACTGCACCTCGGTGTCGATGGGCCGGCCCTGGCGGATGCAGGCCACGAAGGCCTGGCGCAGTCCGTGGGCGGATTCGGCCGTGAAGGACTGCAGCAGATCATCGAGCTTGCGCGGCAGCCGGTCCGTCACGCCGAGGATGGCCGCGGCGTCGTCGCTCAGGCTGAGCTGGCGCGGTGCCACGGTGTACACCCAGCTGCCCATCTGCATGGCCCGCATGGCGCCGCGCAGGCGCGCCGCGAGCTGGCTGGTGGCGCCAGCGCCGTCCGGCACATTGGCGTCGGCCAGCAGCGCCCCTGCCGCGGCTTCGGCAGACAGGCTGCGCGCCAGCCGCTCGACGATCAGCGGCGCGGGGTTGCCGGCCGCCGGCTCTGAAAAGCCCAGCGCCAGCAGCAGGCCGGTGTCGGCACCGCCCGCATCCTGCAGCGGCGCCTGCGCGTGCTGGCGCGGCTTGCCTGCCGTCAGCACCAGCCAGTCCTCGGGCGCCACCTGCCCCGACACGATGGCCGGCCAGGCCGAGGCCAGCACGTGGGTTTGCACCGCGCCCTCCGACAAGCCGTGCGCGCCCCATTGGATGGGGGCGCTGCGTGTCGGTCGCAGACAGACGACCGCCGCGTCGAGCCCGCTCAATTCTTGGGCGACGCGTGCGACCCGATCCAGTGCGTTCAGTCGCAGGCCCTGCCGCGCCACAGGGCGACCTGCCGGCTCAGGGCGGCGTTCCGGGGAGGGCGCGGAGAAATCGGGCGGCACGGTCACGGATAAGCGGCGTCAGGAGCGGCGGCATGCGTGCGACACCACTCATTTCAAATTGTGACACGCCCCGGGCGGCAGCATGGTAAGCGGCTTTTCCGGTGCGGTCCATAAAGGGGGTGAAAGGGAGTGAATGAGAACAGGTTACAGAAATTTAACCTGTTCAGGGGATTGCAACGGACGATTCAATGTGTAATAAATTGGGCGCAGAACGGACGTTTGGCCAGCAGTACCGGCTTGAGGGTTAGGTACGGTTCGGGGTTGGGTATGGTTCGTTCTGTTCAGGGAGTGACAACATGCAAAAAACAGAAGAGTTGCGCGAATGCGCGGATGTGCCGACCCTTCGACGGGCACTGCAGGAAATATGCGCTCCATTCGGCGCCATTCGCCGCATGGACATCCTCACCGCCGCCCATGAGGGGCGGCAGCAGGCCATTTGCTTCCTGCGCATGGCCACGCCCGAGCAGGATCAGGTGCTGATGAAATTGCTTGGAGTGGGGCGTTTCGGCGGCGAAATCGTCTTTGTGGTGGATTTGAAGGGGCCGCCGTGCAACGAGGAATCGGGCCCATCGTCGGTCTGGGCCGACTTCGAGGTGCTGTGATGAATGCCGCGCCTGCATTCACCCACGGCAGGTTGCCGATCTTGATCGTCTGCGGCACGCGCCCGGAGATCATCAAGCTGGCGCCCGTGCACCATGCATTGCAAGGTTCAGCCTGGGCGCAGCCGTTCTGGGCGCACACCGGGCAGCACGGCGACATGGCGGCCCAGATGCTGGACTGCTTCGACATCGTGCCCGACCACGTGCTGCAGCGTCAGGGCAGTTCGCTGCTGGACTTCAGCACCGGTTGCCGCAGCCAGTTGGCTGCCGTGCTGGCCGAGCGCGAATGGGCGGCGGTGATCGTGCAGGGCGACACCGAAAGCGCCTTCCTCGGCGCACTGACCGGCTTCTACCACCGGGTGCCGGTGGCGCACGTCGAAGCCGGGCTGCGCACCTACAACCTGGGCCGGCCCTTCCCCGAAGAGGGGCTGCGCCAGATGATCGGGCGCATCGCCCGCTTTCACTTCGCACCCACCGAGCGCGCTGCCCGCGCGCTGGAGCGCGAGGGCGTGGCCGCCGAGCGGATCCACATCACCGGCAACACCGTGGTCGACGCCCAGCTGTGGGCCAGCGAGCACCATGGCATCCGCCGCCGCGCTGCCGGCCGGGGCCATCTGCTGGTGACCATGCACCGGCGCGAGAACTGGGGCGCCGACGTGGAAGAAGCATGCGCCGCCATCGCCGACATCGCGCGCGAATTTCCCGATCTGCCGGTGCTTTTCCCGGTTCACCTGAACCCGATCATCCAGGAGCCGGTTCACCGCCTCCTCGGCGGCCTGCCGAATGTGCGGCTCACCGAGCCACTCGACTACCTGGCCATGCAGCAGGCGCTGGCCGATGCCTGGCTGGTGCTGTCCGATTCGGGCGGCCTGCAGGAGGAGGCGCCCACCTTCAAGGTACCGGTGCTGGTGCTGCGCGAGGAAACCGAGCGGCCGGAGGTGCTGGACGCCGGCTGCGCGGCCCTGGTCGGCACCGACCGCGCCCTGATCGTGCAGACCGTGCGCCGGTTGATGACGGACCAGGCGGTCTACCGCCGCATGCAGGCGGCGGTCAATCCATTCGGCGACGGCACGGCGGCGCAGCAGATCGCCGCGGGGTTGGCACGGGTGCTGCGTCCGGGCGATTCCCAGCCGAGCCACGCTGAAAGCGAAGCCGATGTCGTGGCTTGATCTTTTCACCCTCTACCTGTACGCCTTGAAGGCGGTCGCGGTGGCGGTGGCGATCGTCATCTTCATCAGCGGCCTCGACGACCTGTTCATCGACGTCACCTACTGGGTGCGTCGCCTGTGGCGGGCGCTGACGGTGTACGCCCGCCACCCGCGCATGGATGCCAAGGCGCTGTACGCGGTGGACGAAAAGCCGCTGGCGATCATGGTGCCGGCCTGGCAGGAGCACGGCGTCATCGGCCGCATGGCCGAGTTGGCCGCCACCACGCTCGATTACGTGAACTACCACATCTTCGTCGGCACCTACCCCAACGATCCGCAGACCTTCGACGATGTGGAGCAGGTGCGCGCGCACTTTCCGAACATACATGCCGTGGTGTGCGCGCGGCCCGGCCCGACCAGCAAGGCGGACTGCCTGAACAACGTGGTTGATGCGATCCTGCAGTTCGAGCAGCGCTCGGGCGTGCGCTTTGCCGGCTTCATCCTGCACGATGCCGAGGACGTGCTGTCGAAGCTGGAGCTGCGGCTGTTCAACTTCCTGGTGGACCGCAAGGACATGATCCAGCTCCCGGTCTATCCGCTGGAGCGCCCGCTGCTGGACTTCACCGGCGGCCACTACCTGGACGAGTTCGCGGAGTTGCACGCCAAGGACATCGTGGTGCGCGAGGCGCTGGTGGGCCAGGTGC
>JAEWZE010000102.1 GCA_023395465.1 Pseudomonadota bacterium
GTGGCCTTCTCGGCCTTCCAGATTTCCTCGAGGTCGTTGTAGTCGCGCTCCAGGCCTTCGATCTCGGTTTCCAGGTCGGCCAGGCGCTGCTTCGACTCGGCGTCCTTCTCCTTCTTCAGCGCCTCGCGCTGGATCTTGAGCTGGATCAGCCGGCGCTCCTTGCGGTCCAGTTCCTCCGGCTTGGAGTCGATCTCCATGCGGATGCGCGAGGCGGCCTCATCCATCAGGTCGATGGCCTTGTCGGGCAGCTGGCGGTCGGCGATGTAGCGGTTCGACAGCGTGGCCGCGGCGACGATCGCCGGATCGGTGATCTCCACGCCGTGGTGCACCGCGTAGCGCTCCTTGAGCCCGCGCAGGATGGCGATCGTGTCCTCCACGCTGGGCTCGCCCACGAACACCTTCTGGAAGCGCCGCTCCAGCGCGGCGTCCTTCTCCACGTACTTGCGGTATTCGTCGAGCGTGGTCGCGCCGATGCAGTGCAGTTCGCCGCGCGCCAGCGCCGGCTTGAGCATGTTGCCCGCATCCATGGCGCCGTCGGCCTTGCCGGCACCGACCATGGCGTGCAGCTCGTCGATGAACAGGATGATCTGGCCCTCGTTCTTGGCCAGGTCGTTGAGCACGCCCTTGAGGCGCTCCTCGAACTCGCCGCGGAACTTGGCGCCGGCGATCAGCGCGCCCATGTCCAGCGACAGCACGCGCTTGCCACGCAGCCCCTCGGGCACCTCGTTGTTGATGATGCGCTGGGCAAGGCCCTCGACGATCGCGGTCTTGCCCACGCCGGGCTCGCCGATCAGCACCGGGTTGTTCTTGGTGCGCCGCTGCAGCACCTGGATGGTGCGGCGGATCTCCTCGTCGCGGCCCACCACCGGATCGAGCTTGCCGCTCTCGGCCCGCGCGGTCAGGTCGATGGTGTACTTCTCCAGCGCCTGGCGCGACTCCTCGGCGTTCTCGTCCTGCACCGTTTCGCCGCCACGCACCTTGTCGATCGCCGCCTCCAGCTGCGGCTTCGACGCGCCGGCGGCCTTGAGCGCCTTGCCCACCTCGCCGCCGTCCTCCAGCGCCGCCAGCAGGAACAGCTCGCTGGCGATGAAGGCGTCGCCGCGCTGCTGGGCGAGCTTGTCGGTGACGTTGAGCAGGCGCATCAGATCGTTGCCGACCGAGAGCTGGCCGGCCTGGCCGGTCACCTTGGGCAGGCGTTCGAGCGCCTCGCCCAGCCGTTCGCGCAGCACCGGCACGTTGACCCCCGCCTGCGACAGCAGCGGCCGCGTGCCGCCGCCCTGCTGGTCGATCAGCGCCACGAGCAGGTGCACCGGCTCGATGAAGTTGTGGTCGCGGCCCACCGCCAGCGACTGGGCGTCCTGCAGGGCCGTGGTGAAGCGGGAGGTCAGCTTGTCCATCCGCATGGGAATTTCCTCGAGGGACGTGGCCGGCCGGGCCGGCGATGACTCCCAGATGCGGGTGACGGGGCACGGATACAAGAGTTGGCAGGCGCGGCGACCCCCGCGGGCGCCGATAGACTGGCCCGATGCGCATCCTCATCCTGGGCGGCTACGGGCATTTCGGCGGCCGCATCGCCCGCACGCTGGCCGCCGACGGCGAGGCCGCGATCCTGGTGGCCGGCCGCGACCTGGACCGCGCCCGCGCGTTCGTCGCGGCCAGTCCCGCCGGCGCGGCCGCCATGCACCCGCAGCGCCTGGACATCGACGCGCCCGGCTTCGCGTCGGCCCTGGCCGCCACCGGTGCCGACCTGCTGATCCATACGGCCGGGCCGTTCCAGGGCCGCGACCACGCGGTCGCCCGCGCTGCGCTGGCCTGCGGCATGCACTACATCGACCTGGCCGACGGCCGCGCCTTCGTCGCCGGCTTCGATGCGCTCGATGCGCAGGCGCGCCAGGCGCAACGGCGTGCGATCACCGGCGCCAGCAGCGTGCCCGGACTCAGCGCGGCGGTGGTCGCCGCCCACCTGCCCCGCTTCTTGCGGCTGGACGCGGTGGAAGCGGCGATCAGCCCCGGCAACCGAACCCCGCGCGGACTGGCGACGACGCGCGCGATCCTGGGCTATGTCGGGCAGGCATATCCCATCCTGCTCGATGGCAAGTGGCGCACCGTGCACGGCTGGCAGTCGCTGCGGCGCGAGCGCTTCTCGGATGGGAGCGCCCGCTGGCTGGCGCGCTGCGAGGTGCCGGACCTGGACGTGCTGCCACGGCGCCATCCGTCGCTGCGGACCTGCGATTTCCGCGCCGGACTGGAACTGCGGCGCATGCACTTCGGCCTGTGGCTGGCGAGCTGGGCGGTACGCGGCGGGCTGCTGCCGGACATGGCGCCCTGGGCCGGGCCACTGCTGCGGCTGAGCGAGCGCTGGCTGGAGGCGGGATCCGATACCGGCGCGATGCTGGTGCGCATGCGCGGCATCGGCCCGGACGGCGCACCGCTGGTGCTGCGCTGGGAACTGCTGCTGCCGGGCGGCGACGGACCGCAGGTGCCGTGCACCGCCGCGATCGTGCTGGCCCGCAAGCTCATGCGCGGCGAACTGGCGGGCGGCGGCGCGGGCGCCTGCGTCGACCTGTTCACCCTCGACGACTACCTCGCCGCGCTGGAGGGATACCAG
>JAEWZE010000127.1 GCA_023395465.1 Pseudomonadota bacterium
AGTTCCCCGGCTGGAGCGAGAACACCCACGGCATCACCGTGTGGGACGACCTGCCGCCGGCCGCACGCGCCTACCTGCGCGCGCTGGAGGAACTGGCCGGCTGCCCGATCAGCATCGTCAGCACCGGTCCGGATCGCGACCACACCATGGTGCTGCAGGACCCGTTCGCCTGACGGCGCCGCGGAGCACGCCTCACCGCCCCCGGCAACGGCGGCATCCAGGGGCGTGAACGAAGCCCCGCGAACGCGGGGCTTCCTGCGTCTGGCCCCGCAACGTCCCGCGAGCAGGGACCAGTTGTGGGGGGCAGCGGGGGGAAGCGGAGGCGGGAGGCGGGGGGAGGCAGCGGGAGGCAGCGGGGGCACGGGGCAGCGGGACAGCGGGGCAGCGGGGGCAAGCGGAGGCGGGACGGGAGGCAGCGGGAGAGAGCGGGAGGCAGCGGGAGGCAGGGGCGGGCGGCGCTTTCGACGCCCTCCCCCGCAAGCGGGGGAGGGTTGGGGTGGGGGCCTCGCAGCCGCACAATCCACTTACCCACGCACGCCCCGCAGGCCCGCCATGACCGCCCGCACCACCACCAGGCTCCTTGCCGCAACCCTGGTCCTCCTCGTCGGCTGCACCAGCACACCCACCACCACGAGCACGCCAGCACCGCGTCCAGACACCGCCGCCCAGCCTTTCCCACTGGAAGGCTTCGCCACCCCGGTCGCGGGCATCCGATCCGGCGGCCGCATCAGCGCCGACGACCTGCCCGCCCTGCGCGCAGCCGGCATCGTCCACGTCATCGATCTCACCCCCGACGCCGAGACTCCCGGCTTCGACGAAGCCCACGCCGTTCGCGCGGCCGGCCTGGCCTACGACAATCTGCCCATCGCCGGCGCCGCCGACCTCAGTCCCGCTTCCGTGGCTGCCTTCGACCAGCTGCTGCGCGACGTCGAAGGCCCTGCCCTGGTCCATTGCGCCAGCGGCAACCGCGTCGGCGCGCTCGCTGCGCTGCGCGCCGCCTGGCTGCAGGGCGCCGACGAAGAAGCCGCGATCGCCGAAGGTCGCCGCTGGGGTCTGCGCAGCCTCGAAACGGAAGTGCGGAACCGTCTGGCCCGCGAACGTTGCGTGGCGTCCGCCAAGGGCCCGGACGAAGCCGCAGCCTGCCACGGCAGCTGACCGCCTGACCCGCCCGCTTTGCGCCCTCCCCCGCACGTGGGGGAGCTGGGGTGGGGGCAGCAGGTCACCGCGTTACCAGACGCGCGCCTTCGGCGCGCCCCCCATCCCAGCCTTCCCCCGCGAGCGGGGGAAGGAGCAAGGCAGGAGACCTTGCGCGCCCCCATCCGACCCATCCGTGAAGGGCGCAATGCCCCGTGAGTGCGGCCAACTAGGCGGGAAGCCCGGCGCCCGTGTTCTCTCGACTCATCGCCTCAACTCCCTCCCCCGCTTGCGGGGGAGGGCTGGGGTGGGGGCAGCAGGTCGCCGCGTTACCAGACGCGCGCCTTTGGCGCGCCCCCCCATCCCAGCCTTCCACCCCTGAAGGGCGCAATGCCCCGCGAGCAGGGGAAGGAGCAAGGCGGGAGACCTTGCGCGCCCGCGTTCCCTCGACGCATCGCGCATCGACTCCCTTCACCGTTCGCGGGAGGAGGGCCGGGCGGGGCCCGTCCCAGCCGCTGCGACACCTCCCAGCCAGCATGCGACCCAACACCAGGGGGACCACCGCATGACCCTTCCAGCCCAACCCATCGCCCGCGTCATCGACGCCATCGCCTTCGCCGCGCACGCCCACCGCGGCCAGCGCCGCAAGGACGCCGACGCCACGCCCTATATCAACCATCCCGTCGCGCTCGTGCGCATCCTCGCCGTCGAGGCCGGCATCGACGATCCCGACATCCTCTGCGCCGCGGCGCTGCACGACTACCTCGAGGACTGCTGCGGTGGCGACGGCCAGCCCGGCCTCGACAAGGGTCGCGACCAGCTGCGCGCGCGCTTCGGCGACGCCGTGCTGGCCTATGTCGAAGTCCTGACCGATGACAAGACCCTGCCCAAGGCCGAACGCAAGCGCCTGCAGGTCGAACGCGCCGCGCACGCCTCGCACGGCGCGCGCCTGGTCAAGCTGGCCGACAAGATCGCCAACCTGCGCGACCTGATCGAATTCCCGCCCGCCGACTGGCCCGCCTACCGCCGCCGCGAGTACTTCGACTGGACCGCGGAAGTCGTCGCTAGCCTGCGCGGCACGCATGCACGGCTCGAGGCGCTGTTCGACGGCGTGCAGGCGCTGCGGCCGATGTAGCGGGCGCCATGACGGAGGGTTCTCGACAGGTTGGTGCGATTCCATCCGGGGAGCGACCTTGGTCGCAAATTCCCTTCGCGCGCCAGCGCGCTCCCACAGGTCGCGGCGATTCCGAGGGTGTGGGAGCGACCTTGGTCGCGAAGCCTTTCGCGCGCGAGCGCGCTCCCACGGGTCGCGACGACTCCATCCGGTGTGGGAGCGACCGAGGTCGCGAATGCTTTTCCGGCGCAAGCGGGTTCCCACCGCCCGCTGGCCGAATCGTCAGCGCTCCTTCTCGAGCGTCGACGGCAGCGTCGCCACGCAGCGCTGCAGCAGGCCCACCAGCTGCTCCTGTTCGGCAGGCGAGAGCACGCCCAGCGCGCCGTCGATCACGCCCTGCGCCACGTCGGCACCGTGCGTCACCAGTTCGCGTCCCGTGTCGGTGATCCGGAACGACATCACCCGGCCCAGCCACGGATGCGGCGTGCGTGTCACCAGGCCGTCGCGGTCCAGCCGCAGGAGGATCTGGTGCATGGTCTGCGGCGACACCGCACTCATCCTCGCCAGCTCGGCGTTCGAGGCGCCGGGATGCTCCAGCAGGTGCATCAGCACCAGCGCCTGCGGCCGCGACAGCTCGATGCCGTGCTCGCGCAGGCGTTCCTCCATCACCACCGTCAGCCCCAGGTGCAGGCGCTTGAGCAGCACGGTCGCCCGGTACGTGGTCGAGTTCCTGAACGCTTGCAGGGGGCTGGCGTCGCTGTCGGCCATCGGGCCACCTCGCGGGTTCCACCGGATATCAGTGTGCTGATAGAGTATCAGCCTTCTGATAAGAGCCAAACCCCCATGCCTGCCATCTTCCTGCGCGCGCTGGCTGTTGCCGGACTGCTTGCCCTGGCTGCCTGCGGCGACGACGCGCCCCCCGAGGCGACGCCGAGCCTGACCGTATCGCTGGCCACGCCACGGCAGGGTGAAGTGGTGCGCGAGGTGGTGGCCTCCGGCGCGGTCGCGGCCTGGGAAGAGGTGTCGGTGGGCGTCGAGCTGTCCGGCCTGCGCGTGTCCCGCGTCCAGGTCGAGGTGGGCAGCGTGGTGGAGCAGGGCGACGTACTGCTGCGCCTGGACGACCGCACCATGGCCTCGCAGCTGGCGCAGTCCGAGGCGCAGGTGAAGGAGGCGGCCACCAATCTCGAGACCGCGCGCCGCAAGGCCGCCCGCGTGCGCGAACTGGCCGACTCGCAGATGGTCTCGCTGCAGGATGCGGAGGAAGCCGAAGCCGCTCGCGCCAACGCGCAGGCGCGGCTCAACACCGCCATCGCCAGCCGCGACGCGGCGCGCGTGCAGCGCGACTTCACCGTGGTGCGCGCACCGGTCGACGGCGTGGTGTCCGCGCGCAGCATCCAGCCTGGGCAGGTGGTGGGCGCCGGCGGCGAACTGCTGCGCCTGATCCGCGACGGCCGCCTGGAATGGCGCGCCGAACTGGCCGAGGCCGACCTGCTGCTGGTCGCGCCCGGCGCCAGCGTGCAGGTGGAGACGCCGGCCGGCGCGGTCGCCGGCACGGTGCGTCGCGTCTCGCCGGCGCTGGACGCGCAGAGCCGCACCGGCACGATCTATGCCGACCTGCCCGAACCCGGCGGCCTGCGCGCGGGCATGTTCGCGCAGGGCCGCATCGCCCTGGGCCGGGCGCAGGCGATGCTGATTCCCGTCGAGGCGGTGGTGCGTCGCGACGGCCGCGCCTATGTGTTCACCGTCGGCGACGACAACCGAGCGCGCGAACGCGGCATCGAGGTCGGACCGACCCATGGCGAGCGGATCGAAGTGCGCAGCGGCCTGCCGGCCGACGCGCGCGTGGTCGCCCGCGGTGCGGGCTTCCTTGGTGATGGCGACCTGGTGCGGGTGGTGGAATGAACTTCTCCGCCTGGTCCATCCATCGCCCGCTGCCGGCAATCCTGGTCTTCATCCTGCTCACCGCGGCCGGGCTGCTGGCCTTCAACCGCCTCGCCGTCTCGCAGTTCCCCGACCTCACCGTGCCGGTGGTCAACGTCACCGTGACCCTGCCCGGCGCCAGCCCCA
>JAEWZE010000220.1 GCA_023395465.1 Pseudomonadota bacterium
TGGAACGGGCTGCCCGAGCCCTTGGTGTCGCTGACGCGGTAGCCATTGGGCAGGCGGTCGCCATGCCAGACATGGTCGATGCCCCGGTGGCCCGGCTGCTTCATCTCGAACAGCTTGCCCTGATGGCTGACCTTCTTGCGGTCATGCCGGCGGCGCACGAAGTAATAGTCGGCGATATGTTCGCCGGACACGCCGATGCCGGCGCGATTCTGGGTCGATCGCTGGCTCTGGCGCTTGGTGGCGCTGGCCGTGCCGCTCGCCGGGGTGGTGGTGCCTGCCGTGGTGCGCCTGACCGTGGTCGGCGCCCGGGTGCCCGGCGTGGGCCGTGCGCCGGGGGCGGGGCGGGGCAGTGCCGGGGTGTGGCCGGCGGTGCTGGGCAGGGGATCGCGCAGGGCCTGCTGATGCATCCGCCGCAGCGAGTCCATCGCCTCGTCGATCCGGCGCGCCGCCATCCGCCTTAGTTCATCCAGCTGCCGGACCAGCCGCTGCACACCCTCGCGGCCAAGCACCCATCGGGTGACGTGGTATTCCAGCACCTCGATCATGCCGCCGAGGATGTCGTCCACCGAACGCGACATTTCCCTGGCGTACTGCACCCAGTCCAGTTCGCGGAACCATTTCTCGACGTTGCCGCGGACCTTGTTCGGCAGCGTGTCCAGGATGCGTCCCATGCGCTTGCCGTTGCGCATCATCATGAAGACGTTCTTCAGTGCATCGCCGAACAGCGGCACGACGGCGATCAGCGACAGCACCAGCGCGATCCAGTGGTCCGAGTCGGTGGGCGCGCGGGTCAGGTTGTAGATGCAACGCAGGATGTTGTAGGCATCGATCGCCTGGCCCACATAGGGAATGCAGCCGAGCACTACGGTCACGATCATCTGCGCGGCGGAATCGCCGCGTCCCTCGACCACCTCGTGGACCCAGGACAGGATCTCGGCGAGGGTGTCGTCCTCGGCCCTCTGCAGGGCGGCATTGGCGGTCATGCCGACCCCCGCTGAGCATCGCGGCCGGCATCCAGCATCACTTCCTCGTGCGATCCCGGGCTGTCGTCCTCCATCTCCTCGATGACGGTTTCGCTGTCGTACTCGTAGTCTTCCAGCAGGTCGTCGTAATCGTTGTCGCCATCGTGGATCGCAGCCACCTCGTCGGGGAAGTAGTTGTCCTCCAGGTACTCGGCCTCGGCTTTCGCATAACGCGCCAACGCTTCGGCGGCATCTTCGGGCGAGGTTGGCCTGAAGCCGAAGATCGGGTTGGCCGGGCGCTCGGGATAGGGGAACGCGTCGCGCTGGTCGTAGCCGAAGAACGCCTTGCCGGGTCCGGGCGGGTTCTCGATCTTCGCCTCGCCCCTGTGATCGAGCCTGCCCTCCGCCTGCGTGCCGTCATCGAACCGCACCAGGTAGGGCGCGTTCACGACAGGCTTGAGGTCGTTGTAGGCGAACCGGAGCTCCAGGACCTTGCGGGCCAGCCCCGCCGGCAGGGCCGTGATGCCGGCGGGCCTGCTTTCGCCGACGAGGAAGGGATGCTGGGAGGCCCTGACGATGAAATTGCCAGGCATGTCGAAGTTCCTTATCTTGCAGATGCGTCTTCCATGGAGCCTTGCCAGCATGACGCTGATCGTCGCTGCCGACGCGCAGGATCATCTGATCCTGGCCGGGGATCATTGCGCAGTGATGTCCGGGGTGTCAAACCCGGAACAGGCCCCGCTCGTGCTGGACAACTACCGGAAGCTGTACCCGTGGAAGTACGGGGCGATCGCCGCGTCCGGCGACGTGTTCCTGATGGTCCAGTTCCATCGGCTGTTCCTGCTCCACGAAGGCGACGGCGGTCCAATCGATCTGCTGCAGGTTGCGAAGCAGGCCAGGCAGGCGCGCTCCAGGAACGGCGTTCCTGCCGCCGGATCGGTCGGCAACCTGTTTTTCACCCTGCCCGGATGCGACGGATTCCAGCTGCATGCCGTGTTTTTCAGGTCGGACAGGATCGCCCATGAGCGGATCGACCCTCTCAGCACGCAATTCTCGCTGCGGGAGAGGGAGGGGGTGGATGCCGTTTGCGAGGCCTTCAACAGTCGCCTGCGGCCGTCCTTCTTCTTCGACGGCGTCGAGGCCTTCCATCTGCATCATCTCGACCTGCTGGAGCGGTTCTTCGCCAGGGAGGCCGCCGTGGACGACCGTGTCACGTCATCGTTCGACGTGTGCATGCTGGAGAAGCAGACAGGCCTCTGCACGTTCTGGCACAGGTCGCAGGACACGAAGGAGCTTGTCTTCGTCCATCTCGAAGCCGACAAGAGCGATGCGCGCTCCGGTGTACCCGTTCGATGCGGCGCGGACGTCAGCCAGCTGACTGCGGGGTAGCCGGGCCATCTTCGACGGACGACGGCGCGCGCCACCTTGGCAGGCGGGGCGATAGAACACTCGCCAGGGATGGCGGTGACTGGCGAAGGTGGGCTGGAGCCTTCGCACCCTCGCAGGACTACTCGCCGAATTCGCGCGAGGGCAGGGCGATGCGCCGCTGCGGACGGCCGACCAGGTCGAGGAAGTTGTTGAACACCGCGTCGGCGCCGGCCTGCATCGCGGCGATGTGTTCGCGCGTATGGGCGCGGATCGCCGCCTCGTCGTGCAGCCCCTCGCGGCGCTCGAGTTCGGCGCGATAGCCGGGCGTGGCCAGCCAGCGTTCGATCAGCGGCTCGTCCATCTCCAGGTGGAACTGGAATCCGTAGGCCTTGTCGCCCCAGCGGAAGGCCTGCTGTTCGCAGGTCTCGCTGCGGGCGAGGTGGACGGCGCTGCGCGGGATCTCGAAATGCTGGCCGTGCCACTGGAAGACCGGTGCCTCCTCGCCCAGCGGCGCCAGCACCGGATCGCGGCGCCCGGCCTCGGTCGGGCGCAGCCGGTACCAGCCGATCTCGGGTACGTGGTGGCGCTTGACCGGAGCGCCCAGCGCGTGCGCCAGCAACTGCGCGCCCAGGCAGATGCCCAGCACCGGCTTGCCCTGGCCCAGCATCCGCTCGATCGCGCGCAGTTCGGTGCGCAGGTGCGGCCGCGACCGCTGCTCCTCGACGTTCATCGGCCCGCCCAGCACGACCAGGCCGCGGTAGCGGTCGATGTCGGGCTGCGCATCCGGCTCGCGCTCGAAGTTGACGAACCGGACCCGGTGGCCGCGGCGACGGATCAGCGGATCGAGCGTGCCCAGCGGCTCGGCCGCGACGTGCTGGAAAACGAGAAGGCGGGACATGCCGCCGATTCTAGAAAGGATCGGGCGGCTTGCGCGCGATGGTTGCGGCTGTGACGCTTGGCCAGGTGCGCGGTGGCCGAACCTAGGGATCCCGGCTCCGGGCCTGGCGCTGGTGCCGCGGGAGCGAACTCAGCCGCGAACGGACCTTCCGGACGCTCTCGACCCCACCCTTGCCGACGGTGCTGCCGCGAGGCGCCAGCCCAGGATCAGTCCCGGCGCCCGCGCGGGCCCGGCTTCGCGCCTCGCGGCGGCGCCTTGCCGCGTGGCTTGCCGGGTGCGGGCCTGGGGCCGGACTTGCCGCGCGGCGCGGCGCGCGCGTCCTCGTCGGCGCGGCGCATGCGCAACTGCTGTCCGGACACCCACACCTTCTTCAGGTGCTCGAGCACCTCGCGCGGCATGCCCTGGGGCAGGTCGACCAGGCTGTGGTCGTCGCGGATGTCGATGCGGCCGATGAAGCGGCTTTCCAGGTCGGCCTCGTTGGCAATGGCGCCGACGATGTTGCCAGGCTGCACGCCGTGCACGTGGCCGACGTCGATGCGGAAGGTCTCCATCGGGAAGGCCGGGTCGCCGGCGGCGCGCTCGGCCCGTTCCGGACGCTCGCGGCGCGGCGGGGCCGACGGACGGGCCTCGTCCTCGAACAGGGCTTCGCCGGCGTTCGGCGCCGCGCGTTCGGGCCGGGGGCGGGCGGCCGGGGCCGGCCTCGGCTCGACCGCGGGATAGGCCTCGCGCCGCTCCATCCGCTCGCGCGGGCCGCGGCCTTCGTCGCGGTCCTTGCGCGGCGGCGGCGCGGCGATCAGCAGCGGCGTGTTGCCCTGCACCGTGCGCGCCAGCGCGGCGGCGATCTCGGCGGCGGGCACGTTGTGGTCGCGCTCGTAGCGCTCGACCAGGTCGCGGTACAGCGCCAGGTCGGGACTCTCCAGCGCACTGGTGATGCGGTCCATGAACTTGTCGACGCGGCGCTCGTTCACCGTCTCCACGCTCGGCAGCTGCATCGGCTCGATCTTCTGCCGCGTGGCGCGTTCGATCGCCCCCAGCATGCCGCGCTCGCGCGGCGCCGCGAACAGGATCGCCTCGCCGCTGCGCCCCGCGCGGCCGGTGCGGCCGATCCGGTGCACGTAGCTCTCGGTGTCGTACGGGATGTCGTAGTTCAGCACGTGGCTGATGCGTTCCACGTCCAGCCCGCGCGCGGCCACGTCGGTAGCCACGAGGATGTCGATGCGGCCGTCCTTGAGCGACTGGATGGTCTTCTCGCGCTGCTTCTGGTCGAGGTCGCCGTTGATCGCGGCCGCGGCGAAACCGCGCGCGGACAGCCGGTCGGCCAGTTCCTGGGTGCCGAGCTTGGTGCGCGCGAAGATGATCATCGCGTCGAAGGGTTCGGCCTCGAGGATGCGGGTGAGCGCGTCGAGCTTGTTGGTGCCGCTGACCATCCAGACCCGCTGGCGGATGTTGGCCGCGGTGGTGGTCTGCGACTTGATCGCGATCTCGACCGGATCCTTGAGGTAGGTCTGCGCGATGCGCTTGATCTGGCTCGGCATGGTGGCCGAGAACAGCGCGACCTGGCGCGTGGCCGGGGTCTTCTTCAGCACCGCCTCGACGTCGTCGATGAAGCCCATGCGCAGCATCTCGTCGGCTTCGTCGAGCACCAGGGTGCGCAGTTCGGACAGGTCCAGCGTGCCGCGGTCGAGATGGTCGATCACGCGGCCCGGGGTGCCGACGATCACCTGCACGCCGCGCTTGAGCGCCGCCAGCTGCGGGCCGTAGCCCTGGCCGCCGTAGATCGGCAGCACCTGGAAGCCGGGCAGGTGGGCGGCGTACTTCTGGAACGCCTCGGCGACCTGGATGGCGAGCTCGCGCGTGGGCGCCAGCACCAGCACCTGCGGCTTGCGGGCCGCCGGGTCCAGGCGCGCCAGCGCGGGCACGGCGAACGCGGCGGTCTTGCCGGTGCCGGTCTGGGCCTGGCCCAGCATGTCGCGGCCTTCCAGCAGCGGCGGGATGGTCGCTGCCTGGATCGGCGAGGGCGATTCGTAGCCGACGTCGGACAGGGCCCGGAGCAGCGGCTCGGGCAGGCGGAAGTCGGAAAAGGAGACGGGGGGCGTAGGAGCGCTCATGGGCAGGATCGCGCCGATGGCGCCAACTTGGGGGCGCACATTCTACTCCCCGGCGCGCATCGACCCGCTGAATGCGGGCAGGGCAGCCGGCAGGGCGCGCCGCGGAATCCCGGCGCCGCGCCCGGGTGCGCGCTGCACGAGGTCGCGGTGCCCTTGCCTTGAGGGCCGGCGTCGCGAGCATCGCGGGGTAGCCTCGCCGGAACGCGCAGACCGCTGGCGGATTCCGGCCGTACCGTGCCGCGCGACCTCCCCACGACGGGGCCGGCGATACCATCGACGCCATGGATCTGCCCCGCCTACGCTTCGACAACGCCCTGGTCCGGGAACTGCCCGGCGACCCCGAAACCGGCCCCCGGCTGCGCCAGGTCGCGGGCGCGGTCTGGTCGAGGGTGGCACCGACGCCAGTGGCGGCGCCGGCGCTGCTGGCGCATTCGCGCGAGCTGGCCGCGGAGCTGGGCTTCTCGCCGGCGCAGGTGGACAGCGCCGGATTCGCCGCGGTCTTCGCCGGCAATACCCTGTTGCCGGGCATGGATCCGGTCGCGAGCGCCTACGGCGGACACCAGTTCGGGCACTGGGCCGGGCAGCTGGGCGACGGGCGCGCGATCACCCTCGGCGAGTGCATCACCGCCCAGGACCAGCGTCGCGAACTGCAGCTCAAGGGCGCCGGCCTGACGCCGTATTCGCGCAGCGCCGATGGCCGCGCCGTGCTGCGCTCTTCGGTTCGCGAGTTCCTGTGCAGCGAGGCCATGCACCACCTCGGGGTGCCGACCACGCGCGCGCTGTCGCTGGTGGGGACCGGCGAGCCGGTGGTGCGCGACATGTTCTACGACGGCCATCCGGCGCCGGAGCCGGGCGCGATCGTGTGCCGGGTCGCGCCCTCGTTCCTGCGTTTCGGCCACTTCGAACTGCCGTACTCGCGCGGCGACCTCGCGCTGCTGCGGCAACTGGCCGATTTCTGCATCTGGCGCGACTTCCCGCACCTGCTCGGCGAGCGCGCGGCCCAGCCGTTGGCGGCGCTGCGCGCGGACGGCGCCTTCGATGAGTCGCGCTACGGCCAGTGGTTCGCCGAGGTCTGCGTCCGCACCGCCCGCATGGTGGCGCACTGGATGCGGGTGGGCTTCGTCCACGGCGTGCTCAACACCGACAACATGTCGATCCTCGGCCTGACCATCGATTACGGACCGTACGGCTGGATCGACGACTTCGATCCGGACTGGACCCCCAACACCACCGATGCGCAGGGCCGCCGCTACCGCTTCGGCTGGCAGCCGCGGGTGGCGCACTGGAACCTGGCGCGGCTGGCGCAGGCGCTGTCGCCGCTGTTCGACGGCGTCGCGCCGCTGGAAGCGGGACTCGACCGCTACGCCGAGACCTGGCAGGCGGCCGAGCGCGAGGATATCGCCCGCAAGCTCGGCCTGGCCCGCTGCGGCGACGACGACGTCGCACGGATGGAGCGGCTGCAGGCGCTGATGCAGGCCGCGCAGATGGACATGACGCTGTGCTTCCGCGCGCTGGCCGACATCGATCCCGCGCGCCCTTCGCTCGAACCGCTGGCGGGTGCCTTCTACGATCCGGCGCTGCGCGAGGCGCATGCGCCAGCGCTGGAGGACTGGCTGGGCGATTACGCGCGGCGGCTGCGCGAGGATCCGCTCGAAGCCGCCCCGCGTCGCGCCCGCATGCAGGCGGCCAACCCGAAGTTCGTGCTGCGCAACTACCTGGCGCAGCAGGCGATCGACCGGGCCACGGCCGGGGAGGTGTCGGCGATCGACGAACTGCTGGAGGTCATGCGCCGGCCGTACGACGAGCAGCCCGGCCGCGAAGCGTTCGCGGCCAGGCGCCCGGACTGGGCGCGCAACCGGGCCGGATGCTCGATGCTGTCCTGCAGTTCCTGAGCCTGGCGCAGCCGGCCGTCGGTGTCCGGCCGGCGAGGCCCGCGCGCGTCACTCGTCTAGGAATGCGCCGCAGCCGGCGAACGTCTCCGCGCCCACCGTCAGTGCGATCGAGGTCGGGTAGACCTGGTCGCTCATGCCGTCGCTGCAGTCGCCGCGGGTGATGCGCAGTTCGACCGCGCTGCCGTCGTCGGCGACGCCCTCGAAGCCCGCGCGCGCAGGCAGCGGCGTCGCCTGCGCGACGGTGAGCGGACGTTCGCCCATGTCCAGCGCCAATTGCATCGAGGGCGCGGCGCCGCCGGCGACTTCCAGCGACCAGAACGGCTCGGTGCCCAGTCCGCGGAAGACCACGCCGCGCGAGCGCGCTTCGTCCCAGGGCGAGACTTCCCCGGTCACCGAGCAGTCGTGACGCTGGCCATCGAGGGTGAGCGTGGCCTGGTCGCCCTTGTTCCAGAACTCGTTGCCGCGCTCGTCGGCATAGCGCGCACCCGAGGCCGAAATCGCCTGCGGCAGGACGATGCGGCGGGTGGCGATGGTGAGGACGAGCTCGCCGCGGAGGTTGTCGAAGACCGCGCCCGCCAGCAGGTCGCCGCAGCGGAAGCTCGCGGTCGCGGTGTCGGGACGCGGCGGCGTGGCGGTGGCGGCGCCGACGCCGGCGCCGGTGTCCGCCGATGCCGCGCTCCCGTTACCGGTCGCGGGTTCCGGATCGGGGCTGCAGGCGCTGGCCAGCAGCGCAAGGCAGGCGAGGGCGAGGCGCATGGGCGACTCCCGGGAGAGACGGAATGCCAATGTCCGGCTTCGTCGACGCGAACGCAAATGGTGGAAGGATCGCTTCGTTCGCCCCCCGGCCGCGGGAGGGGGCAATGCAGGGGAATTGCGCAGGCGGATGTCGTGCGACGTGACGGCGTCCGCTCCCTCCTCCGCTTGCGGGGCATTGCGCCCTTCACGGGTGGAGGGCGGGGGTGGGGGACCGCTCGATCGCCTTACAGCCCGCCGCAGCTACTCCGGCGCCCGATCCACCCGCATCACCGGATACAGGTCGAGCCGCTCGTCCCAGGACGGATGCAGCCGGTGGAAGAACTCCAGTCGCGCCGCCGGGCTGTCGGCAAACGCGCGGTCTTCGCGCAGACGGCGCTCGAACTGCGTCTTCAGCGCCGGATCCGCGGCCAGCATCCCGCGCGCCACGGCCTCGGCCACGTAGGCCTCCATGTATTCCTTGCGCTCGAAGGCATTGTTGAACAGACCCCACTGCAGCAGCGAGTCGGGCGCCTGCGGTTCGAGCAGGGCCATCGCCAGCCGCGCCTTCGGCTGCGCGATCGGCACGAACAGCGCGCCCGCACGGACCGTCCGCGTCGCCGCCTTCCATTCGCCCTCGACCGTGAGCCGCTGGTGCCCCTCGACCGGCTGCGCCGCGAACTCCTTGCCGGTCGCGCGGAAGACCTCCGCCGCCAGCTCCGCGCCCGCGGGCTGCGCGCACCGGTCGCAGTCCACGCGGCGGTAGCGGATCCCGTGCGCGTCCAGCCTCGGCGCGACGATACCGGCGAACCCCGCCGGCACGACGTAGCCGGCGCGCGGCGCCGCGACCACGGTGCGCGGCACGATGGTGTCGCGCAGCGGCACCTTCCACACCTGCGGCGTGGTGGGGTCGTAACGCGTCATCATCGCGCCGGAGATCTCCGACGGCGTGCGCGTGTAGGCATAGCCGCGGAAGTCGATGACGCGGCTGTCCGCGGTGGCCTGGTAGTCCAGCGCCACCGGCTGGCCTGCCAGATCGCGCGCGTCGGCGGCCCGGGCCAGCGCCATCCATTCGCGGCCCTGCCGCGCCACCTGTTCCAGCACCGACACGATCGTGTTGCGGGTGATGCGCACGCGCACCGGGTATTCCTTCCACGAATGCGTCTCGACCAGCATCGCCAGGCGGTTGCGCAGCAGGAAGTAGCCGGTGGAGAAGCGCGGCGGCGACACCCCGTCCTCGAAGCCCGAGGCCGGATCCTGGTAGTCCTCGAACGAGGGGTAGAACGGCAGCGGCAGCGAGCCCTGGGCGGCGAGGTCGGCGATCGTGCGCTCGCGCAGCGACAGGCCGGCCTGGCGCAGCGCCTCGTCGCCGCCGTGCAGCGGTTCGACCTGGATCGAGATGTCGTGCTCGAACTGGGCGCCGTTGGTGGCGTGCAGGTCGATGGTGGCGATGGGGTCCCAGGCCTCGACCAGGCGCAGCATCGCCTGCATCTCGGGCGCGTCGGCCTTGGCGTAGTCGCGGTTGAGGTTGTAGTTCTGCGCCGTGGTGCGCCAGCCCATCTCCTCCGGGCCGCGCTGGTTGGGCCGGTTCCAGGCACCGAAGCGCTCGTGCCCGTCGATGTTGAACACCGGCACGAACAGCCAGACCAGTTCGTCCAGGGCGCCGGGCGCGGCGTCGCCGGCGAGCACCTCGCGCAGCGCCAGGAAGCCGGCGTCCTTGCCGTCGATCTCGCCGGCATGGATGCCGCCCTGCATCAGCACCACCGGCAGGCCGCGTGCGCGGGCCGCCTCCGGGGTCAGGGCGCCGCTGCGCGAGATGGCGAGGGCCTTCATCGGCCGGCCCTCTGGCGTGGTGCCGAAGTCGAGGCAGCGGACCGCGTCGGGATGGCGCTGCTCGAAGGCCGCGCACAGGGCGATCGTCTCGTCGTAGCGGCCGGTCTTCACGAAGCCGCTGCGCTCGGCGATCGTCGACAGGGGCGCCTGCGCGGCGGTGGACAGCGGTGCGAACACGGCAAGGAACGCGGCGAGGAGGGGCTGCTTCATCGGGGGCCGGGGCGGGGACGTGGGCCGGCATGATGCCAGCCGGTCGCGGGTCGGCCCAAGTGTCAATGGGACCGGACGCATGGGCAGACGGCCGCCGGATCGGCTAGCCTGCCCGACTTTCCCGCCTTCCGGACCCGACGCCCATGAACCACGGCGCCACGCCCGCTCCCACCGGCCAGGGCCGCATGCCCGGCCAGATCAAGTACATCATCGGCAACGAGGCCTGCGAACGCTTCAGCTTCTACGGGATGCGCAACATCCTGGTGCCGTTCCTCATCAGCTCGGTGCTGCTCGGCTACCTGCCCGCCGGCCCGGACCGCGAAGGCGCCGCCAAGGACATCTTCCACAGCTTCGTCATCGGCGTGTACTTCTTCCCGCTGCTGGGCGGCTGGCTGTCGGACCGCTACTTCGGCAAGTACAACACCGTGCTGTGGTTCTCGCTGGTGTACTGCGCCGGCCATGCCTGTCTGGCGATGTTCGAGAACAACGCCACCGGCTTCTACACCGGCCTGTTCCTGATCGCGTTGGGCTCGGGCGGCATCAAGCCGCTGGTGGTGAGCTTCTGCGGCGACCAGTTCGACCAGAGCAACAAGGACAAGGCGAAGCTGGTCTTCGACGCGTTCTACTGGATCATCAACTTCGGCTCGTTCTTCGCCTCGCTGCTGGCGCCGCTGTTCCTGCGCCACTACGGGCCGGCGGTCGCGTTCGGCATCCCCGGCGTCCTGATGTTCATCGCGACCTTCGTGTTCTGGATGGGGCGCAGGCAGTACGTCAACGTGCCGCCGTCGACGAACGACCCGCACGGGTTCATGAAGGTCGTGCGCAGCGCGCTGGCCTGGCGCGCGGACGCTGGCAACGCGGGCGGCATCGTGGCCCGCGGCGCGCTGGTGCTGGCGGTGGCCATGCTGCTCGGCTGGGCGGGGCATGCGACGGCGGGCTGGCCGACGTGGTGGCCGGAGTCCTTCGGCTTCGTCATCACCGCCTGCCTTGCGCTGGGCGTGATCATCGCCGGCGGCGGCATTGGCGCCTCGCTGCAGCTCGAGCGCGCGCGCGGCGCGCATCCCGACGCCGCGGTCGACGGCGTGCGCGCGGTGCTGCGCATCCTGATCGTGTTCGCGCTGGTGACGCCGTTCTGGTCGCTGTTCGACCAAAAGGCGTCGACCTGGATCATCCAGGGCCGCGAGATGGTGATCCCGCACGACGCCTGGTGGTGGCCGAGCTGGCTCATCCAGGACGCGGCGCAGATGCAGGCGCTCAATCCGCTGCTGGTGATGCTGCTCATCCCGTTCAACAACCTGGTGCTGTACCCGGCGCTGCGGCGCATGGGCTTCCAGGTCACGGCGCTGCGGCGCATGGGCTGGGGCATCGCGATCTCCGGCGTCTCCTGGATCGTGGCCGGCGTGCTGCAGCTGTGGATCGACGGCGGCGAGCAGGTCTCGATCACCTGGCAGGCGCTGCCCTACCTGCTGCTGACCTTCGGCGAAGTGCTGGTGTCGGCAACCGCGCTCGAGTTCGCATACAGCCAGGCGCCGATGGCGATGAAGGGCGTGATCATGGCCTTCTGGTACCTCACCAGCACCTTCGGCAGCCTGTGGGTGCTGCTCACCAACGCCGGCGTGCGCAACGACGCGGTGACCGCGGCCATCGCCAACACGGGGCTCAGCGAGAACGCGTTCCTGATGTTCTTCTTCGCCGGCTTCGCCTTCGTGGCGGCGGCGGCGTTCGCGGCGTA
>JAEWZE010000223.1 GCA_023395465.1 Pseudomonadota bacterium
GCCGGCCGGGGGTGAGCCGGCTTGCGTCGGACCTTAACTACCTCCGTCCCCCTGAGGCTGTCCCACGTCAGCGCACGGACGCAAGGCCTGGACAACATGCCGTTGCGGGCGACGTATGGACTCAGAGATCACAGTTGGGCGACAAGCTCACGTCCCATCGCCCAGCTGCAGCCTGCATCCGTTGCACCATCCGGTCGATCGAGCCCCACACCCGGAGACCAGGAGAGTCCGCCTCAACGTTTCGCAGCCCCAGAAACTCGTGAAAGGCGTGATCGATCTCCGAGGGTTCTTCGCCTACGGCTTCCCAATGCTCGGCGCACAGGGGGGGCACACCGATCTGTTCGGCCACGAACTGGTCGCCCCAGTCCAGGCACCGCCGAATGGCTTCCTCCGCCTGCGGGTCCTGCCCCGAAAGCAACAGCCGCCCGGTTGTCTTGAAGTTGCCGGCGTCCCGATACATGTACTCGAATAAGGTGAACTTGGGCTCCATCCGGGGGTCTCCTTGGCAGGACCGCCCAGCCTGGGTCGCGGCGGTCTCAACGCCTGCGAGGGCTCGCGGCCTCCGGGCTAAGTTGCTAGCCTGGGCGCGATGACGGGACTCCACCGCGGTCTTTACGAGCAGCTGATCACTGAAGGCCTCGAAGAGGCTCTCTCGGTGTTGGAATCCACGCAACGCGCAGAGCGGGTGGACCTCCATCCGGCCGAGGCGGCGGATCGAATCTCCTTCCATCTGGCCGCCCTGGTCCGGCGAAGCGTGGCGGCGCTGGATGCCAAACAGCGCGCGGAGGTGGGCGCCAAGCTTGCGCGGGAGGTCGTCCGATTGCTGACCGCGCAAAGCAAAGGCATCGATGCCTCGGATGCCCTATCTGAAAACTCGGACGTCCTGCGGTCGATTGTCGGTCTGAAACCGGATGGGCAGCCGGAGTCGATTCCCCTGCCCGCCACGCCCCTGCTCGATACGGCCCTGCTGACGAATGCACCAGGCGAGCCCCGGATCGGGTTCCAGCTGAGTTCGGAGGTACCGTCCGCGGACCGCATCGATATCCTGATGGCGTTCGTGCGCCAGACGGGCATCCGCCCAATGCTCGACCTGTTGCGCAGACACGTTGACGAAGGGCGCGCGCTGCGCCTGCTCACGACCACCTACACCAACTCCACCGAACTATCGGCACTAGAGGCCCTGCGTGACCTGGGTGCGAGCATCCGCGTCTCTTATGACGTTTCCAGTACCCGACTGCACGCCAAGGCCTGGCTGTTCCATCGCCATACGGGGTTCTCCACCGCCTACATCGGCTCATCCAACCTGACCCACTCAGCGCAAGTCACGGGACTGGAATGGAATGTGCGAGTCTCCGGCGCTCGCAACCCGGATGTCATCGATAAGTTCTCGGCCGTGTTCGAAAGCTACTGGCAAAATGAGGACTTCCGAGAGTTTGATCCCGAAGAGTTCCGAGCCCTCGCCCGGACTCCGGACTCAGGCCAAAGGGTCTACCTGAGTCCGGTCGAGATCCGTCCGGAGCCATTCCAGTCACGTTTGCTCGAACTGATCGAGCTCTCCCGCCTGCAGGGACACCACCGGAATCTGCTTGTCGCCGCGACGGGAACAGGCAAGACCGTCATGGCGGCGCTTGACTACCAGCGTCTGCGTAAGCGGCTGCCGCGGTCGCGACTACTGTTTGTCGCCCACCGCAAGGAGATCCTCGACCAGAGCCTCGCAACCTTCAGGCACGCCCTGCGTGATGCGGCGTTTGGCGAACGATGGGTTGGGGGCGAGCGCCCTGCCCGGTTCGAGCATGTCTTTGCGTCGATCCAGAGCCTGAGCGCCCGCGGACTCGACAGCCTGCCTCGCGACCATTTTGATGTGGTGATCGTCGACGAGTTCCACCACGCAGCGGCCCGTACCTATCAGGAACTTCTGGAGCATCTGCTGCCACGCGAGCTGCTCGGCTTGACCGCGACGCCCGAGCGCAGCGATGACGAGCCGATCCTCCATTGGTTCGGCGGGTGCATCGCGGCCGAGCTCAGGCTGTGGGATGCAATTGACCAGCATCGCCTGGTGCCGTTCGCGTATTACGGGATCGCGGACGGCGCCGACTATCGGCAGGTCGACTGGCGCCGGGGTCGTGGATACGATCTCGAGCAGCTCAGCCAACTCGTGACCGGCAACCATGTCCTGGCTCGCCGAATCATCTCCAATACACTCGAGACGGTCACCGACCCCGAGCGCATGCGCGCCCTTGGCTTCTGCGTATCCGTGGCGCATGCGCATTTCATGGCGGATCAGTTCAACCGGGCAAACCTCCCAGCGATAGCGGTGTCCGCACAGACACCGCCCCAGGACCGTGAACAGGCCTTGCGAGCGCTCGCCACGGGCGAGGTTCGCATCGTGTTCTCCGTAGACATCTTCAACGAAGGCGTCGACGTCCCATCTGTCGATACCTTACTGCTCCTGCGCCCGACGGACAGCCCGACGGTATTTCTACAACAGCTTGGCCGTGGCCTGCGTCGCACGCCTGACAAGACGGTCTGCACGGTGTTGGATTTCGTCGGCCAGCATCGCAAGGAGTTCCGGATGCATCGGCGCTATGCCGCTCTGCTGGGCGGCAGCCGGAGGCAGGTCGAGCGCTCCATCGAGCAGGGGTTCCCCTACTTGCCGAGCGGGTGCCATATGCAGCTGGACGCCGTGGCCACGCAGCATGTGCTGGACAACATCCGCGAAAGCATTCCGACCACCTGGCCAGCCCGTGCCCGCGAGCTCAGGCGGGTTGCCGAGGCAGACCCGGCAGTCACGCTCAGGAATTTCCTTGAGCAAACCGGAATCGAGCTCGAGGAGGTCTACGCCAACAACAGAATCTGGTCGGATCTACTCGAGGCCGGTGGGGTTTCGACGCTCCCTGCCGGTCCGCACGAGCCGGCATTGCGACGCGCCATTGGCCGGCTGCTGCATCTGGACGATTCGCTGCGCATCGATCAGTACCGCGCCCTTGCCGAAGCGGCGACAGCGCCCGACGTCGCAACGATGGATGCCCGGACTCGCCGCCTCTTCCACATGCTCGCCACCGTGATGACCGAGTCCGTACTCAGAGGCGAAGAGACCTTACAGGACGCGGCCGAGCTGCTTTGGGCGCACCCGCAGGTGCTTGTCGAACTGCGCCAGCTTGTCGATGTGCTGGCCGACAGGATCGATCATCTGCAACAGGCACTTTCGACGCATGATGATGTTCCGCTACGCGTCCATGCCCGGTACACGCGCAGGGAAGTGCTGGCGGCATTCGCCACGGAAGACATCCTGAAAGTCCCCGAATGGCGCGAAGGGGTGCGTTGGCTGTCCGAAGCCCAGGTGGACCTCCTCACGATCACCTTGGACAAGACCGGGGACCGCTTCTCGCCCACCACCCGCTACCGCGACTATGCGATCAGCCCCACCTTGCTTCATTGGGAGAGCCAGTCGGGGACTCGGGAAAGCAGCGAAACCGGGCAGCGGTACCAGACGCATGTAAGCCGTGGCAAGACAGTGCTGCCCTTCGCACGCCTGACCCCCGACGACCGAGCCTTCTGGCTGCTTGGCCCCGCCAGCTACGTCAGTCACGAGGGCGAACGCCCCATGGCCATTACCTGGCGCCTGGCGCATGAGCTGCCAGGCGACCTGTTCGCACGCTTCGGTGCTGCAGTCTCCTGACATCGGTTCCGTTAAGGCTGAAAAGTCGACTCTGACCCCTGTTTCCCGCCCGGCTCTTACAGCGACGCCGCATACATGGGGATGGTGGATGTCATCGGTGTAGCGGGCGATCGGCCCATGCGCGTGACGTTCCAGCTGCGCGATAGAGTTCCCGAGGCGGTCATGAAGCAGCTAGGACAAGGGGGTCATTCCCCGCAAGCCTGAACTGCTCAGTTGGTTGGGTCCACCGGCAAGTTCGCTCGTGAGCGTCCGGAAGATCGGGAGTGTGCTTGTTCGGGTTCGCAGAGCGGGGGCCAGATCGCAGAACGGGTCGGATTTACTTTTTTTCGCCCAACGAAAAAGGGCGGCCCCGTGGCCGCCCTTTCCATTCAGTCCGAGGGGCGCCTCAAACCCCCAACGGATTCGGCTTCTCCTGATCCAGCTTGTACAGCTTGATCGCCCTGGCCGCATCCTTCGCCGTCATCTTCCCGTCCTTCGCCAGCGCATCGATCGCCGCGTGGGCGATGTAGTACCGGTCCACCTCGAAGTGGCGGCGCAGGTTGGCGCGCGTATCCGAACGCCCGAACCCATCGGTGCCCAGCACGGTATAGGTGCGCGGGATGAAGCCACGGATCTGGTCGGTGAAGTTGCGCACGTAGTCGGTCGCCGCGATCACCGGGCCGGCCGGGCGGCTCTCGATGCACTCGGTGACATAGGCCTTGCGCGGCTTGTCCTCCGGGTGCAGGCGGTTCCAGCGCTCGGCGTCGTAGCCGTCGCGGCGCAGTTCGGTGAAGCTGGGGCAGGACCAGATGTCGGCGGTCACGCCGAAATCCTTGTCCAGCAGTTCGGCCGCCGCGATGGCTTCGCGCAGGATGGTGCCGCTGCCCATAAGCTGCACGCGCAGCTCGCCCTTCTTGAGCTTGGTGCCGGCATCCTTGAGCAGGTACATGCCCTTGATGACGCCCTCCGCCGCGCCTTCGGGCAGCTCGGGGTGGCTGTAGTTCTCGTTCATCAGGGTGAGGTAGTAGTACTCGTCCTGCTGCTCTTCGATCATGCGCCGCATGCCGTGCTGCAGGATCACCGCCACTTCGCCGGCGAAGCTCGGGTCGTAGCTGCGGCAGTTGGGGATGGCGCCCGACAGCAGGTGGCTGTGGCCGTCCTCGTGCTGCAGGCCTTCGCCGTTGAGCGTGGTGCGGCCGGCGGTGCCGCCGAGCAGGAAGCCGCGCGCGCGCATGTCGGCCGCCTGCCAGGCGGCGTCGCCCACGCGCTGGAAGCCGAACATCGAGTAGTAGATGTAGAACGGCAGCAGTTGCAGGTTGTTGGTGGAGTAGCTGGTGGCCGCGGCCATCCACGAGGCGAAGGCGCCGGCCTCGGTGATGCCTTCCTGCAGCACCTGGCCGGTGCTGTCCTCGCGGTAATACATCAGCTGGTCGCGGTCGACCGGCTTGTACTTCTGGCCTTCCGGGGCGTAGATGCCGATCTGGCGGAACAGGCCTTCCATGCCGAAGGTGCGCGCCTCGTCGCAGACGATGGGCACCACGCGCGGGCCGACCTGCTTGTCGCGCAGGATGATGTTGAGCGACTGCACGAAGGCCATCGTCGTCGACATCTCGCGCTCGCCGGTGCTCTTCATGAGGCGGTCGAACACTTCGAGCTTCGGCGCGGCGAGCGACTCGTCGGCCTTGCGCCGGCGCTGCGGCACGAAGCCGCCCAGCGCACGGCGGCGCTCGAGCATGTACTGCACCTCGTCGGACTTCTCGCCGGGGTGGTAGAACGGGATGTTGCCGTCCTTGAGCTGCTCGTCGTCGATCGGGATCTTGAAGCGGTCGCGGAACGCGCGCACCGCGTCGTCATCGAGCTTCTTGGTGTTGTGGGTGGGGTTGAGTGCTTCGCCGGCGCTGCCCAGGCCGTAGCCCTTCACCGTCTTGGCGAGGATGACCGTCGGCTGGCCGGTGGTCTTCATCGCGTTGTCGTAGGCGGCGTAGACCTTGTGCGGATCGTGGCCGCCGCGGTTGAGGCGCCAGATGTCCTCGTCGGAGAGGCTGGCCACCATGGCCGCGGTCTCGGGATACTTGCCGAAGAAGTTCTCGCGCGTGTACGCGCCGCCGAAGGCCTTGCAGTTCTGGTATTCGCCGTCGACGGTTTCCATCATCAGCTTCTTGAGGATGCCCTGGCTGTCCTTGGCCAGCAGCGGGTCCCAGTAGCTGCCCCAGATGGTCTTGATCACGTTCCAGCCGGCGCCGCGGAACTGGCTCTCCAGCTCCTGGATGATCTTGCCGTTGCCGCGCACCGGGCCGTCCAGGCGCTGCAGGTTGCAGTTGATGACGAAGACCAGGTTGTCCAGGCCTTCGCGGCCGGCGATCGACAGCGCGCCCAGGCTCTCGGGCTCGTCGGTCTCGCCGTCGCCCATGAAGCACCACACCTTGCGGTCGGTCTTGGGCATCAGCCCGCGCGATTCGAGGTACTTCCAGTTGCGCGCCTGGTAGATGGCGGCGATCGGCCCGAGGCCCATCGACACCGTGGGCACCTGCCAGAAGTCCGGCATCAGCCAGGGGTGCGGATAGGAGGGGATGCCGCGGCCGTCCACTTCCATGCGGAAGTGGTCGATCTGCGACTCGCTGATGCGGCCTTCGAGGAAGGCGCGCGCGTAGATGCCCGGCGAGCTGTGGCCCTGCGGGGCGACGAGGTCGCCGGGGTGGTCGCCTTCCGGGCCGCGGAAGAAGTGGTTGAAGCCCACGTCGTACAGGGTGGCCGAGCTGGCGAAGCTGGCGATGTGGCCGCCCAGGTCGCCGGGCTTGCGGTTGGCGCGCACCACCATCGCCATCGCGTTCCAGCGGATGATCGAGCGGATCCGCCACTCCAGCGTCTGGTCGCCCGGGATCTTGGGCTCCAGATGGGTGGGGATGGTGTTGATGTATTCGGTGGTCGGGGCGAAGGGCAGGTGCGCGCCGGCGCGGCGGGTCAGCTCGACCATGTCCTCGAGCAGCTGGTGCGCGCGCTCCGGGCCGTTATGGTCGATCACCGCCTTGAGCGATTCGATCCACTCGCGGGTTTCGGTGGGATCGGGGTCGTTCTGCAGCACGTCGGTCAGCCAGTTCATCGCCTTGCTCCGCCGCGGCCCCTGGCCGCGCAATGTCGTGGGGAAGTTGGACCGCCGATTCTAGCAGGGGGCGTGGGCCCGGCCCTGCGGTAGGCCGCCCCGCCGCAGGGCGGGTCCATGGTTGCCATGGCAACCATCCTGCCGCGAACGGCGGCGATCGCGCAGCAATGGGCGCGTTTGAAACGCGCCGCGGCGGCGGGCGCTCGATCCCGGTGGAGGGGGGGCGCGCGCCGTCTTCGCACCGCCTGCACACCCGGCGGGGAGAATGCCCGGTTTTTGGCGGCCGGCGCCCGCTTGCCCTGGTTCACCGGGTCGGCAATCATCGCCGGCCAGGGGGCAGGCGCCGGTCGGTGCCGGGGTCCCGGCCACCCCTCACCAGATGCGATTGATGCCGCAAGCCGCCGCCCCCACCCCGTTGTCGAACTGGCGCCTGGCCGCGCTGGGCGTGCTGGTGGCCGCGATCATCGTCACCCCCTTCATCCTGCTGCAGCAGGCCACCCGGAATGCGGACGATGCCTGGCGGGCGGTCTCGCACTCGCAGGAAGTCGAGGCGACGGTGCAGGGACTGGCGGCGGACATGCGCAACCTGGAGAACGGGGCGCTGTCGATGGCGGCCGGCGTGGACAACGCGCCCATGCGGCAGCGTGCCTCCGCCAGCCGCGACCGCATCCTGCCGCTGCTGCGCCAGTTGCAGGAGCTGACCCGCGACAACGCCGAGCAGCAGCTGCGCATCGGCGCGCTGCAGACGCACATCCTGCTGCGCAAGACCCAGGCCGAGCGCGTCATCGAACAGGGCACCGG
>JAEWZE010000086.1 GCA_023395465.1 Pseudomonadota bacterium
CAGGTCGCCGTCCTGCAGCACGTCCGGCAGCACGTCGGCCAGTTCCTGCGCGCCGTTGACCACGACCGGGTCGATGCGGCCGCGGGCGCGGATCGCACGCGCCAGCGCCTTGGCGTCGGCACCGGCGATTGGCGTTTCGCCGGCCGGGTAGACCTCGGTGAGCACCAGCGCGTCGACGTCGGACAGCACCGCGGCGAAGTCGTCGAACTGGTCGCGGGTGCGCGTATAGCGATGCGGCTGGAACGCGACCACGAGGCGGTGGTCGGGCCAGCCGCCGCGCGCGGCCTCGAACACCGCCGCCAGTTCCCTGGGATGATGGCCGTAGTCGTCCACCAGCTGCACCTGCGCGCCCTGCGCGGTACGCAGCTGCGCGAGCAGGTTGAAGCGGCGGCCGATGCCTTCGAACTTTTCCAGCGCGGTCGCGATCGCGGCGGGCTCCACGCCCAGCTGCCAGCCGATCGACGAGGCCGCCAGCGCGTTGAGCACGTTGTGGCGGCCCGGCAGCGCCAGCGTCACCGGGGTGCGCGAACCGTCGGGCAGGCACAGGGTGAAGCGCATCGCGGCGCCGCCCTGCTCCACGTCCTCGGCGCGCACGTCGGCGGTCGCGGAGAATCCGTAGGTCATCGCATGGCGCGGCATGTCCTGGGCCAGCTTCGCCACTTCCGGATCGTCCGCGCACAGCACGGCCAGGCCATAGAACGGCAGCCGGTGCAGGAACTCGGAGAACGCCGCCTGCACCCGCGCGAAGTCGCCTCCGTAGTTCTCGAGATGGTCGGCATCGATGTTGGTGACCACCGCGATCAGCGGGTTCAGGCGCAGGAAGCTGCCGTCGCTCTCGTCGGCCTCGGCCACCAGCCACTGCCCACCGCCCAGGCGCGCGTTGGCGCCCGCGGCCAGCAGCTGGCCGCCGATCACGAAGGTCGGATCCAGCCCGCCCTCGCCCAGCACGCTGGCGGTGAGCGAGGTGGTGGTGGTCTTGCCGTGCGTGCCGGCCACCGCGATGCCGCGGCGGAACCGCATCAGTTCGGCCAGCATCTCCGCGCGCGGCACGATCGGAATGCGCTGCGAGCGCGCCTCCATCAGCTCCGGGTTGTCGGGGCGGATCGCGCTCGACACCACCACACAGTCGGTGCCCAGCACGTTCGCCGCCGAATGTCCGCGATGGACGGTCGCGCCCAGCCGGGTCAGGCGCTGCGTGGTGGCGTTGTCGGCGGTGTCCGAGCCCGACACCTCGTAGCCCAGGGTGCACAGCACCTCGGCGATGCCGCTCATGCCGGCGCCACCGATACCGACGAAGTGCACGCGCGAGAACGCGCGGGCGATGCTTTCCTTGCTCAGGTCGCTGGCGGCTAGCAGGCGACGGATCATGAATTCCTCCCGGTGGGCAGGCCCTGGCCGAAGGTAGGCTCGATGCGCGGGCGCAGGCGGCTGGTGCCGCGGGCGCTGGCCACCGCGGACGGCGGTGGCTGGGTGGTGGGCGGCGGCGGTGGGCCGGACTCCGCGGCCGTGTGTGCGCCTTCGCCGCGCAGGCGCGCGACCTGGCGCTGGGCGCGGTCGAGCTCGTACGACACTCGCAGCAGCAGGCCGATCGCCACGCAGGTCATCATCACGCTCGAGCCACCGGACGAGATCAGCGGCAGCGTCAGCCCCTTGGTCGGCAGCAGCCCGAGGTTGACGCCCATCGACACCAGGCTCTGCAGGCCGATCATCAGGGCCACGCCGAAGGCGACGTAGCCGGCGAAGTGACGGCGCATCTCCACGCAGCGATAGCCGATCCACAGCGCGCGGCCGACCAGCGCGGCGAACAGCGCGATCACGAACAGCAGCCCGAAGAAGCCGAGCTCCTCGCCGATCACGCTGAAGATGAAGTCGGTGTGGGCTTCGGGCAGGTAGGACAGCTTCTGGATCGAGCCGCCGAGGCCGACGCCGGTCAGCTCGCCGCGGCCGATCGCCATCAGCGCATTGCTGAGCTGGTAGCCGGCACCGAGCTGGTCGTCCCAGGGATTCCAGAACGAGGTGATGCGGCGCAGCCGGTAGGGCTCGATCACCGCCACCGCGACCAGCGCCGGCAGCAGGCCGAGCACCGGCAGCATCATCCGCTTGAGGTGGCCGCCACCGAGCACCAGCATGCCGGCGGTGACCGCGAGCAGCATCGTCGCCGAGCCGAAGTCCGGCTGCGCGAGCAGCAGCGCCACCAGCACGATCGCCACGCCGATCGGCTTGAGCATCGCGCCCCAGCCGGCGTTGACCTCGTCGCGGAAGCGCACCAGGTAGCTGGCCAGCCAGACCAGGTAGAGGATCTTCACCGCCTCCACGATCTGGAAGTTCGACACGCCCAGGTTCACCCAGCGCCGCGCGCCGTTGACGGTGTGGCCCAGCCCCGGCACGAACACCAGCATCAGCATCAGCGCGCAGGCACCCAGCAGCGCCTGCGGGTACTTCTCCACCAGCTTCAGGTCGGTGCGCATCACCAAGACGCACAGGGCGATGCCCACCGCGAGGAACACGATGTGGCGGCCGAGGAAGTAGAACGGCCCCTGGCCGAAGTTCTCCGCCACCGCGATCGAACTGGAGGCGACCATGACCACTCCGAAGGCGGCGATCGTCGCGGCGATGGCGATCAGCCAGCCGTCGTAGCGGCCGTCGATGGCGTCCAGGCGCGTGGCCTGGCGGGCGGTTTCGAACGCGCGGGAGTCGGTGGTCACGGCCATCAGCGCACCTTCAGCGTAGCGAGGCCGACCAGCACCAGGATCACCGAGATGATCCAGAAGCGCACGATCACGCGCGGCTCCGGCCAGCCCTTGAGTTCGAAGTGGTGGTGGATCGGCGCCATCCGGAACACGCGCTTGCCGGTGAGCTTGAACGAAGCCACCTGGATCATCACCGACAGCGTCTCGATGACGAAGATGCCGCCCATGATCACTAGCACCAGTTCCTGGCGCACGATCACGGCCATGGTGCCCAGCACCGCGCCGAGGGCCAGCGCGCCGATGTCGCCCATGAACACCATCGCCGGATAGGTGTTGAACCACAGGAAGCCGAGGCCGGCGCCGGCAATGGCCGCGCAGATGATGATCAGCTCGCCCGCGCCGGGTACCGGCGGGATCTGCAGGTAGCGCGAGAACTCGGCGTGGCCCGACGCGTAGGCGAACACCGCGATGCCGCCGGCCACCAGCACTGTCGGCATGATGGCCAGGCCGTCGAGGCCGTCGGTGAGGTTGACCGCGTTGGAGAATCCGACGATCCAGAAATAGGCGATCGCCACGAAGCTGATCCCCGCCAGCGGCAGCGCCACCGACTTGAACAGCGGCACGTAGAAGGTCGTCGCCGCGGGCACGTCCGCGTACAGGTACAGGTACAGGCCCGCGGCCAGGCCGAAGATCGACTGCAGCAGGTACTTCCAGCGCGACTTCAAGCCGTTGGGATCGCGCTTGACGATCTTGATCCAGTCGTCGTACCAGCCGATCGCGCCGAAGCAGACCATCACCAGCAGCACCACCCACACGTACTTGTTGCGCAGGTCGCCCCACAGCAGCACCGAGGCGGTGATGGTGAACAGGATCAGCGCGCCACCCATGGTCGGCGTGCCGGCCTTGGAGAAATGCGTCTGCGGGCCGTCCTGGCGGATCGGCTGGCCACCCTTGTACTGGGCGAGGCGGCGGATCACCGCCGGTCCCCACCACAGCGACAGCGCAAGCGCGGTCAGCGCGGCGAGGATGCCACGGAAGGTCAGGTAGCCGAACAGTCCGAACAGGCCCTCGACCTGCTGCAGCCAGCGGGTGAGTTCAAGCAGCATCGTGTTCCCCTGTTGACCGGGCCAGCAGCGCGTCGACGATGCGGTCCATGGCGCTGCCGCGCGAGCCCTTGACCAGCATCCGCACCTCCGGATGCAGGTCCCCGGACAGCGCTGCGGCGAGCGCATCGTGGTTGTCGAAATGGCGCCCGCCCTCGCCGAACGCCGTCGCGGCGGCAGCGCTGAGCGGCCCCAGCGCGTAGAGCCGCGCCACGCCGGCGCGGCGTGCGCGGCGGCCCGCCTCGGCGTGCAGGTCGAGGGCATCGGTGCCCAGCTCGCGCATGTCGCCCAGCACCAGCCAGGCATCGCCGCCGCCGGCCGCCAGCGTGTCGATCGCGGCGTTGAGCGATCCGGGATTGGCGTTGTAGCTGTCGTCGATCAGGATCGCGCCGCCGGCCAGGCGATGGCGCACCAGCCGGCCCTGCACCGGACGCGCCTGCGCCAGCGCCTGCCCGATCGCATCGATGCCGATGCCCAGCGCCAGCGCGATCGAGGCCGCCGCCAGCGCGTTGGCGACGTTGTGGCGGCCGGCCAGCGGCAGCGACACCGGCGTTTCGCCCATCGGCGCGACAAGCATGAAACGCGAGCCATCCGCATCCAGTTGCAGTTGACGCGCGGTCACGTCGGCACTGGCTTCCAGGCCGAAGCGGATCAGGCGACGGCCGTGCGCGCGCTCGGCGAAGTACGGTGCGAACGCATCGTCGGCGTTGATCACCGCCACGCCGTCGTGCGGCAGGGCGTCGTAGATCGCGGCCTTGGTGTCGGCGATGCCGAGCAGGCTGTGCATGCGCTCCAGGTGCGCGGGCGCGACATTGTTGACCAGGGCGACGTCGGGCCGCGCGATCGCGGTCAGGTAGGCGATGTCGCCGGGCTTGCCGGCGCCCATCTCGTAGATGGCCACCTCGGCATCCTCGGGCGCGTCGATCACCGCCAGCGGCAGCCCGATCTCGTTGTTGCGGTTGCCGGGGTTGGCATAGGCGCGCAGCGAGCGCGAGACGATGCCATGGACCAGCTGCTTGACGCTGGTCTTGCCGTTGCTGCCGGTGATGCCGACCACCTTGCCGGTGCGCGGACGCTGCAGCGCGGCCGCCAGCGCGGCCAGCGCGCGCTCGGTATCGGCGACCAGGATCTGCGGCAGCGGCGCGTCGACCGCGCGCGAGACCAGCGCGGCGCGCGCGCCGCGCCCGGCCGCCGCGGCGACATGCTCGTGGCCGTCGAAGTTGGCGCCCTTGAGCGCGACGAACAGCGCCGCGCGACCATCGCGCGTGTCGAGCGTGCGGGTGTCGGTCTCGACCGCGTCGATCAGCTGGTCGCCGTCGCCATGCAGGCGGCCCTGGGTCCACTGCGCGATGCGCGAAAGCGGCATCGGGATCATGCGCGGCCTCCCAGCGCTTCGCGCGCGACCACGCCGTCGTCGAAGGGATGCTTCACGCCCGCGACTTCCTGGTAGGCCTCGTGGCCCTTGCCGGCGACCAGGACGATGTCGCCGGCGCGCGCGCGGCCGATGGCCTCGACGATCGCGGCGCGGCGGTCGCGCTGCACGATCACCCGGCCCGGTTCGGCAAAGCCCGCGACGATCCCGGCCACGATGGCATCGCCATCCTCGCCGCGCGGGTTGTCGTCGGTGACCACGACCTCGTCGGCCAGGCGTTCGGCGATGGCCGCCATCTGCGGGCGCTTGCCGGTGTCGCGCTCGCCGCCGCAGCCGAACACGCAGACCAGCCGGCCGCGCAGGTGCCCGCGCAGCGACTCGAGCGCCTGCTCCAGCGGATCGGGCTTGTGCGAGTAGTCGATCACCACCAGCGGCAGGTCGCCGCCGCCGAGGCGGTTCATGCGGCCCGCGATCGGCTGCATCTGCCCGAGCACGGCGGCGATGCTGCCGGCATCGTGGCCGAGCGCATGCAGCACACCGGCCACGGCCAGCAGGTTGTCGATGTTGAAGCGGCCCAGCAGCGGCGACTGCACGCGCTGCACGCGGCCGTCGAGGTGCAGGTCGAAGGCGATGCCGTCGGCGTCGAGCTCGATTCCGGTGGCGCGCAGGTCGGCATCGTCCGCGCCGCGCGCGCTGGTGCCGATCGCCTGCAGCGAACCGGGCAGGTCCAGCGCCAGGCGGCGGCCGTACGCGTCGTCGAGGTTGAGCACCGCCGCGCGCAGGCCCGGCGTGGCGAACAGGCGGGCCTTGGCCGCGCCATAGGTCTCCATGTCGCCGTGGTAGTCGAGGTGGTCGCGGCTGAGGTTGGTGAACACGCCGACCGAGAAATGCACCGCGTCGACTCGTCCCTGGTCGAGCGCATGCGAGCTGACCTCCATCGCGACCGCCTGCGCGCCCTCGTCGTGCAGCTGCGCCAGCAGCGCATGGGTCTGCAGCACCAGCGGCGTGGTGAAGCCGGTCGCGCGCGCCTGGCCGTACAGGCCCGCGCCGAGCGTGCCGATGGTGCCGGCGCGCGTGCCGCACAGCTCCAGCGCCTGCGCCAGCAGCTGCACCGTCGAGGTCTTGCCGCTGGTGCCGGTGACGCCGATGGTGGCCATCCGCGCCGACGGGTGCCCGTGGAAGGCATCGGCCATCGTGCCCATGCGCGCGCGCAGGCCAGGCACGGCGATCGCATCGGCCGGCGGCGCCGGGACGTCGGCCGGCACCGGCGGTTCGAACAGGATCGCGGCGGCACCGGCCTGCGCCGCCTGCGCGGTGAAATGCAGACCGTGGGTACCGAAGCCGCCGATCGCGACGAAGGCATCGCCAGGACGCACGTCGCGGCTGTCGAGCACCAGGCCCGAGACCTGCAGCGTGGCCGGCACGCCGACCACGTCGGGCAGCAGCTGGGCCAGCGCCATGGTGCGGCTCATGGCGTCGCCCCGCTGCGGCTGGCCGGCAGGACCGGGGCCACGACCGGCGCCGCCGAAGCGGTGGCCGTGCCCGTCGCCCTGGCGCGCCTGGCTTCTTCCGCCGACTGCGCGGCCAGCCAGGTCTGGATGTCGTCGGGCGGCACGTCCATCAGCCGCAGGGCGCCCTCCATCACCCGCGCGAACAGCGGCGCGGAGATCCAGCCGCCGCCATAGGTCGAGCCGCCGCCGGAGGTGTCCGGATCGTTGACCACCACGGTCACGGCGAAGCGCGGCCGCTCGACCGGCACCAGGCCTGCGAAGTAGGCGATGTAGCGGCGCGAGTAGCCGCCGCCCGAGGACTTGCGCGCGGTGCCGGTCTTGCCGGCCACGTGGTAGCCCAGGATCGCGGCGCGGGTGGCGGTGCCGCCGGGCTCGGTGACGGTCTGCATCATCCGCATCACCTGCGCGGCCACCTGCGGGTCCAGCGCCTGCTGCGTATCGCCGCTGTGGCCGCCCTTGACGAAGGTCGGCGTCACCAGCCGGCCGCCGTTGCCCAGCGCGGCGTAGGCACGCGCGATCTGCAGCGGGGTGACCGACAGGCCGTAGCCGTATGACAGCGTCTGCTTGTGCGTGCCGCTCCAGCGCTCGGGCGGTGGAAAGGTGCCGGGCGCCTCGCCGGGGAAGCCGCTGCCGGTACTGGTGCCGAAACCGAAGCGGCGCAGGAACGCGTCGAACTGCGCGTCGGGCAACAGCTTGACGATCTTCGACACGCCCACGTTGGAGCTCTTGGTGATGATGCCGGTGGTGTCCAGCACGCCGTAGTTCTTGAAGTCGCTGGTGCGGTAGCGCCCGTTCGGGATCCAGCCCGGGCTGGTGTCGAAACGCGTGGTCGGCGTGATCACGCCCGCCTCGAGGCCCGCGGCGACGGTGAGCGGCTTCATCGTCGAACCGGGCTCGAGCAGGTCGGTCACCGCGCGGTTGCGGTAGGCGTCGCGGTTCTCGCCGCTGACCCGGTTGTTGTTGTACGAGGGCAGGTTGGCCATCGCCAGCACTTCGCCGGTGGCCACGTCCAGGATCACCACCGAACCGCTGGCGGCGCCGGTTTCGAGCAGGGTGCGCTTGAGCTCGCGGTAGGCCAGGAACTGGATGCGGCGGTCGATGCTCAGCACCAGGTCCTTGCCCGGCTCGGCCGGGCGGATCAGGTCGACGTGCTCGACGATGCGGCCGTGGCGGTCGCGAATCACCTTCTGCGCGCCGGGGGTGCCGCGCAGCCATTCGTCGAACGCCAGCTCCACGCCCTCCTGGCCCTGGTCGTCGATGTTGGTGAAGCCCAGCACGTGCGCGACGGCCTCGCCCTGCGGGTAGAAGCGGCGGAACTCTCGCTGCGAGAACACGCCCGGGATCTTCAACGCCAGGATCTTCTGCGCCACCGCCGGATTGATCCGGCGATGCCGCGGCACGTACATGAACTCCTTGTCGCTGCGCTGCGAGACGTAGCGCGTCAGGTAGTCCAGCGGCAGCTCGGTGGCCTCGGCCAGGCGCGCGATCGCAGCCGGATTGTTGGCCAGCTCCTGCGGATTGGCATACAGCGATTCGACCGGCGAGGAAACGGCCAGCGGCTCGCCGTTGCGGTCGGTGATCATGCCGCGCGAGGTCGGGATCGCCACCTCGCGCAGGAAGCGCGCATCGGCCTTCTGCTGGTAGAAGGCGTTGTCGACCAGCTGCAGGTCGACCGCGCGCACCACCAGCGCCACCGCGCACAGCCCCATCGCGCCGGCTACCAGCATCAGCCGGCCACGCAGGTTGAACTGCGCGCGCGGGCGCGGCTTCTTGGCCGAGCCGCCACTGGTCCTGACGAACCTCACGGCTGCACCACCACGATTTCGCCGGCAGCCGGGAACTTCATGCCCAGCCGCGTGCGCGCCACCTGGTCGATGCGGTTGCTCTCGGCCCAGGTGGCCTGCTCCAGCTGCAGCCGGCCGAACTCGATGTTGAGCTCGTCGCGCTCGCGCTCCAGGCGGGTCAGCTGCACGTAGAGTTCGCGATGCTGGTGGCGCGCGTATACCACGCCGATCGCGGAGATCACGCAGGCGATCACCAGCACGGCGGCGGCGAGCCGGGTCATGGCCGCGCCTCGGCGCCGGCCGCCAGCTTCTCGGCCACCCGCAGTACCGCGCTGCGCGCGCGCGGGTTGCCGGCGAGTTCGTCGGGGCGCGCTTTGGCCGCTGCGCCGATCGCGCACAGCGTCGGCACGAAACCGGTCGCCTCGGGCAGGCGCCGGTTGCCGGGCGGCGCCTTGGCGTGGGTGGCGATGAAGCGCTTGACGATTCGGTCCTCGAGCGAATGGAAGCTGATCACCGCCAGCCGTCCGCCCGGCCTGAGCGCGTCGTGCGCGGCCGCCAGCCCGCGCTCGAGGTCCTCGAGCTCGCGGTTGACGTGGATGCGGATGGCCTGGAACGACCGGGTCGCCGGATGGATGTCGTGGCGCCCGCGCGGCACCACCGAGGCGATGAGGTCGGCCAGCTCGGTGGTGCGCGCCAGCGGCCGGGTGGCGCGGTGCGCGACGATGGCGCGCGCGATGCGCCGGCTCATGCGCTCCTCGCCATAGGTCCACAGCACGTCGGCGATCTCGCGCTCGTCGGCGCGGGCCAGCCACTGCGCGGCGCTCTCGCCGCTGTCGGGATCCATGCGCATGTCCAGCGGGCCGTCCTTGCCGAAGCTGAAGCCGCGGCCGGCCACGTCCAGCTGCGGCGACGACACGCCCAGGTCCAGCAGCACGCCGTCCAGGCCCGCGCGGGCGGCGTCCCAACTGCCGAGCTCGGCGAAGCTGCCGCGGCGGATCGCGACGCGCGCGTCCGCGCCGAACTCGCGTTCGGCCACCGCAACCGCTTCGGGATCCTTGTCCATCAGCAGCAGCCTGCCTCCGCCTGCCAAGCGTTCCAGCACGCCGCGCGCGTGCCCGCCGCGCCCGAACGTGCCGTCCAGATACGTGCCGTCCTCGACCACGCGCAGCCCTTCCATGACCTGCTCGAACATCACCGGAAGGTGCGCGGAGCGGGCGCCCGCAGCACCCCCGGTCACAACTGCAGCCCGACCAGGTCGTCGCCGAAATCGTCGTCCCCGAGGGGCGTCTCGATCTGCGCGCGGTGCGCCTGCTCGCTCCAGAGTTCGAACTTGTCGCCCATGCCCAGCAGCACCGCCTTCTTCTCGATGCCCACGGCACCGCGCTGGCTGGCCGGGATGGCGATGCGGCCGTTGCCGTCGGGTTCGACGATCGCCGCCGCGCCCACCAGCTTCAGCTGCAGGCGGCGGTTGGCTTCCTTCACCCGCGGCAGGGCGTTGACGCCGTCGCGCACCTTCTCCCAGGCGGCGAACGGGTAGATGTAGAGCGAGCCCTTCTCGAAGGGGTTGTAGGTGATGACCAGGCGATTGCCGCATTCGGACGCGACGAGGTCCCGGTAGCTGGTCGGAATCGCCAGCCGGCCCTTGTCGTCGATCGTGATGGCGGTCTCGCCCTGGAACACCACTGCCTGCCCGGAGATGCCCGTCTGCGGCGGGCTTCAGCATCGGAAAACCACGAAATTCCCGGTTTCCCCACGAAGCGCCACCTTATGGACGGGCCACAGGGATGTCAACAGCTTTGATGTGGAAATTTCATTAATCCGGTCAATGACTTGCGCGATACTTCACAGACTTGTTCAAGCCTTATCCACAAGCTGCTGATTCGTCTCAAAAATTGAGAATGAGCGCCTCCGCCCGGGGCGGAGGATGGCTGGCGACCCGCGGGGACGCCGTTCATGCGCCCGACGCCAATTAGCGCCGCGTCCCACACGGGCCGTGAACATGGCCGGCACCGACAGGCAGGCATGGGGCATCGGATGCGACCCGGCCGCTGCCGCCTTGGCGCGGATCGATGATGGAGCGTCGTCCACGCAGGCGGCCGCGCAAATGCGGGAGCACGCCTGCCGCGCCCCGCGGCTCGCCGCCTGCACCGGAGAGCACAGGCGCGGAGCCTGGCCACTTGTGTTTCCGAGGGACGAAGAGGTGGCGGAGCCGGCCTGTAAGCCGGGTTCTGTCGTGGACAGTCATTCCTCTAGGCGCACCGTCACCGGTACGCTCAAGCAACCTACCCGGAGACACCGCGGGCCGCGGCATGGTCTCCCTATTTGGTCTTGCTCCCGGTGGGGTTTGCCGTGCCGGCCTGTTGCCAGGCTCGCGGTGCGCTCTTACCGCACCATTTCACCCTTGCCGGCCTTCCGAAGAAGACGTAGGCGGTATCTTTCTGTTGCACTTTCCGTCGGCTCGCGCCGCCCAGGGGTTACCTGGCACCGTGCCCTGTGGAGCCCGGACTTTCCTCGGCATCCACGAGGGATGACGCGACTGTCCGGCCGACTCCGCCGCGCGCATTGTCGCACGCGCCTCGCGGACCGGATGAACCGCTCAGCTTCCGTAGAGCGCCTTGCGTGGCGCGCCGGTGATCTCGGCGGCCAGTCGCGCCGCGGCCGACGGCGGCAGCTGCGCGCTGAGCAGGGCGTACACGCGCTGGCCCTCGGCCAGCTGCGCGTCGGCATCGTCGCCCGCGCCCTCGACCACCAGCACGAACTCGCCCCTGCGCTGGTTGTCGTCGGCCTGCACCGCGGCCAGCAGGTCGGCCACGCCGCCGTCGAGCACGGTTTCGAACAGCTTGGTCAGCTCGCGCGCGAGCACGGCCGGGCGCCCGGCACCGAACGCGGACACCAGGTCCTCCAGGGTCTCGACGATCCGGTGCGAGGATTCGTAGAACACCAGGGTGCGCGGCTCCGCGGCCAGCTGCCGCAGGCGCTCGCGGCGCGCCGCGGCCTTGGCCGGCAGGAAGCCTTCGAACGCGAAGCGGTCGCTGGCCAGCCCGGCCACGCTGAGTGCGGCGATCGCCGCGCAGGCGCCGGGTACCGGACTGACGCGCACCCCCGCCGCGCGCGCCGCGCGCACCAGGCGGTAGCCCGGATCGCTGACCAGCGGCGTGCCGGCGTCGCTGACCAGGGCCAGGGACTCGCCGCGCAGCAGCCGCGCCACCACGCGTTCGGCGATCGCCTCCTCGTTGTGCTCGTGCAGCGCCAGCAGCGGCGTGGCGATGCCGAAATGGGACAGCAGCTGGCCGCTGCGGCGCGTGTCCTCCGCGCAGATGGCGGCCACGTCGCGCAGGACCTCCTGCGCGCGCGGCGACAGGTCGCCGAGGTTGCCGATGGGCGTGGCGACCACGTGCAGCGTGCCCGCTGCGCGCGGACCGGTTGGGTCGGCTGGCATCGTCTCTCCGGGGTTGGGACGCTAGAATCGGGGGCTATTGTCCACCCGCGGAGCCCGTAGATGCGGCAGATGTCGAAATGGATGTTGGGCGCGGCCGTGGCGGCGACGCTGGCCGGCTGCACCACGGTGCGCGTCGCCGGACCGGTCACGGAGAGCGAAGCGCCCGCGCCGCCGGCGGTCAATCCGCACTGGAACTTCGATCCCGCGCGCGCCGCGGGCGACCGCGACGGCTACCGCCCGCCGCGCAAGCTGGCGGTGCTGCTGCCCATGAGCGGCGAACTGGCCACGGCCGCCGCGCCGGTGCGCGACGGGTTGCTGGCCGGCTACTACGCCGAGCGCCGCGAGAAGCCGGAGCTGGTGTTCTACGACACTGGCGGCGCGCCGTCGGGCGCGATCGGCGCGCGCGAGCGCGCGCTGGCCGAGGGCGCCGACCAGATCGTCGGCCCGCTGGGCCGCGACGAGGTGTCCAGCCTGTTCAACGCCGCGCAGGCCGTGCCGCTGCTGGCGCTCAACCGCGGCAACACCGCGCCGCCGGACAACGCCGCCGACTTCTCGCTGGCGCCGGAAGACGAAGGCGCCGCGGCGGCGGCCTACCTGCTCGCGCGCAATGCCCGGCAGGTGCTGGTGCTGAGCAATGGCGACGACCATGCCCTGCGCAGCGTGGACAGTTTCCGCAGCCGGCTGGAGGCCGGCGGCGGGGCGATCGTCGGCACGCTGGCGATCACCGGCGACCAGCCGGGTGACCAGACGCCGGCCCTGCGCGCCGCGGCATCGCGCGAAGGCGGCATCGATGCGGTCCTGATCGCGCTGCGCGGCAACGAAGCGCGGCTGCTGACGCCGCAGCTGTTCGCGGCTGGCCTGGGGCAGAAGCTGCTGGTCGCCACCTCGCAGCTGGTGTCCGGCACCGGTACGCCCGACGAGGACCGTGCGCTGGACGGGATCGCCTTCGCCAGCGAGCCTTGGACCACCGGCGGCATCGCCGCCCTGCCCTCGCCGCAGACGCTGGCCGGCGACCTGCCCACCGCGCGCGGGCCGGCGGCCCGGCTGTTCGCCTTCGGCTACGACGCCTGGCTGCTCAGCGCCTACCTGCAGCACCTGGCGGGCGATCCGGAAGCGAGCGTGGACGGCGCGACCGGCCGGCTCAGCCTGAATCCGGGCGGCAACGTGGTGCGGATGCCTGCCTGGGCCACGTTCCGCAACGGGATCGTGGTGCCGCTGGCCGGCGCCGGCGGCTGATCCACGGAACATGGCGCCGTCACCGCAGGCTTCCGCGACAAACATGCGCAGCCGCGGCGCGGCCATCGAAGCCGCCGCCGCCCGCCATCTGGCCGCCGCCGGGCTGCGTGCGGTCGCGGCGAACGCCGCGGCACGGTTCGGCGAGCTCGACCTGGTGATGCTCGACGGCGACACCCTGGCCTTCATCGAGGTGCGCTACCGGCGCTCCGACCGCTTCGGCGGCGGCGCCGCGTCGGTGGATGCGCGCAAGCGGCGGCGGCTGATGCTGGCTGCGCGCCAGTTCCTGGCCGCGCATCCGCGCCACCGCGACGCACCGTGCCGGTTCGATGTCGTCGAGGCCAGCGGCGATCCCGACGCGCCGCTCCTGACCTGGATCCGCGATGCCTTCCGCGCCGACGATGCCTGAGTTCCGCGACTACGACCGGATCGACGAGGCCGCGTTGCGCGCCGCCGGCGGACTGAAGTGGAGCGCGTACCCGGACTGCATCGGCGCCTTCGTCGCCGAGATGGATTTCGGCACGGCGCCGGCGGTGGCCGCCGCCCTGCACGATGCGATCGACAACGGTCGCTGCGGCTACCCCACCCCGGCGCTGGCGCAGGAACTTTCGGAGCAGTGCGCACGCTGGTTCGACGCACGCTGCGGCTGGCAGGTGGATCCGGACCGCATCCACGCCGTCGGCGACGTGCTGGGGGGGCTGGAAACCGTGCTGCGACACTTCCTGCCGGCCGGGACGCCGGTGGTGCTGCCAACGCCCGCCTACATGCCGTTCCGTCCGCTGCTCGAACTGCTCGGGCACCGGGTGATCGAGGTCCCGCACTGCCGCACTGCCGATGGCTCGGCGATGGACCTGGATGGCATCGGCCAGGCGCTGCACGCGGGCGCCGGACTGGTGCTGCTGTGCAATCCGCACAACCCGACCGGGCGGGTGTTCGCGGCCGCCGAACTGCGCGCCCTGGCCGAGGTTGTCGAAGCCCATGGCGCGCGCGTGTTTTCCGACGAGATCCACGCGCCGCTGGTGTTCGCCGGCCGGCGCCACCTGCCCTACGCCAGCGTGAGCAAGGCCGCGGCGCGACATGCGATTACCGCCGTGTCCGCGTCCAAGGGCTGGAACCTCGCAGGGCTCAAGTGCGCGCAGCTGGTGTTCACCAGCGACGCGGACCTGGCGCGGTGGCGCGGCATGGCCCTGCTCGCCGGGCACGGCGTGGCGGGGCTGGGAATGATCGCCTCCGTCGCGGCCTATCGCGATGGCGGACCCTGGCTGGAGCACGTGCTGGCCTACCTGCAGCGCAACCGCGACCTGCTGGCGGCCTGGATCGCGGAGCACTGGCCGCAGGCGGGCTTCGTCGCGCCGCAGGGCACCTACCTGGCCTGGATCGACTGCCGCGCGCTGCCGCTGCCGGCCACGACGACCGCCGCGCGCTTCTTCCAGCGCGAGGCGCGCGTCGCGCTGACCGACGGCCGCGATTGCGGCGAAGCCGGCGCGGGCTTCGTGCGCATGAACTTCGCCCTGCCGCGTCCGCTGCTGCTGCAGGCGCTGAAACGCATGCAGGCCGCACTCGTGGCGGCGCGCTGAAGTCCGCCTTCCGGCTCAGGCGAAGTGGGCGTAGCCCGCGCGCGTCCCGCGCCAGGGCTGGCCCTCCGGGTCGAGGGCGATGACGCCCTGCCCGTCGGTGATTGCACCGATGCGGCTGACCGGCGTCGACGCCGTGGCAAGGACCCGCAGCACCGCCTCGCGCGCAGACTGCGGCGCGGTGAAGCACAGCTCGTAGTCGTCGCCGCCGCCGGCCTGCCAGGGCCAGCGCACCGGCGCGGCGAACCGCGCCAGCGCCGGCGATGCCGGCAGCGCCGCGAGCTCGATCCGGGCGCCCACGCCGCTGGCGCTGCAGACGTGCCCCAGGTCGGCCAGCAGCCCGTCGGAGACGTCGATGCAGGCGTGCGCGATGCCGGCCAGCGCGCGCCCGGCCTCGATCCTCGGCGTGGGCCGATCAAGGCGCGCGCGCATGGCGCGATCGCTCACCGCGCCGGCGGTCATCGCCGCGAGCGCGGCGGCGGCATCGCCGAGGCTGCCGGTGACCCAGACGTCGTCGCCGCTGCGCGCGCCATCGCGGCGCAGCGCCGCGCCCGCAGCCACGAACCCGTGCACGGCCACGCACACCGACAGCGGGCCGCGGGTGGTATCGCCGCCGACCAGCGCGACGCCGTGCTGCGCGGACAGCGCGAGGAACCCGTCGAGGAATCCATCGACGAAGCCGGCATCCGCCTCGGGCAGCGACAGCGACAGCGACAGGGTGCACCACGCCGGTTGCGCGCCCATCGCGGCCAGGTCGGACAGATTCACCGCAAGCGCCTTCCAGCCGATGTCGGCCGGCGTGGTGGCGCTGGGGAAATGGACGCCGGCGTTGAGCGTGTCCATCGACACCGCCAGCTGCATGCCCGGCGGCGGCTGCAGCAGGGCCGCGTCGTCGCCGATGCCCAGCACCACGTCATCGCGCGTGGCGACGCGCTGGCGGATGCGGGCGATCAGGTCGAATTCCATGGCTGCCGGTCGGTCCGCCTGTTTGGGGAAGAAACGCACTGCGGCGCGATCACGCACCCGGCGTGATCCCGGCGGCGCGCGGGGCTCGCATCCAGGCAGGGCGTGCCTGCCGGCGCCGCTACGGACGCTGCGACTGGACCTCGGCCGCGCGCCACTGCGCCGCGGCGTGGTCGAGCACGCCATTGACGTAGGTGTGGCCGTGTTCGGAGCCGAAGCGCTTGACCGTCTTCAACGCCTCGTCGATGACCACGCGGTAGGGCACGTCGAGGCGGTGCTGCAGTTCGTATGCGGCGATGCGCAGCATCGCGCGCTCGATCGGGTCGACCTCGTCGATGGTGCGGTCCAGGAACGGCAGCAGCGAGGCATCCAGCGTCTTGCGATGCTGGCTGACGCCGCGCACCAGGTCCTCGAAATACTCCAGGTCGGCGACTTCGTGCGCCTGCTCGTGGGCGAACTGCGCGATCGCGTTCGTCGCGTCCACGCCCGAGAGCTGCATCGCGTACACCGCCTGCAGCGCACGCCGGCGCGAGCGCGTGCGCGCGACCGGATCGACGCCGTCGCGGCGCTGCGGCCCGCGGCTCATGCCAGCTTCTCCTGCAGGTTCGCCATCTCGATCGCCACCAGTGCGCACTCCTCGCCCTTGTTGCCATGGCTGCCGCCCGCGCGGCGCTCGGCATCCTCGTGCACGTCCACGGCGAGCACGCCGTTGGCCACCGGCACGCCGTGGTCCAGCGCCACCCGCATCAGCGCCTCGCTGCAGCCATCGGCCACCTGTTCGAAATGGCGGGTGTCGCCGCGCACCACGCAGCCCAGCGCGACGATGGCGCAATGCCCGCCGCCCGCCGCGAGCCGGCGCGCGGCCAGCGGAATCTCCCAGGCACCGGGCACCCGCACCACGTCCACCGCCGCCTCGCCCACGCCGTGGTCGGCGAAGGCCTTGCGCGCGCCGGCCACCAGCGAATCGGTAATGCGCGGGTTCCAGCGGCTGGCGATGATCGCGAAGCGCGCGCCGGCTGGGGCGCGCAGGTCGCCTTCGTAGTGGCTCATGCCTGGGAAGGTTCCGGAAATGGGGAGGGAATTCTAGCGCGGGCGGCGTAGGGGCCGGTCGGCGAGCCCGGCGCAGCGGCGATCCGCCATCGCGCCCGGGGACATTCCACCGTCGCGAGGGCACGGGCGCCGGCCCTGTTGGCCCTTCCCGGTTGGCGGGGAGGGCCCGGGCCGGCCGCTACGGCGCCACGTACTCCACGATCTCGAGCCCGAACCCGGCCAGGCCCACCTGCCTGCGCGGCGTGCCCAGCACGCGCAGGCGGCCGAAGCCGAGGTCGTGCAGGATCTGCGAGCCGGCGCCGTTGCGGCGCCATTCGCCCGCGGCGCCGGCTTTGGACGGCGTCGCCGCCACGCCGGCGGCGCGGATGCGCGCCAGCAGCGCCTCGGGATCGTGCGGTTCGTCGAGCAGCACCAGCGCCCCGCCCCCGTCCGCGGCCAGCATCGCCAGCACGTCGCCGGTAGCCGGGCCGAAGTCGCCGCGACGCCAGTGCAGCGCATCGGCCAGCGGGTTCTGCGGCTGCACCCGCACCAGCGAGGCGCGCGCGGCCTCCGGCGTTCCGCGCACCAGCGCGAAATGCAGGGCGTGGCCGACGCGGTCGCGGTAGGTGACCAGCCGGAACGGGCCATGCGGCGTGTCGATGTCGCGCTCGTCCACGCGCTCGACGGTGTGCTCGGTTTCCAGCCGGTGGCGGATCAGGTCCTCGATCGAGCCGATCTTCAGGCCGTGCTCGCGCGCGAACACCTCCAGTTCCGGACGCCGCGCCATGCTGCCGTCGGGGTTGAGGATCTCGACCAGCACGCCCGCCGGTTCCAGTCCGGCCAGGCGCGACAGGTCGGCGGCGGCTTCGGTGTGGCCGCTGCGCGCGAGCACGCCGCCGGGCTCGGCCATCAGCGGAAAGATGTGGCCGGGCTGCGAGAGGTCGTCGGGCTGCGCGTCCGGCCGCACCGCGGTGCGGATGGTGTGGGCGCGGTCGTAGGCGGAAATGCCGGTGGTCACGCCCTCCGCCGCCTCGATGCTCACCGTGAAGTTGGTGCGGTGGCGCGAGGTGTTGGACTGCACCATCGGCGGCAGGCCCAGCTGGCGGCAGCGCTCGCGGGTCAGCGACAGGCACACCAGGCCCCGCGCATGGGTGACCATGAAATTGATGTCCGAGGGCCGAACCAGCTCGGCGGCCATGATCAGGTCGCCTTCGTTCTCGCGGTCCTCGTCGTCGACGATCACCACCATGCGGCCGTTGCGGATTTCCTCCAGCAGTTCCGGGACCGGGGCGAAGCTCATGCCGTCTCCTCCATGCACGCGGCCAGCAGCCGCTCCACGTGCCGCGCCAGCAGGTCGACCTCGAGGTTGACCGGGTCGTCCTGCGCGGTCTGCGGGAACGCAGTGTGGGCCAGCGTGTGCGGCACCAGCGCCACCTCGAAGCCGTCCCGGTCCACGGCGTTGACCGTCAGGCTCACGCCATCGACGCAGATCGAACCCTTCAGCGCGATGTAGCGCGACAGCGGCGCCGGCGCGCGGAACCGCCAGCGCTGCGCGCCGTCCGCCGCCTGGTCGATCGCGGCCACCGCGCCCACGCCGTCGACATGGCCGCTGACCAGGTGGCCGCCGAGGCGGTCGCCCATGCGCAGCGCGCGCTCCAGGTTCAGCGCGCGCCCCTCGACCAGCGCGCCCAGCGTGGTCAGCGACAGGGTCTCGGCCGACACGTCGGCTTCGAAGTGCGTCGCGTCGAAGGCCACCACCGTGAGGCAGGCGCCGTTGACCGCGATGCTTTCGCCCAGTTCGATGCCGTCGGCGGCCAGCGTGCCGAAGCCGACGCGCAGGCGCGCATCGGCACCGCGCGCCTGGCGCGAGGCCAGCGTGCCGACTCCCTGGATCAATCCCGTGAACATGGTCCGTTTCCCGCAATGGCGGCAAACGCCCAAAGGGCGGGCCACGCACGGCACGGCCGCGCGCGGTGGTCTTCTTTCATCCGGACTATGACCGTCGGCCCCGGATTCGGACCGGGTCTGCTGACCCCGCATGCGCAACAGCATGCGGGCGCTCGCGGGCTCGCGGATGCGTCGCGACCGCGACGTTCCGCCTACCGCCGGTGGGGACTTGCACCCCGCCCTGAAGACATCTGCATTGGTGAGTGCCGGCCTGCGCCGGCCCGCGCATTCTACCGCAGCGCCGGCCGGGTCGCCCGCTGCGCCGCCGTCTCGCGGAAGCCCGCCAGCACCGTGTCGATGACCCGCGTGGTGCGCGCGGCGGACTCGCCGGTCGAGGGACAGACGCCTTCCCCACGCAGCTGCGCCACCAGCGTTTCCACCAGCGGCAGCTGGATATGGCGCGGATTGGCGATGCTGAAACGCTGCGTGCCATCGGCGCGTTCGAGTTCGACCGGCACCTCGTCGAAGGTGGCGAAGCGCAGGGTGCCGGCGTCGCCAAGGATCTCCACGCAATCGCGCCGCGCCTGGCCGCGGAAGCACCACTCGCCCTGCCCTTCCACGCCAGTGGCGAACCCGAACCGCATCGACACGGTGTCTTCGGCCGGGTACAGGCCGGCGGAGGACGCTTCGCCAGACACCCCGAGCAGCGGGCCGAACAGGTGATCGAGCAGGTCGAGCGTGTGGCTGCCCAGGTCGACGAACAGGCCGCCGCCAGCGATGTCCGGGCGCACGCGCCAGGGCGGCGCCGCCGGATCGGCCAGGCGCGGATCGGGCGTGCGCGTCAGGCACACCCGCACCTGCCGCGGCCGGCCGATCGCGTCCGCGGCCAGCAGTTCGCGCACCTTCGCGAAGCGCGGCAGCGCGCGCCGGTAATAGGCCACGAACAGCGGCATGCCCGTCTCGCGGCTGACCTCCAGCATCGCCTCGCATTCGGTCGCATCCAGCGCCATCGGCTTCTCGACATACGCCGGCTTGCCGGCGCGCATCACCGCGATCGCGTAGCGGGCGTGGGTCGAAGGCGGCGTGGCGACATACACCGCCTCCACCCCCGGATCGCCGATCAGCGCATCGGCATCGTCGTACCAGCGCGGCACGCCATGGCGGCGCGCGTAGTCCTGCGCGCGGCCCCCGTCGCGGCGCATCACCGCCACCAGCGAGGAGCCTCGCGCCTGCTGCAGGGCCGGGCCGCTCTTGACCTCGGTGACGTCGCCGCAGCCGATGATCCCCCAGGCGGTCATCGCTTCCTCCTGGCATGCACGAACAGCGGCCACTGCAGCCGCCGCGTGGCGTCCGGATCGCCCCAGGCCCGCGCGATGGCCGGCGCATGCGCCGCCACCGGGTCGATCCCGGTCGCCGCGCGCATGCGGCGCGTCGCCGAGTAGCTGGAGAAGTAGCCCAGCAGCCGCGCCAGTGGCCAGTCGGCTTCGAGCGGAAAGGCAGGCGCCTCGACCGCGTCGAACGGCCAGTCGAAGCCGGCATAGGCCGCGCCCACCAGGCCGCGTTCTTCCGGCCACCAGGGCAGGATCTCGCGCGAGAACGCGGCCACGGCCCCGGCCACCGGTTCCGGCACGCGCAGGCCGTCGTAGCTCCAGGCCACCAGCAGTCCGCCGGGTCGCAGCACGCGCGTGCACTCGGCGAAGAACGCGGGCGTGTCGAACCAGTGCATGGCCTGCGCCACGCAGGCCACGTCCGCGCTGGCATCGGCCAGGCTGCAGTGCTCGGCGGGCTCGATCGCGAAGTGGACGTTGGCGGGCGCGCTGGCCTGTGCGATCTGCCTGGCGCTGGCGTCGCTGGCGTGCACTGCCGCGAAGCGCGCCGCCAGCCCGCGCGAGGCCTGCCCGCTGCCGCAGCCCGCCTCCCAGGCCAGGTCGCGGGCCGGTGCCTGCGCGGCGATCCAGTCGAACAGCGCCTCCGGATAGCCGGGACGCGCCCGCGCATAGTCCTGCGCGACCGCGGAGAAATGGTCCTTGAAGTCCGCTCGGCTCATGCCTCCGCCTTGCCCGGAGCGGGCCTGCCCGGCGCGCGGCGCGCGGTGCGCATCCGCTGCCCGCCTCAGGTGCCGGCCGGGCGCAGCAGCAGCCGCAGGTCGTCGCCGACGCGGCGGCTGTCGAGGGTGCGCATGTGCAGGGTCTGCGCCATCTCGGTGAAGCCCAGCCCGCCGAACAGCGGACGCGCGGTGTCGCCCAGCAGCACCGGCGCGACGTACAGCAGCAGTTCGTCCACCAGCCCGGCCTTGAGCAGGGCGCCGGCGAGGGTGGCGCCCGTCTCCACGTGGACCTCGTTGATCCCGCGTTGCGCCAGCAGCGCCAGTACGGCCGCCAGGTCGAACACGCCGGCCTTCACCGCGACCGGTGCGCGGTCGGCCACCAGGTCGCGCGGCGGCTTGACGTCCGGCGCGTGCAGGTACAGGGTCGGCGCATCGCCTTCGCGCACCCGCCCGCGCGCCACCGTGGCCAGGCCCGGATCGAGCACCACGCGCAGCGGCGGCACGAATTCGCGTACCTCGTCCAGGCGCACCGTCAGCGAGGGATTGTCCGCCAGTACCGTGCCGGCGCCGGTGAGGATCGCGCCGGCACGCGCGCGCCAGCGCATCACGTCCGCGCGCGCGGCCTCGCCGGTGATCCACTTCGACTCGCCGCTGGCCATGGCCGTGCGGCCGTCCAGGCTGCAGGCCAGCTTGACCCGCACCCAAGGGCGCCCGCGCTCCACGCGCGAGAGGAAACCGACGTTGAGCGCGCGCGCCTGCGCTTCCATCAGGCCTGCCTCGACCGCGATGCCCGCCTCGCGCAGGCGGGCGAACCCCGCGCCGTCCACCTGCGGAAAGGGGTCGCGCATCGCCGCCACCACGCGCGCCACGCCGGCGTCGATCAGCGCGGTCGCGCACGGCCCGGTGCGGCCGGTGTGGTTGCAGGGCTCGAGCGTGACGTAGGCCGTGGCGCCGCGCGCGCGCGCGCCAACCGCCTGCAGCGCCGCCACCTCGGCATGCGGTCCGCCATGGCGTTCGTGCCAGCCTTCGCCCAGCACCTCGTCGCCCTGCGCGATCACGCAGCCGACCATCGGATTGGGTTTGGTGGTCCACGCACCACGTTCGGCCAGGCGCAGCGCGCGCGCCATCATCGCGTGGTCGGTCGCGCTGAAATCAGTCATGCAAGCCGCCTTGTGTCGTCACGGATGGATGCGGCGACGCCCCGCGTCGCGCTTCGCCCGGGCACGCCCGGCTCCCTGCGGATCCGCGGCCCGGCCGCGAGCGTCGCATCAACGCTTGCGGCCCTTGCCGCCGGGCTTGCCGAACGGCACCACGTCGCCGCCGCCGAGCAGGGGCAGCTGGCCTTCACCGGGCAGCTCGCGCTCGAGCCGGTCGAGCTCCTCGCGGAAGTCAGTGATGTCCTCGAACGAGCGGTACACCGAGGCGAAGCGCACGAAACCGACGTGGTCGAGCTTGCGCAGTTCGGCGATCACGAACTCGCCCACGCGGCGCGACGGCAGTTCGCGTTCGGTGGTCATGCGCAGCTGGTGCACGACCGCGCGCACCGCCGCCTCGACCTGTTCTTCCGACACTGGCCGCTTGTGCAGCGCGCGGTCCATGCTGGTGCGCAGCTTGCGCGCATCGAACGGCTCGCGCCGGCCGTCGTCCTTGATGATGGCTGGCAGCTTGAGCTCGATGGTCTCGAGCGTGCTGAAGCGTTCGCCGCAGGCCTCGCACTCGCGCCGGCGCCGGATCGTCGCGCCGTCGTCGGACGCGCGCGAATCGATGACCTTGGTGTCCTGGTGCTGGCAGAAGGGGCAATGCATCAGGCTTCGGGACTGGACATTAGTGATTGGGGATTCGGAAAAGCCGTGACCCGGGGCGCTGCTTCGCGTCCCGGATACGGAATCCCGGATCCCCGCATCTCAACCATAGACCGGGAACTGCCGGCACTGCCGCGTGACGCTGTCGCGCACGCGTGCCAGCACCGCCTCGTCCTGCGGCGCGTCGAGCACGTCGCAGATCCAGTTGGCCAGGTCGATGCAGTCCTGCTCGCCATAGCCGCGGGTGGTGACCGCCGGCGTACCGATGCGCAGGCCCGAAGTGACGAAGGGCTTCTGCGGATCGTTGGGGACCGCGTTCTTGTTGACCGTGATGTGCGCCTTGCCCAGCGCTTCCTCGGCCGCCTTGCCGGTGATCGGCTTGCCGATCATGTCGACCAGCATCAGGTGGTTCTCGGTGCCGCCGGAGACGATCTTGTAGCCACGCTCGATGATTGTCCGGGCCATCGCCTGCGCGTTCCTGACGACCTGCGCCTGGTAGGCCTTGAACTCCGGCTCCAGCGCCTCCTTGAAGGCGACGGCCTTGGCGGCGATGACGTGCATCAGCGGCCCGCCCTGGATGCCGGGGAACACGATCGACTGCAGCTTCTTGGTGATCTCGTCGAACTGCTCGCCGGCGCCCTCCTTCGAGGCGACGATGATGCCGCCGCGCGGGCCGCGCAGGGTCTTGTGCGTAGTCGAGGTGACCACGTGCGCATGCGGCACCGGGTTGGGATACACGCCCGCGGCGACCAGGCCGGCCACGTGCGCCATGTCGACGAAAAGCAGCGCGCCGACCTTGTCGGCGATGGCGCGGAAACGCGCCCAGTCGATCTTCTGCGAATAGGCGCTGAAGCCGGCGACCACCATCTTCGGCCTGTGCTCGAGCGCCAGCTTCTCGACCTGGTCGTAGTCGATCAGGCCGGCGTCGTTCACGCCGTACTGCACCGCGTTGAACAGCTTGCCCGAGGCGTTGACCTTGGCGCCGTGGGTGAGATGGCCACCGTGCGCCAGCGACATCCCGAGAATGGTGTCGCCGGGCTGCAGCAGCGCGAAGTACACCGCCTGGTTGGCCTGCGAGCCCGAATGCGGCTGCACGTTGCCGTAGTCGGCGCCGAACAGCGCCTTGAGCCGGTCGATGGCGAGCTGCTCCGCCACGTCGACGTATTCGCAACCGCCGTAGTAGCGCTTGCCCGGGTAGCCTTCGGCGTACTTGTTGGTCAGCTGGCTGCCCTGCGCCTCCATCACCCGCGGGCTGGCGTAGTTTTCCGACGCGATCAG